>CAZFOG010000380.1:0-5928 GCA_964520685.1 uncultured Nitrospiraceae bacterium | reverse complement strand
GCCTTTGGATTCGCCCTTGAACTCGACATACCCGGCACCGCGGCTCCACTCGTGCGCCGCGTATCGCACCGCCAGTGGCTCGCCGTCACGGACGAAGTGGATGACGCCGTCCTCGGTGGCGCCTGAAAAGAGCCCGGTACAGGCAATGAGGAAAACCGTCGTGTTCATGAATACCCCCTTGATACGCAGCCCTGCGTGATGCCGATGTCCGACTTTATCACAGGAGGGAATGGGCTTTCCATGGCAAGAAAACGTATGGACTTTATGGACTTGATGGACGGCATGAACGCATAGGCCATGGCGCCGATAATTCCGGTAAGGCGAATGGCGGGGTTATTCGATGCTCTCGCGTTTCTCTTTTTCCCGAAAGAAGAGGAAGTATCCGAGCACGAGGACGAGGAGGAATATCAAGACATTGCGTACCTGCTTGAGGTTGATGCCGGTAGCTTCCGAAAACCATTCGGCGAAGTGACCGATTTTCCTGGACCTGCGCCAGGACTCCGTATCGCGATAAGAACGACCGTCGTCCATTACAAAAACGTCTTCGGGCACGGCGAGATGGAACATCTCGTCCGTTACCTGGACCTCGGTCTCGAGTTCGAGCACGTTTATCTTGAAGTTGGTTGCTCTCTTGAGAGGCTCTTCTTCGTGTCCGACCCACTCAGCGAGAATGTGTTCAGGAAACCAGAGTCCATCCTGAACCTCGAAGAAATCCGAAAACGTGATTTCGAGATGCGGTTCTTCCGGATGTGAAGGTTCAGATTCGTAAAGGGCGCATTTCAGAAGCGCGAGGTTTCGCTTTTCCGAAAACCAGAGCAGGCAGAACCGGCCATATCCAGAGTTTGGCTCATCAAAGCTCACCGCTCCCCTCACGCCCCAGGCCCGATCGCCTTCTACAAGAACGGGCTCCGGCTCAAGTCTGGCCCCTGGGGCCCGCACGATAGCCTGCACATCCATTGTATACCCATACGTGGAAAACGGAACGGCTTCCCGCGACAATCCGGACAGGCGCACAGGATCTGCGACATAATTTGGCCGCTCGTAGGTCTTGTTCTTGAGAATTTGGACTTTATACGGCGTACCATCTTGCATTTTCTCTAATCTTCGGTACTCGGTACCGTTGCAGACGGAAACATGCTCAAATCCCGCCAAGTCGCCCGGTTCAAGCATGCGCTCCTCGATGCGATAGCGGGGGCCGTCTACCGTTAATGAATAAACATCCTTTGTAGGGACCTCCTCCCCATTGTCTTCCTGGAACGTGCTCGTCTCTTCGAATCGGACGGAGTACGCGCCGAGCGCGGCCTCTTTCCGGGCGTATGCGTCCGCAATGTCCTCGAGCGTCAAAGCCTGGGCCGCGCACGCGATAACGAAAACCGTCGTGCTCATGAATACCCCCCTGGGAAGCAGCACGGAGTGATGTCGATGCCTGACTTTACCATACGCACGAGAGCGCGTTCCATGGGGTGATGGAAAGGATTGGAGACCTGCGGTCATAAGAGTGACACGGTCGGGAGACCATGTCACAGCGGGAACAGAAACGGCGTATCGTGGGTCATGGACGATATGGACATTATGGACATTATGGACGCTCCCGGAGGTCCATGCTGTCCATCATATCCATCAGGTCCACTTCCAGAGCTTCTCCCCGCCTCACGCCCTCCAATTCAGCGTGTATTTTCCGCCTTCTGGCAGAGCGACACCGTTCATGACGTTCACGGCCAAGTCCGCGCCGTCTTCGTGGACCGCTGCCTCGACCCACGCACGTGGAATCCCCTCCTCGCTGAACAACCACGCGAGAGCGGGAAGATTGACGAGATGCACACCCTCTCGTTCTTTCTGTGACCACACATGGCTATGGCCGTAGAAGAAGGCTTTGACCTGCTTGCGGGGCTGGATAACCTTCCAGAACGGTTCGAAGTCGAGCAGGCCGTTCTCGCCCTCGGGATAATGGTGCGCCATCAGCAGAGCGGGCTTGTCGGGGCGCGCATCCAGTTCTTTTGCCAGCCACTCCAACTGGGCCGGGCCGAATTCTCCCGGGGTGAAATCGGTTTCGCGGTTGGAATCGAGAATGAACCATGCCGCGTTGGGAGCATCCAGGATGTAGGCATGCTTACCCTCGACCGAGCCCGCGCTCCGTTTCTGATGCTCGGGGAAGACCCCCCAGAACCGTTCGCGGTTGTCGTGGTTGCCCATGGACATGTGGAGCGGGATGTTCTTATCGACAAGAGGCTGCAATTCTTCCTTGAGTGTCACGTAATCGTCGTGCTCGCCGTGGAGAAACACGCAATCGCCTGCAATGAGTAATCCCGCAGGCGTGTAATCCAACCCGAGCACCCCGTCGCGCATGACCGCGAGTTTCTCGACGGGTTTGATGGGCGGTTTTCCCTCGGCCTTCTCGCGGTCGCCGGGGATGTGCGTGTCGGCCAGCAGTATCCACCGGTCGGTCTTCGGCTCCTGCGCGCGGGTTTCGAGCCCCCACCCGAGGGTGGCCGCCCCGGCGGCAGACGATACGAGAAACGTTCTTCTGGAAATACTGCGATTCGTGTTCACAACGGTCCTCCTGATTTTGAGTGCGTTCGAGACTCTTTGGCAGACAGGATACCCTGCGGGCACCCGGGGGATCATCTTCTTTCAGGCCTGGCCGTCCCACGGCGTGCCGGGCTTATCCTATCCGCCGCGGCAATCCAGCATCCCCTGCATCCGGCGCTGGTTCCCCGTCCTCCTCGTCCTCATCAGCTTCCGGCAGCGCTTTCTTCGCCGGTTTCCGGGAAATCATTGCAACGACGATTTTGAGCCCAACGAGCGCCATGCCGATAGGGATGAAGGCATAGACGGCCATGATGAGCACTACCAGCACCCGGTCTGCGGCACGTTCAAAGACATCGGCATTGGTCATGGGCGCGGATTTCCTGGCCAATTTTGCAGGAGGAGCGGGTGTCGCGTTGTCCGGTTCCGAAGGCGGTTCCGTGGGTTCCGTTGAGAGCTGTTCCGCGGGTGGTGGCAGCAGGGAATCGCCCTGCCGGATAACCTGGACATACTCGGCCATGCGGTCGGGATGCGAGACGAAGTTCTCTACCACATCAAATACACGGAGTGCATATATGAACGCAACGACGAGAAGCACTCCGCCGAATAGTCCCGTGGCAATCTGCAGCAGCGTCATGACGCTGTTCAGGAGACTGCCCCAGTCGAGACCTGCGTGGCCCTTATCGTATGGATCGAATCCGGGCATGATCACTCTCCCCTCCCCCGTGCTTCCGGACTATAATACACTCAGGACACCAGTATATTCTGCAAGATTGTCCCCGGAATCAATAGATTCAATCTGGCATCCGGCCGGGACATTATGGTAAGACAGGCCCTGAACGTTCCCTCGCGGAGAGACGAAGAGACCCATGGATAGCATTTCACTCAACGGCCCCTGGACGCTTACCTGCTTGGAGACGTCGGCCGGCGCGCCAAGAAACCCGAGAGAACTGGCGGGATGTACGGCGACAAGGGCGCCCGCGACGGTCCCTGGCAACGTTGAATTGGACTTGTGCCGGGCGGGCAAGCTGCCTGATCCGTTCGTTGGCGAGAACATCCGGTTACTGCGGCCGCTGGAGACCTGCGAATGGTGGTATGCGCGGGAATTCGAGTTTGAGTGCACCGCGGCCTGCGACGATTGGGACCTTGTCTTCGACGGCCTCGACACCTACGCCACGATCTGGCTGAACGGGGTGGAACTGGGGCGGAGCGACAACATGCTCATCCCCCACCGTTTCGCAACCGGCGGGGCGTTGCGGCCGGGACGGAACCAGGTGCACGTGCGTATCGAGCCGGCGATGGTCCGAGCGCGCCGGGGCCGGTACGAGGCTTCAATGCTGAGCTGGGAACACCGCATGGAAGGGTTGCATGTACGAAAGGCTCCGCATATGTGGGGTTGGGACATCATGCCCCGGGCAGTGTCGGCCGGCATTTGGCGCGACGTGCGCCTCGAACCTCGTACCGCACACGGATTCGAGCAGGTCTATTACCGGACCCTCGAGATAAACGAGCAGGGCGCTGTGCTGGCGGCGATGTTTGAGGTTCGGTCTCCGGCTCTGGACCTCATGGGCTACACGGTGCATTTTGAAGGCGTGTGTGGTGGTCATCGTTTCGAGTATACGTGGCCGCTGGAGTTCGCAGCGGACGCCTGCCGTATCCCCGTGCCCGGCGCGCGCCTCTGGTGGCCTAACGGCTATGGAGACGCCAATCTGTACTGCGTCACGGCACGCCTGATGTGCGCCGGGGAAGCGGTCGCCGAGCGGACGGACCGCATCGGCATCCGGACTATCAAAGTGGACCGCACTGCGAGCGCCGGTATCCCGCATGCGCTGGGCTCCCGGAGCCCGGACGTGTGCCGGTACGACGAACCGCCCGAGCCGGAGGGCCATTTCGTGTTTCGCGTCAATACTGAGCCTATCATGGTGCGCGGCACGAATTGGGTTCCCCTGGACGCGTTCCACAGCCGGGACGCCGACCGCCTGCCCGATGCCATCGGCCTGGCAGACGATCTTGGGTGCAACATGATTCGCTGCTGGGGCGGCAACGTGTACGAAGACCATGCGTTTTTCGACCTTTGCGACGAGAAAGGCATATTGGTCTGGCAGGATTTTGCCTTTGCGTGTTGCCGGTATCCGCAGGACGACGCGTTTCTTGAACGGGTGCGCGGGGAGGCGGAGACCGTTGTAAGGCGGTTGCGCAACCATCCGTCGCTGGCGTTGTGGTGCGGCGACAATGAAATCGACGAATGCTATACGTCGGATGGCCTGTCCCCCGAGCACAACCGGATCACGCGCGAAGTGCTTCCCCGGATCGTTCACCGTCACGACCCCGGCCGCCATTACGTGCCGAGTTCGCCGTACCGGTCGCCGGACGCTCGAGGCGACCTTCCCGAACAGCACCTGTGGGGAGCGCGCGGGTATTTCAAGAGCCCCCATTACACGCAGCACACCGCGAACTTCATCGGGGAGATCGGATACCACGGCTGCCCGAACGTATCGTCCATCCGGCGTTTCATCTCCGAAGAGGGGTTGTGGCCCTGGGAAAACAACCCTCAGTGGCGTGTCCATGACGTCTCGCACCTGGGCCACAACGCCGCGGACCGCAATCGCATTAAGCTCATGGCGAACCAGATTCGCGAGTACTTTGGCGCGATCCCCGAAACGCTCGAGGACTTCGCGTTGGCCAGCCAAATCGTGCAGGCGGAAGCCAAAAAGTACTTTATCGAGTCCACGCGACAGCGCAAATGGCGAACGAGCGGCATCCTGTGGTGGAACGTGCTCGACGGATGGCCGCAGTTCTCCGACGCGGTCGTGGACTATTATTTCGGAAAGAAGCTGGCGTACTGGTACATCCGGCGGGTGCAGCGGCCGGTGTGCGTGATGTTGGGGGAACCCGGCAGGGACAAGTACCTGCCCGTCATCGCGGCGAACGACACCCTGCAGGACGCCGCCCTGCGTTTCGAGGTGAGTGGTATTGACGATGAAATCCTGTGCACGGGAGAGATGACAATACCTGCTCTGCAGAACTGGCAGGTTGGCCGTATTCGCACGTATGCAAGCGAGAAGCGGCTGTATCTAATCCACTGGGCAATAGACGGCAAAGCGTTCGGCAATCACTACATCTCGGGGACGCCCCCGTTTACACAGGGCGACTACCGGGATTGGCTTGGACACATCGCTGGGTTGCCCGAGCCGTTTGATCCGGACAGCGTGGCAAAATAGTCGACGGAATCAGAAGCAAACAAAGGAGGTTTCATGCTTGAGTTTTTCAATGCAGGCCGCGTACTGCTCGACCGGGTAGAAGAGACCCAGGCCGAATCCATCCGTGAAGCGGCGGACCTGATTGCGGGGAGTCTCATGAACGGGGGCGTCTGGCACGTCTTCGGTACGGGGCATTCCCATT
>CAZFOG010000379.1:0-6018 GCA_964520685.1 uncultured Nitrospiraceae bacterium | reverse complement strand
GGCTTTTCGGGGGCGGCGATTGCGGGCGGGATGACGCCTCCCGTGCCGGGGTTCATGCGGAACCCGACCGGGCGATGGTACGTCGCCGGCGCCAGTTCATTGAGGAAGGACCATCCAAAGGCGTCCTGTTCGCGCACGTCGTCCGCATAGACATCGACCAGGACACGGTCCCTTCCGGCAGCCACGGCTCCGGTGCGGAACATCACGGCGGCCACTGGGAGAAACACGAGCTTACCCGGATGATTCCACAGGGTGAAGTACCCGGCCAATCGCTGATCATCGGGGGAAATGGTGCTGGCGGAGTAGTTGAACTGGTAGAAACCGTCCCAGTCCTGGAAGGCCGCAAAGGAGGCAAGCAACGGGAACATTTCGACGGCATAATCACTCGGGGCGGGATGGTCGTATTCACTCACGGTATAGGGTTTGCCTGCCATCTTGAACCAGGCGAGGCGCGAAAGGGTGCCGCCGCCGGGTTCGGCAATCATCGACGTGTTCGAGATGAACCAATTGTTCCCGTCCCAGGGTATTCCGGGGAAGTTGGGGTGTTGCCAATACGAATGCATATCGATGAAATCGCTATGGCTGGCCTCACGATAGATGCCGTACGCCTTGCCGTAACTGGCCTGCGTGTCGCAGAGAAAGGCCTCGACGCCGAGGTCGTTTCGCAAAAAATCCATCATTTCCTCGACGTAGCCGCATTCGGTGTCAGACAAGAAACGGTAGAAATCGCGGATGACCTTTGGGCCGGCGTCTCCAGGAGGAATGGGGATATTGCCTGCTTCGAGGGTCTGGTCCGGCGGGAGTCCAATCCAGCCTCCACGGCGCAGAGAAACATCGGTGAACCAGAATTCACCGATGCGGTTGTTGAGGTTAAACCCGGCGCGGCAATGGTTCGGTCGCGTTCCCTCACTTTTGAACGTGTACTCGTAGCGCTTCCATTCGGTGCTGAGGGGCACGTTCAAAGCGAGCCCACAGCCGCTCCAGGGATCCTGATCAAGGCGCACGTTCGCATTGATGTCGCAGGGTTCGTTCGCCCGTGCCCAGAAGCTAAAGGTATAGGGCGCGGATTCCTGAAGATCAAGGCTGGTCTGGTGAAACTGAAGGTTCCAGGAATCACGGCCCTGTTTGAGGGTCGTCACATGCAGGGCGCGTTTCGAGGGGGCGCCATTGTCATCTACGATTCCCGCAGCGAGTTCAGCGCCGCCACCCTGCTCGAAGATCCAGCGATGTACGCCGTTCGAGAAGTCGCCGTTGGTAAGGAGTTCGTCGCCGAGGGGTTCGTCGACCGTCTCCCAGCGCGTACGGAGCGCTTCCGTAGTTCCCATTTGTTCCTTCAGCCAGTCTCGCCACATACCGGTGAGCACCGACAGGAACGGCTCGGGAAGATGACGCAAATCGTTGATGGATTTGTCCGTGAGGGCGTTCTCATTGTTGAGTTCGACCACGATGACGGCGGGGTCTTTGGCATAGGTGGTGGCGGTGTATGGGTTTTCATGGGTGAGAATGTGCCTGGCGTAGTCCTTTTGCATTTGGATAAACGCGGGGTAGAAGTTATCGACGCCCTTCCCAAATCGAAAGGCCCGCGGCATGTCGTCCGTGATGCCGGGGTAGGTGCGCGAGACGTGCAGGTTGAGATTGATGTAAATGCCGTTCAGCTTGAGGTGGTGGATGAACCAATCAAGTTTGTCCACCTGGTCAGGGTCAAAAGAGGTGCGGTCTTCACTCCAGATGCCACTTGGCGCGTTGTGCATGTCGAGATGGTGGAAGCGGATGACGTTCATGCCCAGTTTCCGCAACTGGGCGGCGATTCTCGGCGCATCTTCTTTGGGCGGAAACGCTCCCGCGAAGGTAACGTTACTGCCCATAAGGCGCAGGCGGTTGCCGGTGGCGTCGTAGAAATGGCCGTCGCGTATGATTGCCCGGCCCGCCGCGCCCGCAGGTTCGGCATTCAGGAACGACATGTCCGTAAACGACGCCTCGTTATCGAAGGGCGGCACCCAGAAAGGGAAATAGCCGGGCGTTTCCGCACTGACTTGGGCTTCGACTGGACATGCGGCAAAAACGGCTCCAATAATGGAAACGAGCAAGACATGTTTCCGCATTGAACAACTCCTTGCCTGAATTGCAGTTAATTACAGTGGATTAATCCCACTCCACGATATAGCGTCCGGCTCCCGGCCCGCCAACCGGGAATTTCAACATATCGCCATCCCGTTCGTGCTCCACCGAACCCATATTCTCTTGCGAACCCGCGGCAATGGCTTCGACGCGTACGTTGCGCGCGCCGGACTTTGCCGCGAAGGCAGCAAGGTTGATCTGGACACGAAATTCCGTTTCCCGGGGGTATGGGAATACGGTCAATCGCCTGGGCTCGAGGTTTATCTTGACGGAACCGTCGGTACCTACGGGGCCAAAATCGAGCCACGTGCCTTCGGGATTCATGTGGGCGTCAAAATCGGCTTTGCCGAAGGCGTAGCGTGCACGCGCTTGCTCCAAATCGCCGAGCGAAACACCGGCGATTTGACCGTTCTCGCGGTACACATCGAGAATTCCGATCAGGTAACGTCCTTGCGACTCCTCGATCCCTTTGAGAGCGACCCGCGGCCCGTCGAACAAGCCGATAAGTACGTTGAAGCTCTTCTGTTTGCCTTCGGGGAGGGTGATTTCGTGGGGTCCATCGACGATGACGTCGCCTTTGCGCCATTGGCTGGCGGGTTTGGGCAGCCCATGATCCTGCTGGAAGACGATGGCCTCGGGATTCTCGCTGTTGTCACTGGTGAAGTGGACGAAACAGTGGTAATCCTTATTAAGGTCCTCTTGGACGTGCCACTCGTACGTGATGCGGGCCTTCTTGGCGCCGAGATACTCGAAGGATTTCAGGCGCGGCTCGATATCCTTTGCATTCTCACGATACGGTGTATTGAATGAAGTGCGCGCATCAACGAAGAGGAACTCGGGACACTCCGCGTAATCCGCGAAATGGCCATTCATCGTATACGTTGCCACTTGGGTGCCGGGGCCGAGGGCCAGGAATCCCCACTGGGGCAAGGTGTATCCTTCGACGTGCCAATCCTCGGCGGCCCAGTTGACCCAGACGGTAAGGCCGGAGTCGTAGCGGATGCGCTGGCGTTCGCGCTGCCCCACGGCGAGGGCGACGCTGGCAGGCACGAAATCATCCCCGATGGCGTACGCAAGCTCGATGGGTTTGGATGTGCCATACAGCCGCTGAATGGGATGCATCATGTGATGCTCTTTGGCCACCCACTGGACGTTGTTGGTCTGGGCATTCCCGATAAACCCGGCGTGCCCGTAGGCAACTTCCTGGGCGCGGTATTTGTCGACTTGTTCAACCGAGCCCGCGTCGTGCCCCCATGCGTGGTTATAGCCTTGTCGGAACCAGCGTTCGTAATAGCCCATGCCGTGGTTGACCATCTGGGGGTGGATTTTCAGCAGGTCAAAATCCAGGAAGGGACGGTGGTCTTCGCCGCCGTTCACCTGTGCCTCGGCACCATCACAAAGTCCCGCCCAGTAAAAATGGTTGTTGCCTTCGCCGAAGAGGGGTCCCTTGTGGGTGTCCCGCATGTACTGAAACAGCTCCGAGTCGTATTTGACCTTGGCCAGAGCCATGGCGGCCAAAGGCTGGCCCCCTTCGTGGTCGAGCTGGTGCCAGGGCGGTACGCAGGTGTGCACATCGAGGTAGGCGGCGTTGGTCTGAAACCATTCGTGGATAAAGGGCGCGTTTGCTTTGGCAAACTCGAGGGCCCGGTTGCACTTGAGCCCAAAACTCTGAATACCGGTGCCCTGGTTGAACCAGGCGGGCGACGGGGAGCCGTCGGACCGGAGTACACGGGCCGTGGGATCGTAGGAGGGAGCGTCGGGGTAGAGGTCGATGTAGTTTTCGTGAAGGGACCACACGTAGCCGCACTCATTGGCGGCCCGGGCGAACTGTTCCATCCCCTCGCGGCCGCCGAACGCCGGATTCGGAGGAATATGGTCGGGCAGTTTCACGTCGTATCCGTAGCGTTGCCAGACGTGGGAGATGATCGCCAGGTGGTCGACGCCGTTGTCTTTCAGGTCGCGCAGGTTTTCGCCGTCGCCCGCGTACGTACCCTTGTGGTGGTTCCAGATGTCGAGCATGATTTTCGGGCCCAGGAGTTCCAGGTAGGGGGAAGGCGGGTGAGGAATGTTGGGCAATGTTTCCTGAACGTTGGGCGAGACGGCGATGTAGCCTTCTTCATGCAGCGGATTGCGCGTGCCGTCGGTCTTGGGCTCGTAAGCGGCCTCACCTTGCGGGCAGCGCGAAGCATGAGACCGTGTCCAGTCCAGATAACGGCACGTGTAGACGTTTTGTTCGGTCAGGTACGCCACGGAACCCTGGAGGTAAGGCACGCCGAAGGTCTTCCGGAAGGGCGCGCCACCATTGTGTCCCAGCGAGAAGGCGGTTGCGACGGGTTGGGCGGTATCCACGCGGACGGTGAGAGCCTTTCCAGAAATCCCGAATGTCCAGACGGCCTCGATGGTGTCCGCCCCAACGGGATACGCCCACGTGATAGTGAGCGCATTGGCGGTGTTGTCCAGCGAGGCCGAGACGACGCGGCCATTTTCGAGCCGGTGGGGGGGGACATCCGTTTCGGGCGCCTGGGCGGTGATACCCCCCCCCATGGCGGGGCAGAAAACAGGGGCGTCGTCTATCTGTACCGTGAAATCGTCGAGGGTCCCCGTCCGGGCTTCGTACGTGTACACGATGCGGCAGTCGGCGGCGGTGTATTCGAAACGGTAGGCGGTGTCAGTCTGGGTCACCGCGTTAGCGTGGGGGAGCAGATTGGAGGGCGTCACACCCCGGTTTGAGTCGTTGCTGAGGAGGGATACATCGGCGTGGCGGGTTTCGAGATAAGCCTTCGCGGAGGTCAAACGTTTTAATAAATCTTCTTCGCCTGCGCTCTTGGTCCCGCAGAGAATGCCCGGTCCGCCGAAATACGAATAATCGAAGCTGGGACTGTTTTTGGGGCCAGGCTCGGCCTGGAGCCGCAGGGTGACGGTCTTCCCGGCGTGGGGGGTGAGATCGAAGCTGAAATCTTTCCACTCGGCTTTCGCGTAGTGCTCGCGCATCAAGGCGGTTTCTGTTCCGTCGGCGATGACATATGCGCTGAAGGTGACGCCATCGCTCTTGCCGGGTTCGGCAGCCGTGGGGCTCATGGTGATGCCAAAAGAGAGGGCAATGGGGGAGACCTGGGGGAGTTTCAGGCGGTAATCGACCCACACCTTGCCGGGCGGCACGTGCCAGGGCGAATGCAGCAAGATGGCGTCACGCTCGAGCAATCGCTCGTGGGGGACATAGGAAATGCCGCAGACCGGATCAAAATGGCCCATCCACGAGGCGGGCATCGTAACGACCTCCCCTCCGTAAGATTGGTACGCCACTGCATAAACTCCGATATCCGCGAGGGGCGTTTCGCCGCGGGGGATATTCACGGCGGGCTCTTGGGCTTCAAGAGTCGCGGTCAAGACGGTAACGCACACGGTCAGCAGGCATGTTTTCATTGGTTTCTTACTCCATCCTTTCGCTACTTCTCAGTTTGCTTCCCACTAAACCACTCCGGCTTTTCATTCTCTGCGAACCAACCGAGCAGCAATTGCTGGCGTTGCGTGGGCGTTTCGGAAGGCTTGTGATTCTCCGGATCGGGGCCGTGTTCGACGCTCCAGCCGTCCCACTCGCGGAAGGCGTGATAGGTCCAGTCCCAACCGTATTCCTCGAAGAGGTCAATCACATCACGGAGGTAGCGATAGGCGCTGTCGTCCGGCGCCCATCGAATGGCGCTGAATTCTCCCACATGAATGTGGACATTGAACTCGCGCTGGAACTCGATGGCGGGCAGCATGGCCTGACGGAGGCGTTCTTTGTCCCAGAATTCGCCTGCGATTTCGCCAGGGTAATTCAAGCCGACAGGCGAGCCATGGACGCCCTGGTGGGTGAACTGGTGGGGAAGGTACATGTGAAATCCATAAATGACGCGGTCC
>CAZFOG010000378.1:0-6018 GCA_964520685.1 uncultured Nitrospiraceae bacterium | reverse complement strand
GCGGCGGCAACGCCCTGGTCGATGATATGGACGAAGCGGGCATGTGGACCTTCCGGAAGAAGGATAACTCGACATGGGGTCAAATCCACATGCCCTGGACCTACAGCCGCTGGGTCCGCGCGTATTCACTTGTGAAGAACGCGCTGCCCGAAGAATCCCGCGCGAAATGGGAACAGGGGCTGCTGCTGGGCTTTTCGGGCATCCGCAAGTACATGGACGGCGGCGTGCACAACATCCCGGCGCACCATGCCATGGCGTTGCACATCGCGGGCCAGTGTTTCGACAACCAGGACTGGCGCGATGCCGCAAAGGGCTTCATGGCGCGCGTCGTCGAGGAGCAATCCGAGGGCGGTTACTGGTCCGAACACTGCGGCCCCGTCGTAGGCTACAACGCCGTATACGTGGATGCCCTCGGCACCTATTACCACTGCTCGAAGGAGCCCGCTGCACTGGAGGCGTTGCAGCGCGCGGCCCTGTTTCACGCCAGCGTATTGTGGCCCGACGGGTCGCCGGTGGCGTGCATCGACGAGCGTCAGATTTATCATGGAGGCGCCACGACCGGGAACGTCGGCTTCTCGTGGTCGCCCGAGGGGCGGGGATTCCTGTTG
The DNA here is from genome assembly GCA_964520685.1 of uncultured Nitrospiraceae bacterium. Taxonomy (GTDB): domain Bacteria; phylum Hydrogenedentota; class Hydrogenedentia; order Hydrogenedentales; family SLHB01; genus UBA2224. Next base: position 5,410 of record CAZFOG010000378.1, on the reverse strand, counting down.
CAGCAGCTCGCGCTCTACGCCGGTTCAAACGGGAGGCTGGTGTCGGGCGACTACGCGGCCTCGATGTTACTTTACGGGGGCGACGGCGAGGTCGTCATGCCGCCGTCGTCGTCGGACGTGTTTGCGCGCATGCTGGACGCAGACCGGATGCTGATCCGGCGCGATGCGCCGTGGCAATGGGCCATGGCGGGGTATGCGTGCGAGATTTCGACCAGCCGGTGGATCCAGGACCGGCAAAATCTGGTGGATGTCTACCATGATGCGCTCGGGCTAGTCATCGGGGGCGGGCAGACGAAGCTGCAGCCGTTGTGGTCAACGTTTACGGTGGGCGACACGTCCCTGCTGTGCCACACGGAGGGCGATGAGACGCCGGACTTCCGCCCGGATATCGATCTGCTGTGGACACCTACGACGGCCAGGATCGCCGGCGCGGAGGACGCCTCGGTGCTCGAGCTGGAGTACGGCGGCGCCGCATGCGAGGCGTCGGTCCGCCCCGAAGCGGATGGCACATTGACGCTCACGTACCGCGCACCCGCGGGCCGGCGAGCCAAGGCTCACGTGCCGTTTTTGCATCGAGCGAACGTATTGACGGACGCGAAAGGCGTTTCGCATGAACTTAATGAAGAAGGATTCACCCTGACTTCCAGCGGGGCCGGGGCATACGTTGACTATGCCGGGTTACGAGTGTCCATGCCGGAAAGAGCGTCGCTGGTGTGGCCGGCGAGACACCACAATCCTTACACCAAAGACGGGCATTCGTCGTTGAGCCACGCCAAACTCGTGCTGGTGTTGCCGTTCGCCGGGCGTGAGGAATATCGTATCGCGTTACGGTTAATCGATGAATCGTCACGTAAGGAGGGCGAATGAGAGTATTGAGCGGCGCGGACCGGAAATTCCTTCGCGGTCTCGGGCAGAAACTCGAACCCATCGTGATGGTGGGCAAAAACGGCATCACGGAGACCCTGATCGATTCGACAAATAAGGCCCTGACGGCCCACGAACTGGTCAAAGTGCGTTTTGTGGAGCGCAAAGACGAGAAACGCGAACTCATCGACGCGCTCGCAGACGGCACGAAGAGCGAGGTGGTGGGAATGGTCGGCCACACGGCCCTGCTCTACCGCCAGCACAAAGACGGCGAAAAGCGCAAGGTATTCTTCCCGGATGAGCGCAAGTAAGCGCACGTTCGACCACACATGTCAGCCGCGTTGCAGAATATCGTTGATGATCACCCCCGCGGCGGTTAGGCCGACGAGTCCGGGCAGGTAGGAGATGGTTCCGCGGACGAGGGGGTCTTCTTTGCGCGTCGCCGCGCTTGGGGCGTTGTTGAAGGATTCCGGGGTTTCGGTCCTCGGCGCGAAAAACTCCTGGGACAGTCCCGTTTCGGCACGCTGATGCGTGCCTCCTTTGGGACAGTCCCGGTTTTTCGCGGCGCCGGGTACCTCCTGCGCCTCGGAATAGACACAGCGAATGCCTTGGGCGATGCCTTCTTTGCGGAGCTGCTGGCGGATGCGGCGTGCCAAGGGGCAGTTGGCCGTTACGCTGATATCGGCGACGCGAATGCCCGAGACCTCGAGCTTGCTGGCGGCCCCCATGCACGAGACGAAGCAAGCGTTTTTCTCGTGGAGCAGTTTTAAGAGCGCCAGCTTGGCGGGAAGATGGTCGATGGCGTCGATGTAATACGCCTTATCGGTCCGCAGAAATTCATGGGCGTTTTCGGGTGTGACGAATACCCGGTGGGTTTCGACCTGAATGCCGGGGTTGACGTCCAGGATACGTTCTCGGGCCACCTCGACCTTCGCGCGGCCAATGGTGGTGTTTAGCGCCACCAGTTGCCGGTTGAGATTGGTGGGTTCAACGCAATCCGAGTCGACCAGGACGATGTGGCCCACCCCCGCGCGGGCGATGGCCTCGGCGGCATACGAGCCGACTCCGCCAAGGCCGAAAAGCACCACGGTGGCGTTGGCGAGGCACTCGATGCCTTCATCGCCCACCAGGAGCCGGGTGCGTTCGGACCATTCGCCCATTTATCCCCCTAAACCGAATAATTGCAGTGCATTGCGGGTCGTGGCCTCCGCGATTTCCGATTCGTCCCGCCCCAGTATGTCCGCCGCTCCCCGGAGGTTCAAGACGAGATTGCGCGGTTCATTCGGTGCATCGGGGTCCGCTCCGGCGGGCGGCATGTCCGGGCTGTCGGTCTCGAGAAGGAAATGGTCGGGATAGATGAACTGGAGCAGTTCTGCTCTTTTCTTGCAGGGCTTGTAGGTGAGGCTTCGGCCGAGGGAAAACTTGAGGCCGAATGTGACGAAAGTGCGGGCCAATTGTATATTTCCTGAGAATGCGTGAATTATGCCTGCTGGGGAGGGCGTCCCAATGCGTTTCAAAGAGGCGAACAGTTCGTTGAACGCGCCTCGGCAATGGATGACAACCGGCAGCGCAAGCTCTTTCGCAATAGCAAGTTGCGTCTCGAAGACCTGGGTCTGGAATTCGAGCGAGGGCGCCTCGATCTTCTTGTCGAGGCCGATTTCGCCAATGGCACTGGCACCCAGATCGCGGGCTTCGCGCAGCCGCTCGAGCCGGGGCAGGTGCTCGGGTTTGGCATACCAGGGATGCACCCCGAGGGCAAACGCGACCTCGGGATGGCAGCGGGCGATGCCGGCCGAGACGGGCCATTGCTCCGGCGTGACAGCACAGGTCAACAGTCTGGAGACCCCGGCCTCGCGGGCGTCCCGGAGCACGTCGTCAAGGCGGGAATGGAGCGATTCGTCTTCGAGATGGCAATGGGCATCAACAAGGCGCATGGCGTTGTACCGGTTTTGCAGGGGAATTCCTGGCGTCTTCGCTGGCCTGAACTATAGGGATTTCCGTGGAAGAAAGTCGAGTGGAAAGATACGGTTGCGAAGCAGGGCGCCCTGATTTGGGGAAGGCGCAGGTTTTTGAAGCGTGCTGTGTGGAATGCTAAACTAGCTGTTTGTCTCGTGACGGCGTCCATATTCTTTGGCACTACTTGCCGTAGAAGGTTTCAAGATGCGAACTGAGGTCCAGAATCGTTGGTTTAACAGTCTCGGGTTAGCAGCCGCGGTGTGGGTTTTGGGCACGGCGGGGGTCTTGTACGGCTGTTCCGGTCCGGCGGACAAGGGCGCGGAACCGGAGGCGTCTGCTACGGCTATCGACCTGCGGGAGAGGGTGCCCGAGAGCGAGTACCGTCTGGCGCACTGGCCCGAGGAAGCCGATGTGCCGGTGCCTTCGGAAGGGTGGTACACAGTCGAGTTGGGCGGCGAGCAGGTGGACATTTTCCGCGATGAATACGGGGTGCCCCATGTCTACGCCCAGAGCATCGAGGGGGCGTACCGGGGACAGGGCTATGTGCAGATGGAGGACAGGACGGTCCAGATTCTCGCGAGCCTGGCGGAAGTGCGCGGCATCAGCGCCAGCTACAAAGGCGCCGAAGGAATTGGGCACGACAAGCACATTCGGACCCGAGGATACACCGAAGCCGAATGCCGGGAGATGGTCGAAGGTCTTCGGCCCGACCTGCGCGTGTATCTCGATGCGTTCATCGAAGGCACCAACGCCTATTTGGCAAAGGTAGCCCCTGGCTTCGAACCGATCCAGGCCCATGAAATGGCGGCCGGCGCAGCCTACCACATGGCCAAGGCCGGCGATTGGGGCGGCGAGGAGCTGAGTGTGTATCAACTGGCCAGCATGGCCAAGCTGTTTCGCGGTCCCGAATTCATGTGCCAGGTGATTAACGATGCGATCCCGCAGAACGTGCCGTGTTCTCCGACCACCGACCACAGCCACCGCCGGGAAGCGCTGTTCGATACGGTGGCGGGGGCTATCCCGCCCGATTTCAACCCCGATGTGATGCTTGCGATTCTCGAAGACGAGGAGGTGGAGCGGCGATACGCCCACGAAAACGGGCTCATGACGACTTGGGGCAGTTTCTCATGGAGCGTGAGTCCGGAACGGAGCGCCAGCGGGAACGCCCTGCTTTTCGGCGCGCCGATGGTCCACTATCACACGCCGTCCTGGTGCATCATGGTGCACCTTAACGCACCGGGCTTTAACGTGGCCGGCATGGCCTGTCACGGGGCTCCGGGGGTTCTCATTGGCCACAACGAACGCGTAGCCTGGGCCACGACCTCGAGCCTTTTGAATGCCACCGATTTCTTCGAGGAGACCCTGAATCCCGACAACCAGTATCAGTATTGGCACAATGGCGCCTGGCGGGATATGGAAGTCATAGATTGGCCGATCCAGGTCCTCGAGGAGGAGGGGTTGTACGAGGAACCCTATATGGTCTATCGCACCGTGCACGGGCCCATTGTGAAGTGGGACCTGACAACACACAAGGCCTACGCACGGACCACGCCGTTCCGGCACCTCGAACTCGAGTCGATGATGGCGTTTCTGGACATCAATATGGCCCGGGACCTGGAGGACGTCGAGAACGCGGTGCGCCAGGTCGCCACCACGCACAATTTCTTCGCGGCCGACGTTGACGGGAACATCGGGTACTGGGTTAGCGGCCGGTTTCCGATCCGGGCGGAAGGCTACGACGACCGGCTGCCCACGCCCGGCACCGGCGAGTACGATTGGCGCGGGTTCCGCAATGCCACCGACGAGGTGGCGTGCATCAATCCTCCCGAGGGATGGTTTGCCAACTGGAATAACAAGCCCAGCGTCAAGACCCCCGGCTGGTTTCCCGAGGGCACGTGGGCGGTCAAGATTTTTGAGTGCCTTGAGGATGACGAGAGCGTGACCTGGGAGGAGTTCCTGGCGATCATTCGCGAGAATGGCGAGAACAATTTCCTCGCCACCTACTTCAAACCCTTGGGGCTGGAAGCGCTGCGAAGCCGTCCCGACCTGCCTCCTGAACACGTCGAAGCCATGAAGGTGCTCGAGGAATGGCCCAACAAGGACGTGATGGGCTCGCCAGGGGCATTGCTGTTCAACGAGTGGCTTGCCGAGACCATGGTGCAGTTGTTCGCCCCGGATCTGGGGGTCATGGTGAGCCGCGACATGGGTCTAGATAATCTGCGCCTGTTTGCGACGCTGGCATTTCGCGTGCTTGCCCCGGAGCAGCGCTGCATTGACCTGCAGGGCGATTACCTGCACGGGCGCGACCCCCAGGAAGTGGTGTATCAGGCCTTTACGATTGCCTACGAGCGCCTGGCCGGCGAGCACGGACCCGATATCCATCAGTGGCAGTACGACCGCGGCGTGTGGAAGTTCGGCGATGCGATCGACGATCCCGATGCCGTTCTCGGCGAAAGCCCGCTTGTGGTGCCCCAGCGCAACGTGGGCACGTACTGGATGGCCGTGGAGCTGGGCGAACGCATCAAGGCGTACGACGTACTCGCGCCGGGACAATGCGGCCACCCCGATTCGCCCCATTACGTGGACCAGG
>CAZFOG010000377.1:0-6020 GCA_964520685.1 uncultured Nitrospiraceae bacterium | reverse complement strand
TGCGAACGAAGCTCGAGGTCACGCTTGCCCACTACGAAAACGCCGAGGGGGCTGCCGAAGCCGGGGCCGCGCAGCAATTTGGAGTGGACGCCAAGGAAGTCGAGGAGCGCAACGGGCTGCTGCGGTCCCTCTATCAAGCCTACCAGCGCAACATCTCCGTGCTTGAAAGACTCCAGGAGACGCGCGAGTCGCGCGCCGATCTGGATGCGCAGATAGATGCGTGGCAGGGGTTTCAGGAGCCGCCTCCCTACAGCATCGACTTCGTGGACGAACTGCGCGACGAGATCTATGCGGAAGACGTGGCCATTCAGGCGGCGCGTGATCAGCTGACCATGCTCGACGACTACCTCGACAGGCTGCGCGATCGTGTCGCAACCACCGACCGTGAATACAAGGGGGCGGTAAGTGCGCTCGAGCGCGCTGTGGATTCCTCCGGCCTTCGCGAGATCCAGTGGCGGGCCGACAAGACCCGGATTGCCCGCCTGGCGGCACAGGCTGCCCTGGATGCCTTCACGGACGATGCGCGTGGGTTACGGGAAGCGCTCGATTATCACCAAACGGCGCAGACGTTCGCGCAAAAAAAACTCGCCGTGGCGATGGAAAACGCCCCATTTCTTCCCGAGGAACTCGAGAAGAAGCTCGAGACTTTTCAGCAAGCCGTGGTGGACAACGAGAGAGAGCTGGAACAGGCAAGAGAAAGAAAAACGGCAGCGGATGACGCCTTGGGCAAAGCCCGCGAGGAGGTACGGGCGGCGCGGGACGCGGCACCTGCGGAGGGGGAGGATGCGGATAGCCGCCAGGCGGAACTGCTGCGCCTCGAGCGCATCCTCGAGGTCTGCCACGCTCAGGCCGAGACCGCGGTAGCCGAGGTCGACGCGCTCCAGATGCTGATCAACGTCCGGAATACTCAGGCGACGTTATGGCGGCAACGGTACGAATTTGCCCACGCGGAGGACTACGCTGAGCTTGACAATGTGCGCCGCCTCATAGCCGAGCGCATTCAGGGCATCGAGAACTGGAGCAAGTACTTTGACTCCAACCTGCGCAAGACCGAGGCCCTCGTACGCAATCTTCAGAGCAGCCTGGCCTCGTGGCGCCCGGAATTTGGCGATGAGGCCCTGGCACGGCAGGAGCTGGATGCCCTTGAGCAGCGCGAAGAGATGTTTCGCCGGGGCGTGGCGCGCATCACCGAGGTGCTGCGCGTGCTGCGGCACTTGCGGAGCGAGGTCGAAGCCCGGCAACAGCACGTATCAAAGTGGGACGCGGCGATGAGCATGGGCGCGGAATTTCTCAGGCGTCTCTGGAGCGTATGGAGTTATCCGCTCTTCACCGTTCAGGATGCGAGCATCACGATCAGGAAGATCGTGATGGCTCTCGCTATTCTGGTGTTTGGACTCTACCTCAGCAGGAGGATGGCCCACCGAATACGAACCCTTGTAGTCGCGCGCTTTCACGCGGAGGAGGGTTTTGCGGCATCTCTGGAAAAGGGCATCTACTATGCGCTGATTGTCGCGGTTCTGCTGTTTGCATTGAGCACCGTTGAAATCCCGCTCACGGTATTCGCGTTTTTCGGCGGCGCCCTGGCCATCGGCGTCGGTTTCGGTGCGCAGACACTCATCAACAACTTTATCAGCGGCATCATCATGCTCATCGAACGTCCTATCAAGGTGGGCGACATCGTCGACGTCGAGGGCGTCCGCGGCCGCGTGGTCAATATTGGCAGCCGGTGCTGCCAGGTAAAACTCTTCGATGGGGTGGACATTCTGGTGCCCAACAGCGTGTTTCTCGAGCAGAAGGTGGTGAACTGGACCCTGTCCGACGCGGTGTTGCGATTCTCCGTGAGTGTGGGCGTGGCCTACGGTTCTCCCACGCGCGAGGTGGCGCAACTCATCGAAAAGGCGGTCGAGGATCACGGCAGGATTCTCAAGGAACCCGCGCCGGTGATTTTGTTCGAGGATTTTGGTGAAAGTGCGTTGATGTTTACGGTGTATTTCTGGCTCGAGGTGAGCCGGCCATTGGATTTTCGCCTGGTTTGCAGCGATGTCCGTTTCCGCATCGACCGGCTGTTCCGCGAGGCCGGCATCACCATCGCGTACCCGCAACGCGATATACATCTCGAGAGCCTCAGTCCGATCAGAGTCTCGCTGGTTGAGCCGGAATCCATGGAGCCGGAAAAGCCAGAAAGACCCCGGCTGCCCGATGGCAAGCCCCGGCGGGATTAGCAGATATTTACTTCATGCGGCGCGCCAGGCCGGGGCCCGCGAAGGGAATGCCGAAAATGTCCGGGCCCTCGCCAAGTATCTCGACGCGTACCGTAACGCTCTGCCCGTCCTGGCTTTCGATGGCCGCCTGGGCCGCGGGCACGACGCCGTGGCGGGGCACAATCAGCCAAGCGAATACCGCGGCACCATCCACATGCGTCTCATAGACGGCGCACGCGCCAGGCGTCTTGTGATTGTATTCGCGGCTCCACCAGCCCTGGATCTCCGGCTCTTCCTGGCCCTGCACCAGATTCACGCGCCAATCAGAAGCCGACACCGGGGTAACGCGGACGTTGCCCGAGTCCGGGTCGGTTGATACCGCCGAGGAGCCCTCCGTTTCCACCGCGCACTCGGGGTGAAAATGCCACAACGCGGTGATATCGCGCGGCCGGTCGGTCTCGATGGCATCCACAACGAGCCAGTACCGCCCGCGCACGTACAAGACCGCGCGCGTGTGCGTGGCTTCGCCCTCGAGACCTTCATACGGCCCCGCGAACGTGCCGCGCGCAAAATCGAACTCGGGCGTGATGGTGTAGTTGCTCTGCATGGGCTCCGAGACTTCCCGCACGCTGTCGTGCTGTTCGCACCCGTCGACGAGAATGACGTTGTGGCTTTTCGAGCCCACAAAATAACTGCGCCAGGGTCCGCCCTTATACGTATAACGGCCTGCGTCGACCAGGATGTCCCGCCCAAACGCCGAGACCGAGAGATGCAGTTTGTCGTAGTGCCAATGACCGATTCCCAGCGGCCCCATATCGAAGAATGCCCAATGGGCATCGCGCTCCCATCCGCTGCGCATCACCAGTTGTCCTGCCCAGGGAAAGACGCGCGAGGGCAGCCCTTCGGGGGCGGCGCCTTTCTCGCCGTTGGTGGCGATGTACGTCCAGTCCGGGCGCTCGAAACGGTCGGCGTTGCGGAGCACGATGGGCGCGGTATGGTCGAGATTCGAATCGTTGTTAAGGAGACCGTATCCCGAAGGCCGCATGGTGTAGGCGAGGTAGTGGTACATTGCGCCAATACCCTCCTCGAATGCTGGAGGCACGTCACGGCCGGCAATGCGCGCAATGTCCGCAAAACTATCAAAACTTCCCACTGTGACGATGTGGTAGTGCGAGGTCAGCTCTTTCTGAACCCCATCCGGATACACCTGTTCTTCGACCTCGGGAAGCATGCGCGCGAAGGCGTAATCCAGCCAGCTATCGGCCTCCGCGAACTCGGGCCAGCACACGGCGGCGGTGGCGAGGCCTCTCATCTCCATGCTGATCCAGTTTCCGCCCCCCGCGTGGAAATGCCGAAGATAGTGGGCATGATCCGGTATGGTCGAGAGGATAAGGATGCGCGTTACCGGTGTGAATTCCGGCACATCCTGCAGTTCGTAGAACCCCCGGCTCAGGCTGCCGTTGACGCGCATGAACGTCTCGAGCCCCCGCCACTGGGGTTCGCGCGTCCTCTCACCGGGATAGGGATTCGCCAGAATCCAGTCCCGGATATACCGGTCGTAGCACTGGGCATAGACGGGGTTGCCGGTGCCGTGAAACGCGCTCAGCAGCGTTCCTGCCCAGAATTGCCGGTTCAGCCCCCAACCCCATTCACGATCGCCGTCGGGGCCGTTGTAGGACCAGTCCAATCCGCCGTCCGGCCGCGCAGGCACCCGGGCCGGGACATTGTACAGGGTGAATGCTCCTTCGAGTATGGCGTCCGCCTGTTCAACGCGCCCCTGGCCCGGCGCCGGTCTTTCGGCACGCAGCCACGACGCGGTTTCCCCTTGGCGATAGTACGTAAGCAATGCCTCGCACGCGGCCGGCCAGTTCTCCGAAGCCACGGCCTCTTTGACGGGTCCCAGGCCGGGGTGGTCCAGATTCAGGGCTGCAAAGAGGCCCTGCACGCGCTCGGGATGAGCCTGGCAGAGTTGCTCGAGCGTCTCAAGATTCTCTCCGGCGAAGGCAAGACAGCAATGACTGGCAATTACAACGCTGAAGATCATGAATAGAACCCTTCTATATTCGATAAAGGTCAGGCAGTTTCCAAGAATGCCCGAATCGCGGCGGCCCGGTCAAAGATCTCCTCGCGCGAAATCCCCGCGGCCCGGTACATGGCGAAAATGTTTGCGTCCGGCGTTTCCGGTGGAACCGTGTGCGATGCCGCCAGGATGTAGCCTCCGCCATCAGACGTCATGGTCTCAATCAGGCCTGACGTGGCGGCATACACTTCCTCGGGGGACCCGCCGGGCAGCATCTGTTGCGTATCGACGCCGCCCATAAACGCGAGGTCCGTGCCGAATTCGTGCTTGAGTTCCGATGCGTTCATGCCGGGGCAATTGCATTGAACGGGATTCAGCACGTCAATGCCGATCTCGATAAGGTCGGGGATGATGTCTCGCACCGCCCCGCAGGAGTGGTAGGCAACGGGAACCCCACGGCGCGTACCCACCTCGGCCACGCGTCTCAGGTGCGGTTTGATCAACGCGCGCCACTGTTCCGGATTCATGAGCATGCCGTACTGGCCCGCTACGTCGTCGCCCGTCCACAGCCAATCGAGCAGAAACCGGACACAGGCCTCCTCCGAGAGCTTCACGGCAAAATCGGCACAACGGCCAAACATCGTATCGGCCACATCGGGCCTGGCCGCCAGGTCGACCATGGTCTGCTCCATCCCGCGCAGCCGCCAGTACATCTCGAATACGCAGGGCGAGACATCGCAGCCGATGAAGAAATCGTCCGCCCGCGCGGCAACTGGAGTCATGGGCTCCAGAAGCAGCTCGAGCGAATCCTCAGGAAACGCGTACGCAAGCACCTCGTCCGGCGACGCTTCGGCAAGGGGAAACCGGGTGATCTGATTGAATTCGCCCTGCTTGGTCCAGGTGATGCCCCATGCGTCGGTGTGCGACTCGTTCTGATGCTCGTGCACCACGCCTTCCATGGCGTAGTTGTTGTTGACCCACGTCTGCCTGATATCGTCCCCCATGGCCTCGGCCACACGCGAGGCCGGAATTTCCAGAAGCCGGCCAAGGCGCCGTGCCGTCGACGGGTGAAACCACATGTATACAGGCACGCGGTCCGGCCCCTTGCGGGCGAGTGATTTCCATACGCGTTCTTTTCGAGCGGCCATGACGATCTCCCGCGGTTCGTCGAATACGTGCTGTCATCATGCATGCCGCAAGGGGCTCAGTGCAACGGAGGCGATGCTATTAGCGTCCCGCATTTCACGTTTGCCGGGCCGGAATGATACGATCGGGTGGTTGTGAACATGCGGGCACCGGCGAAACGGGACAAGCAACTGTTCAGAGGGAAGATATCTTGTCCAATTCAGCCCTAATCATCTTTGATGTCGACGGGACACTGCTTCGGTCACAGCTCATTACCGTGCCGGCCATCCAGGACACACTGTCCGCGTACGGCGTAACTCCGCCGGACGCTTCCGCCATTCGCCAGACGTTCGGGGTGCCGGTCGAGGAGTATGAGGCGTGGCTCGGGGGCCTGTGTCCGCCTGAAAATGCCGCGCGGATAGTCGAGGCCGCAAACGAACGCGAACTGGAACTCATCTCGCGTGCTGACGCCTTATTTCCAGGCATCCCCGAGGTTATTCAAACGCTGAAAACCGCCGGCCATGTCCTCGCGACCTGCACCAACGCCTCCGTGCCCTACCTCGCTCGTGTCCTGGATGTACATGGGCTGCGCGCGTTCTTTCAGGTGAACACCTGCATCGGCCAAGGTTTTGTGGATAAGACCGCCATGGTCCGCCACATTATGGACACCATCG
>CAZFOG010000376.1:0-6027 GCA_964520685.1 uncultured Nitrospiraceae bacterium | reverse complement strand
CCCGTACACGCTGGATGGGCACTTAAATGGATATATGTTTCCTGTTTTGTATTCCTTGCAATATTCTCACTATTATGATTGGGAATTGACTTGAAGCGGCCTTCTGAAGTACAGTAATTGGCAGTAGACGGGGAGATCGCAGTGCCGCACCAGGAGAAGACCCTGGCGCGAATCGGCGGAGGCGGGGTCTCGCGGCGCGGCGCTCACACAAAGCGAAAAGGGGACCAATCCGTGTTACCGATACCTCGCAACCATTCGGGTACGCGGCGTCGCAGGGGACGGGAAGGCTTCACGCTGGTAGAAGTCCTCGTGGCCTTTGCCGTGCTAGGCGTTGCGACCTGGATCATCCTCTCCCTCTTCACAAGCAGTCTCAAACTCGAAAAGAACGCACGCTCAATGCGCGTGGCGGCGGATTTGGCCCGTGATCGGCTTGCGGATATCACCGCGCGGCCGGGCGCCTACACGTGGCCCGCGGCGGACACGATCAGCGCCGAGACGGGCGCTCCCCTAACGCTGAAGGATGCTTCGGGCACGGCCGGGTTCGCAACGCCCGCCGCATTGCCGACGAGCCCCCTCGCGGCCAGGTCGGAGGCCGCGTTCTACGACAAATTCGCGTGGGAGGCCTTCGTGAAGCAGCCCGCTGCGGGCCGGGGTTGCTACGAACTCCTCGTGGTCGTGCGCTGGCAGGAAGCGAACCGCCCCCAACAGGTCGTTTTGTCCGGCAGCATTCCCGTAGCGATGACGAAGGAGGCCTCATGATGAATGCGCGGCGCACGCGAGGATTCACGCTCGTCGAGTTGATTCTTGTCATCGCCATTCTCGGCGTCCTGACGACCATGGGCGTCGTGATGTTCGGGCGCATTAACCACGAGTGGACGGTCGTAAAGAACCGCACCGAGCTGGACGCGACAGCCGAGTACGCCTTCGGACAGATTCGCCAGGACCTGGCGGCGTTTGTGTCGCCGTCCCTGACGGGCGCGCCGTTGCAGGGCGCCGACGCCACATCCACCGGCGCGGCATTTCCCGGCCAGCAATTGGCTTCGGACTCGCTGGTCATCCCGCTCCGCGGCACTTCGCCCGAGGGAGACGACGTGCTGGCGGCAGCAAAATACGACGTCCAGGTTCTCGGCGGCACGCGCACCCTGACACGCAGCCGGGCAGGACTCTACGGCGAGGAGGTGCCGGGGGAGCCCGTTACGGTGGCGCCCGGGGTGGTGCACTTCAATGTTCAGTTTCTGGATGCAGAGGGGAACTGGCAGGATTCCTGGGATTCCGCGTCGCCTCCGTCGGCGGTGCGGGTATCGCTGGTTGTGGCAAATCCAGACCGGCCGGAACGGCAAGTGGCCCGTGAGACCCAGTTTGCCGTTCGGGTGAGCTAAGGGGTCGTTTATGAACATGGCCAGACGAAAACGCAACCACGAAGGCGCGGCGCTGATTTTCGCGCTGGGCTTGCTGGTGGTATTTGCCGCTTTGGGCGGCGCTTACCTCCGCTACATGGCCCTCGAACAGCAGCGCTCGCAGAACTACCTGGCGGCAGTGAGCGCGCGGCAATTGGCCGAGCGCGCTATATGGGCCACCGTCGGCGACATTCAGGCGGCACGGGCCAGCGGCGAAGTTCCGGCCCTGGGTACACGCGAGGAAGAGCTGCTGCCCGTGTACCGGAAAGTCGTTGACGGCGTTCCCGAGGAATGGTCCCGCCGCGACGGCCGCATCGTGGTAGCGGTCGAAGATGAATCGGCCAAATTGAATATTAATCACGCGTCACCGCGAGTGCTCCAGGCCATGCTGGGCATTGACGGCGAGAAGGCGCGTTTGATCCGGAGCCGCGTGCCCCGGCCCGGTGAAGCGCCCGCCAAGAACCAGCAATGGTTCGCGAGCGTGGACGGACTGGTGGGGCGCGGATTTCTCACCCGCGACGCGTTGAACCAGCTTGAGCCCCGGCGCGGCGCATGGCTGACCGCTCATTCGGTAGCGGATAACCGGGCGCCGAAAGGGTTTATCAACGTCAATTCCGCGCCCAAAGAGGTGCTTGCGGCCATCTTCAACGCGGAAACCGCCGAGCGGATCGTTACGGCCCGCGCCCAGCAACCGCTGCGGGACTTTGCGGGGCTGCTTCAGGCTACACAGGCAAACCCGGCTACGTTGAACCTCGACGTGCCGTTGGACGGAAGCGCGCCTCCCGAGCTGGCGTTCGATTCGCGCAGCTTCCGGATTACGTGTCAGGCGGAAGCACGAAAAGCTGGGAAGCCCTTGGCGGCGTGCCGCGTGGAGGCGGTAGTCGTCTTATCGGAGACGGGAGTGGCGGAAATCACGTATTGGAAGGAAATGCCGGCCGCGCTCGCTGACGAAGAGGCGCCGGAGCCAGGTTCCGATACACAACAGGCAGTGGCGGAATCGTAAGCGCACGCGATGGAATGGAGGAACTACTACAATGCCATCCAAAGCCGACAATGCTCATGAATCGGGCCCGAAAGTGAAGCGGGTGCGGAGGAGAGGGTCGAAAGACTCGGTCAAGGCTGTTGCCGCCGACGCGGCCGGCGTGACCAGGGACTCCGACGAGAAGGCGTCCAAGGCCCCAGCAGCCGCGCGGCGGGTGACGGCGGTGCGCGACACCTCCGGGCCGCGTGAAAGAAGCTGGCTCGGGTCGTCGGTGCGGCGCAAGGACATCACGGTGTTTCTCCGGCAGTTGGTGATGTTAATCGAGGCCGGGACGCCGCTCCTGAAATCGCTCAAGACCTTGTCGCGCCGTCTCGAGAACCGGGCCATCCGCAACATGGTCCAGGACATCGCCGAGCAGGTCGAGAACGGCAACCCGCTTTGGCAGGCCTTCGAACGACACCCCCACGATTACTTCGACACCGTATTCGTGGCGCTCGTGAAGGCCAGTGAGGCCAGCGGCACGCTCGTGGATACGCTGCGCCGCCAGACCGAGTACTACGAGCGCCGTGAGATGCTGCGGCGCCGTGTCATGACCGCACTCGTGTACCCCGCGGTGCTGGTGGTCCTGTGTGGCGCGGTGCTGTTTATCATGGCGAAATTCGTGGTCCCCGCGTTCCAGGAGATTTTCGAGGGCGCCCTCGAGGTCAGCCTCCCGCCCTTTACCAAGGGGCTGATCAGCGTGATTCAGTTCCTGACCTCGTGGCCGGTCCTTATCGTGATCGCGGCCCTTATCGGTCTGTATGTGCTGTACTGGGTGTGGCAACGGAGCCCCGTGAACCGCCTGCTCGCCGACCGCATCAAGCTGCGCCTCCCGATCATCGGCCGCATCAGCCAGAAATACGCCATCGCCCAGATGACAAGCTCGCTCGCCATGTTGCTGCGCAGCGGGCTGTCCATGATGGTTACGCTGGACCTGACCCGCAGCGCCATCCACAACCAGGCGGTAGCCCAGGTGCTCCAGCGTGTCCGGAGTTCGGTTGAACAGGGCAGCGGCATCGAGGAGCCCCTGCGCGCCGAGCCGAAGGTCATCCCGCCGGTCGTGACCGATATGCTGGTCACGGGCGAGGAGTCCGGTCAATTGGACCGGGTCGCCTCCCATATCGCCGACACCTATGAAGAAGAGGTTCAGATTGATATCGCTACCCTCACCGACCTCCTGCCGGTATTCCTGGTCGTGGTGCTGGGAGTCGCGGTGCTGATGCTCGTCCTGGGCTTCTTCCTGCCGCTCATTTCAAGCATCGACCAGTTGACGTCAGCCGCGTAAGGCATAGGCAATGAGTCGACTCGAGGCGGGGCCGGACTTGTCACGGCCCCGCCTCTGCGTTATGCTGTGGGCAGAAAATTGAACACCGGGCCGGCAGCGCTCCCGGCGGCACCAGGCCCCGGGTGCGGCAGGAGAGGTTTTCGGCAGTGAGCATAACTGGATTGTTGGAGGAACGAGCGCAGCAATACGGCAAGCGCACGTTTCTTATTTGCGAAGATCACGAATACTCCTTCGAGACGATTCGGGAGAACAGTGCCCGGGTAGCCGTCAATCTGGCCGCCCACGGCGTGAAGCGCGACGATAAAGTCGTGCTGCTGATGGGCAATTGCCTCGAGTTTCTCTACGTGTTTCTCGGCGCAGGACGTATCGGGGCGGTCATTGTGCCGGTAAATCCCACCCTTAAAGCCGACGAAATCGCCCACATCACCAACAACTCCGAGGCGGAAACCCTGATTACGATTCCCGAACTGGCGCCGATGATCCCCCAGATTCGCGGTTTCCTGCCCAACATGAAGCGGTATTTCGTGGTGGGCGAAGCAACCGAGTGCGCGGCATCCTTCTCGGAATTGTTGAAGCCGATGGCCGAAATTCCCCCGATTGTCGCCGAGCCAGATGATACGGCAGCCCTGATTTACACCTCCGGCACAACCGGCATGCCCAAAGGGGTCATCCTGACTCACCGCAACTATCTCGCCAATGCCAATATGCTCGTCCGTTCGCAAACCGTAAATGAAGCAGACCGGTTCTTTTGCGTACTGCCGTTGTTTCACGTGAACGCCCAGGTGGTGACGATTCTCACGCCCCTGGCCGGGGGCGCATCGGTCCTGCTGATGAAAAAGTTCAATCCCTTCGGGATTCTGCCCATGATCCAGAAGTACCGGCCGACCATCATGAGCGCCGTGCCGACCATCTACAACGTGATGTGCCGCCTTGCAAAGGCCCAGGAATTTGACCTTTCGTCTATCCGCGCGTTCGCGACGGGCGCGGCGCCCATGCCCGAAGAGACCTACCGTGAAGCCGAGCGCACGCTTAAACAGCCCATTGTGGGCGGCTACGGTCTCACCGAGGCCACCTGCGCCAGCGCCGCGGCCGATGCGCGGGACCCCATTAGGTGGAACTCGGTCGGCAGCCCGCTCCCCTTCACCCTGATCCGGGTGATCGGCGAAAACGGCATGGACGTGCCCTTCGGCGAAGTCGGCGAGATCCTCATCGCCGGCCCGACGGTGATGAAGGGCTACTACAAAGACCCCGAAGCCACCGCCGAAGTGCTGCGCGACGGGTGGCTCCATACCGGCGACCTCGGCCGGTTTGACGAAGACGGGTACCTCTACATTGTGGGCCGGGTGAAGGATATGATCATCCGGGGCGGCGAGAACATCTACCCCCAGCAGATCGAAGACGTCATCTCGCGGATGCCGGGCGTCGAGGAGTGCTGCGTCGTGGGCGTCGAAGAGGCGCGCTGGGGACAGGAAGTGCTGGCGGTGGTCAAATGTACCGAGAACATCAACCTGGCCGAGAGCGATGTTATCCAGCATTGCCGCCAATACCTCGCCAGTTACAAGTGCCCCGCGTTCGTGCGGTTTGTGAACGAATTGCCAAAGACGCCGACGGGCAAGATCAAGAAGATGGAAGTGGCCGCAAGCTTCGCAAACATTGCCAAGAGCGTATAGCGGCCCCCCGCCCCGCGATGCGGGGTCACATGGCACGGTGCGCTGGCGCGAGCGTAGGAGCGGGTTCTCGCGCTGGCGAAGGCAGTATGGCGGTCAGGCTGTTACCGGCGGCGTTCCGTGTTCGAAGCGCGCAGCTGGTCCAATACCAACTACAAGGAAAGGACTTCACCATGGTGCGCAAACAATTCCTGTATGGTCTTTTCACGCTGGCCGTGATTGTGGGCATCTGCGGCTGCGCCAGCATGTCCAAAGGCCCCTCCGACGAAGAACTGATCCAGCAAACCCTCCTGAAATGGAAGTCCGGTATGGAAAGCCAGGACGTCGATGCGATGATGGCGACCGTCTCCGAACAATTCGTCAGCGATGAAGGGGGCAGCAAGGCGGACTTTCGCGGTTATCTCACCAGGCTTATTGACGACGGTACCCTGTCCGGCGCAAAGATGGATATTGAAGGCGCCACAGTCGTTGTCGAAGGCGAAATGGCCACCGTTGAAAACGCCGGCCTCAGCGGTGATCGCGGCACCGTCGTCATCGACATGGACCTCAAGAAGGAGGAAGGCGGGGTTTGGCGCATCGTGGGCATTCAGGCCTATTAGGGCATCGCAAAATCCCTGGATAAGTGTCGAGGCCCGGCAGCCGTCGAGACAACGGCGG
>CAZFOG010000375.1:0-6033 GCA_964520685.1 uncultured Nitrospiraceae bacterium | reverse complement strand
GAGATAGAACCCGGCATAGACGAGCCATGTGAGGACGAAAATGCGGTAGCGCCACGAGCGTTGCTCCGGACTGATCTCCTCGGCCATGGCGTTTCCTTTCGGGATGAAGGGCGAAGAATACCCCCTGCCTCGCTCCGGGTCGTATCGAGAGACTGAGAATAGCAAAGCAACGCAATGGATTCCATTGAATCACAGCCGGGAAGAGGGTGCCCGTGTGTTTTGCCCCGATCGGTAAAATGTGCTAAGGTTTTTGCTTTCCAGGAACGCGCCCCATGCATCGGGAAAGGACTCGGCCATGACCAAGCGGCCCGTCGAAGCCATCACCTTCGACCTGTGGGATACCATTGTCATCGACGATTCGGATGAGCCGAAGCGCGCGGCCGCGGGGTTGCCCTCGAAATTTCACGCGCGACGTGAGCTGCTTTTCGATTTCCTCAACAAGCACCAGCCCATCGACCGGGTTATGACCGACCTGGCCTACAATGTCGCCGACGCCGCGTTTAACAAGGTCTGGCACGATCAGCATTTCACCTGGACCATCGGCGAGCGCCTGCGCGTCATGCTGAAGGGATTGAACCGCGACCTGCCTGACGACGGCTTCGCGGAACTGGTCCGCCGCCACGAAGAAATGGAACTCGAATACCGGCCCGACCCCGTGCCCGGAGTCCAGGAAGCGGTACGGACGCTTGCCGGGAAGTACAAGCTCGCAATCGTATCCGACGCCATCGTAAGCCCCGCGCGCTGTCTCCGTGAACTCCTGCGGGGTCTGGGTATTCTGGACTGTTTCGATGCCTTTGTCTTCTCGGACGAAGCGGGCTGTTCGAAACCCGCTCCGGGGGTCTTCGAGGCAGCCGCGGCGAAACTGGGCTGCTCGATCCCGGGCATCGTCCATATCGGGGATCGCGAACATAACGATATCGATGGCCCCCATGCGGTCGGCGCACGGGCGGTCCTCCTGACCGCGGCGAAAGACCGTGGCAGTGAACACTCCAAGGCCGACGCCGTATGCCGGGACTTTGCGGAGCTCCCGGCTGTAATCGAGAGCCTCGAACGTTAGCGCAACCTGAGGAGATGAGCCATGGCCGGTAAACCCCGTTTCTTGATCCTGGATGGGTACCCGAAGGAATCGCGGGACCAGTTTGATGACGTGGGCATGAAACAGGCCTGGGCCCTGTACCGCGACATGCTGCTGCGGTATCTTCCGGACGCCGAATACGACGTGTGGCTGTCAAGCGACGAGCCCAAGGGCGGCCCCACCGATGCCGAGCTTCCCGGATACGCGGCCATCCTCTGGCCTGGCTGCAACCTGACCTGCTATCACGAGGACGACCCCCGCGTAATCTCCCACCTCGACCTGGCCCGCCGCGCCTATGCGGCGGGTGTCCCCGGTTTCGGGACCTGCTGGGGCATTCAGGTCGCGGTATACGTCGCGGGCGGGCGCGTCGAACCCCATCCGAAAGGCCGGGAAATGGGCATCGCCCGCAACATCCAAATCACTCCCGAGGGTCTCCGCCACCCCTTTTTCGAGGGGAAACCCCCGGTGTACTCGCACTTTGTCAGCCACGACGATTACATCACCCAGCTCCCCGATTGCGCCGTCCGCCTCGCTGGAAACGAATGGAGCCCCGTGCAGGCGGCCGCCGTGAAATACCTCAACGGCGAGTTCTGGGCTGTCCAGTACCATCCCGAATACGACCTGCACGAGATGGCCCGGCTGATGGTCGCCCGCGAGCCAAAACTAGTCAAGCAGGGGCTTTTCCGGGGCCATACGGACCTCATGGAATACGTAGACCGCATCGAAGCCCTGGCGGCCGACCCCTCCCGCACCGATCTCCGCTGGCAACTCGGCATTGATGACCATATCCTGGACGATGAAATCCGCCAGTGCGAGTTCATCAACTGGCTGGACAAGCTGGTGTTGCCACGGATGGGAATGAGCCGGCAAGCATAGCCGGAAAGCCCCCTCATTTTGACGACAAATAACAGTCAATACTTCCCTTTTAGGAGCGTGCTGACGATCTGTTGCATGCGCATGAGCTGCCCGATCAGGATCTCTTTCCCCTGCCTCGAAAACTCAAAACCCGGGCTTTCCCGCTCTGTTGTGGGACCGGTGCCCTCACCGGTCATTTCCATTTTCATCGCCCACAGGCGCCTAGCGGCTCATGGTGCGCTGCCTCGAAACCTCCAAAAACCGGGATTTCCCGCTCCGTTGTGGGACCGGTGCCCTCACCGGTCATTTCTATTTTCATGGTCTACGGATGAGCCGAGTAGCTCATGTTCCGCTGTCCCTGAGACTACCGCAAACAGCCCTGATAATCCATGCCCTCTCTCGGGCACCCGCATCGAGTACTTGCACGGGAGTTCGAATCGAGCGTTTGGCTTGACTCCCACTCATCCCCCTGTTAGCCTGCTTCCGGCCCGAAGGGGCCGCGTGAACGACTGTCCACAGAAGTCTGGGGAGGCTTGCTGCCATGAGAATACACACGATGTCTTTGCTGTTTACAGCGTGCACCGCCGCCCTCGTCTGCGTGCCGGCCACAGGCCAGGAAGTGCCGGTGCAGATAACGGAAGGTAACCACCGGGACGTGGATCCCATGATCTCGCCCGATGGCGATTCGCTGGCCTTTGCCAGTAACCGCACGGGCAATTTCGATATCTGGATCTACAACTACACCAAACAGGTTTTTCTTCAAATCTCACGAAGCCAGAAAGACGAGCGCTATCCCAATTGGTCGGCGGACAGCACCAAGGTCCTCTTCACCTCGGACCAGACAGGCAAAGGCGACATCTATGAAACGGCCGTCGACGGTGCCGCGGGCAATCTCCAGCTCACGGTCTCCGAGACCCTCGAGGAATACGCGTCATACCGTCCCGGTACTCAGGAAATGCTCTACGCCCGCTCGGAAAAGCGCGGGCTTCTGCGCAAGAAGATGGCCATTGTGTTGACGGACAAGCCGGGCGCGACCGCGCGCATGGTGGTCGATGACGGCGATGAGCCGCGGTTCTCACCCGACGGGAAGCATGTCGTCTTCGTGTCGCGGCGCACCAAAAACAACGATGTCTGGCTGACCGATACCGAGGGCGGCGCCCTGGTTCAGCTCACCACAAGCCCCAAAAATGACGAGAATCCCTGCTTTTCCCCCGATGGAAAGCAGATCGTATTCGCCTCGAATCGCACGGGCAATTTCGACCTTTGGGTGATGGATGCCGACGGCCGTAACCTGAGGCAAATCACCAGCGACCCTGCCGATGAACGGCAACCTTGCTGGAGCAAGGCCGGTTATATCTACTACACGCGGGACATGAGCGCCACCGTCTCCAATATATGGCGTATCAAAGGCCCCGAGTAGTCCGGTTTTTCGCAGAATTCCACACTGGACACAGTATGTTGGGGTCTCTGTGTCTTGACATACCAAAGGTTGTTATTTAGACTATGGATTGGGAGCCTTGCTCCTTCAACGTGAAAGAAGCAGGACATATTCTGATTGGGGATGAATCAGTGAGAAAACTACCACGCCGCCTCTCTCTTGCCGTCTTGATGGTTCCCTTTTCGCTCGTTCTTGGATGTACCACTACCAGCACATCCAAACATGATGTCCACCGGTTCGAGCCGGTCCCCCACGGACGGGTAGGCCGCCAGGACCTGTCCTCACCTCCTGCCAAGCGCGCCACGGATCTTCTTCGTGCCGCCGGTGAGGCCTTCCGGAAAGCCAATGATGCCCAGGAAACAGGCGACGAAAAGGCGGCCTTGCGGCACTATGGTAAGATGCTGCAGTTGCTGCAAGAGGCCGAGCTGGATCCCGCGATTTTCTACAGTCTTCGTCCCGAATTCGAGCGTATCCTTTCGCAGTCCACCGAAGAAGCGTCGCTGATGGATGAAGAGGGCCGTCTCGAAAGGCTCACGCCGGAGGAGATGGCCGAAGCGGGTCTTGGGGGCGGTATCGAAATCCCGTTCCCCATTCCGGAGCGGGTGCTGGCGGAGATAGAAGAGATCCAGCAGCTCTACGCGAAGAATTTCCAGAATGGCCTGAACCGGAGCGCCAAGTACGCGCCCCATCTTCGCCGTGAGCTGCAATTGGCGGGATTGCCCGAGGAGCTGGTCTGGCTTGCCATGGTCGAGAGCCAGTACCACCCGACTGTCGTGTCTCACGCCGGCGCGGCCGGCATGTGGCAGTTCATGCCCGCCACCGGACGCCGTTTCAACCTCCGCATCGATTCCTATGTCGATGAACGGTTCAATTGGCGCAAGGAGACCAATGCGGCCGTTGCATACCTGGCCCAACTGCGGGATTTCTTCGATGGCGAGTGGCCCCTGGCCGTCACGGCCTACAACATGGGCGAGCACGGAGTCGAACAGGTCATCGCGATGAACGGCGGTGAACGCGACCTGTGGAAACTGCTTGAAACATCTCCCGGCTGCGAGCGCATGGCCCGGGAGTCCCAGAAGTTCTATGCCAAGTTCCTCGCCTCCGTCATCGTTGGCCAGAATCCGGAGAAGTACGGATTCACCGTTCCCACAGACGCTCCGGAAGAGGCCGACCTGGTGCCCATTGAAGGCAGCTACAGCCTGGCCTCCCTGGAACAAGCGGCCGGCTGGCAGGAAGGCACGCTCCGGGAATTGAACCGCGATCTGGTTCGCGGCATCACCCCTCCGACCGGCGAGCATTTGCTGGCCGTTCCCAAACGCGGCACCAAGACGTTCCTGGCTGCGCTGGAGAAGTCATCCAAGGTGCGGCCCAATGTCCATCTGGTGCGGCGGGGTGAAACGCCCGGAGGCATCGCCAGCCGTTACGGCGTCTCGGTGCGGGAGCTCATGGCCGTAAACAAGATCCGCTCGCCACGGCACCTGCAAGTCGGGAAACAGCTCATCATTCCGGGCACGGGCAGCGTGCCGGTTCCGCAGCCCGAACCCGCCGTGAGCGGGACAACACGCACCACCCACGCCGCGGCTACCTATCGCGTCCGGAAAGGCGATACCCTGTCGGATATCGCCACCAAGCACGGAGTGAAGGTGAGCGATATCCAGAAGTGGAACAATATGGGCCGCAAGACACGCATCCAGGTAGGCTCGACCTTGAAGGTGGCCCCTGCGGGTACCCAGACTGCTTCGGCCGCACCGGCGGACCCCAGCGAATCCGTTCAGGACGGGGGAGTCGCGGACACCCACGTCGTGCGCCCCGGCGAATACCCCGCCATGATCGCCAAGAAGTATGGCGTGAGCCTCGATGAGCTCCTGGAATGGAACGACCTGAACAGGAATGCGATGATTCGGGTGGGTGACAAGCTCGTGGTGCGTGGCCGCGCCCAAGTCGCGTCTGCTGATTCCGGCGGGTCCGGCGCCGCCCCGAAAACAGAAAAGGCCGTTTACAAAGTGCAGCCGGGCGACTCCGCCTCCGTGATTGCGGATAAGCACGGCGTGAGGCTCAGCGAACTGCTGAAATGGAATGACCTCTCGCGCAACTCCACCCTGAAGGTGGGCGCCGAGTTGGTTATCCACAAGTCTGCCCAACGCTCGAGCGCCCCCGTTGAAGAAGAGGTTGTGGTTCACCGGGTCGCCAAGGGGCAAAATCCCACGACGATTGCACGCCGATACGGGGTGTCCGTCGACGACCTCCTCAAATGGAACGGATGGGACAAAAACCACATTCTCCATGTAGGCGAAACCGTCACCATCCGCCAAAACTGATTTACCGCATTCCTCAGCCTGCGTATGCCAGGGGATGGCGGGAACCGTATCGCATGCAGGGTGGGGTTCCCGTGTGCGCTGATGGTGATGTGCGCCCAGCCTCGCCACAGTTTCTTCTCGCTTACCCGACCGGGAGAATCTCGGAAGGATGGGCCATGCGCGTGGTCAGTCTTCCCCGATCGGGCTGATTTACAGCCACATGGATCGAATTGAACAAGACACTGACTGGAACCTGCCGGGCCTTTTTTGCTACGATCCCGCGTCACGACAGTCGAATGCTTCCTGTCATTTACAACCCTGCGGAGAGGTGGCCGAGTGGTTGAAGGCGGCGGCCTCGAAAGCCGTTG
>CAZFOG010000374.1:0-6050 GCA_964520685.1 uncultured Nitrospiraceae bacterium | reverse complement strand
GAACCGGTGCCGATGCCTCCACCAGATTCCGCCCCTGCTTTGAACCCCGAACCCGCGAAGACGCCGCATGACTCCAGCATTCCCCCTACCGGGCGCACGTTTGGCCATCGAATCACCCATCGGATTAAAGACGCAGGGAGTTTTCGGGCACCCGGAGCGTCAAGGGCCCGGCAACAAACCACAGCAACGCTCCGTTGTGCCTCGCCCCCTCCACTTTGTCCACCCGAAACCACCGGCATGGGACTACGCGGGCCCCCCGTGGTCACTCTCTCCGTCCACCCCGTCCCCCCCCGACCACGGGGTCCGTTCCGTCCGTATCGTCCATTTCCGAACCAATCATGAGCAGGGATGCTCAGGCCACCTCAATACGCGGTCCGCTGCCGGGCGCTCCTCTCCCTTCGGAGGAGGGAGAACGCCGGAAGACGTTCCGGGGAGAAATTCTTGCGCCTTCGGAACCGCGTCCCCGGAGGGTCCCGTCCGCCATTTGATTGTCGCGCCTGCCGCGGATACACTAAATGCCTATGCTGCCATAGTGCGCGGAAGCGGGGACTGTACCAGGCGAGCGAGGCCGCGAGTGAGACGGGACTCGCCCCGGTTCACTGGACCAGACGATACGACTCAACACACGGGGGGCCATTTCCCCAAGAACAGGCGAATCGACCCATGCCAACACTTGACTGGATCGGCAAAAAAGCCGTTGAAAACCATCATAAAGACGTGCCCTACCGCCTGTTGCGGTGCAACCCCGAACTCTCCGTCGGAGACCCCGGCTCGGGAAACCTCCTCGTTCAGGGCGACAACCTCGAAGCACTCAAAGCCCTCCTCCCCTACTACGGAGGCAAGGTCAAGTGCATCTACATCGACCCCCCCTACAACACGGGCGTGGATGACCGAGACGAAGAGGGTAATCGGACGGGGTGGATCTACAGTGACAACGTCAACAGCCCAGAGATCCGCACATGGCTTGATCGGGTTGTTGGCTCTGCGTCCGAAGATCTCAGTAGGCACGACAAATGGCTTTGCATGATGTATCCCCGGCTTTGCTTGCTGCGTGAGTTTCTCCGGGAAGATGGGGCCATATTCATCAGTATCGATGAGAACGAATACGGTGCCTTGCGGCTTCTCCTTGATGAAGTATTTGGCGAGGCGAACAGGGTCGGGACTATTGTTTGGAAGAACGCCACAGACAACAATCCAACGCGCATCGTGATAGAGCATGAATACGTTCTGTGCTATGCCAAGAATCAAGGCGAATTGGCGAGAGTCTGGAAAGCCGCCACTCTTGACATCAAAGAGAGGTTGATTGAGCTTGGAGAGGATTTCCTCGTCAAGCACCCAAATCCTGAAGAAAGACAGAGCGAGTACTCGAAGTGGTTTCGTAAGAACAAATCTTTCTTGTGGCCCTTTGACCGATATAAGTTCATTGATGATGGAGGGATATACACCGGAAGCCAAAGCGTACATAACCCGGGCAAAGAGGGTTACCGTTACGATGTTATTCACCCCGAGACCGGCAAGCCTTGCGCGGAACCCATGATGGGGTATCGGTTTCCCGAAGAGACGATGAAGCGTTTGATTGAGGAAGGTCGAATACTCTTCGGTGAGAACGAGTCCAAGATTATCGAACTGAAGGTGTATGTGAAAGACTACCGGGCGAAGCTCTCCAGCGTGTTCGAACTCGACGGCCGCATCGGGACGAACGAAATCAAAGCGATATTCCCAGACAACAAGCGTCCGTTCGACTTTCCGAAGCCTACGGCGCTTATCGAGGAACTGCTGAGTTTCACGACGGCGGGAGATGATATTGTGATGGACACATTCGCGGGCTCGGGCACGACTGGTCATGCAGTGCTCAAACTCAACTCAGCGGATCGTCAGCAGAGACGCTTCATTCTTGTTGAAATGAAGGAGCAAATTACGCGTGACTTGACCGCCGAAAGGGTGAAACGAGTCTGTAAAGGTTACAGGGACAGAAGGGGCCAACGAGTCCCCGGCCTTGGCGGGGGCTTTCGCTACTGCGAATTGGGCGAGACCTTGTTCGAAGCGGACGGGTCGATCAGGTCCTCGGTGAGCTTTTCCGAGCTGGCCCATCACATCTTCTTCACCGAAATGCGCGAACCATTGCCCCAAGACGTCGACGGCGCTTCTCCGCTCCTGGGCGCGGTGCGCGGGACCGCCCTCTATCTCCTCTACAACGGCATCCTCAAAGACAAGCGCCCCAAGGGCGGCAACGTGTTGACGATGGAAACCCTGAAACTTCTCCCGCCCCACGACGGCCCGAAGATCGTCTACGGCACCGCCTGCACCCTCGGCGCAAGCACCCTCAAACGCCACGGCGTTACGTTTCGCCAAATCCCCTACGAGGTCAAGGCAACATGAGCATGAATCCCAAAAGGAGGCAAGCGCATGGCTAAAGACATCCAAAAGGCATCGAAAGGACATGTTTCGCCGTTCGAGCGCATCAAACGCACCAGTGAAACGGGCGCGGAGTTCTGGTCCAGTCGAGAATTCGCTGAAGTGCTCCAATACTCGGACTATCGCAATTTCGAGGCGGTCGTGGAGAAGGCGAAATTGGCCTGTCTCAACAGCGGGCACCGTATCGAGGACCATTTTGTTGACGTCACCGAAATGGTCCGGATCGGCAGCGGTGCGGAACGCCCAGTCAAGACTGTGTTCATGTCCCGGTACGCCTGTTATCTTGCGGTTCAAAATGCCGACCCGAAGAAGCAAATCGTGGCCCTGGGGCAGACCTATTTCGCGGTCCAGACGCGGCGGCAGGAATTGCAGGACCAGCGCATCGAGGAACAGCGCCGCCTCCTTCTCCGTGACGAGATGCGCCGCCACAACACCCAACTGGCCGACGCGGCAAAAGACGCCGGGGTGGTCGAACCCGTGGATTACGCGGTCTTCCAGAACCACGGCTACAGAGGGCTCTATGGGGGCCTGGACGCCCAAGATATCCATAGACGTAAAGGCCTCATGAAAAGCCAGAAGATACTCGACCACATGGGAAGTACCGAATTGGCCGCGAATCTCTTCCGTGCAACCCAGACCGAGGAGAAGCTGCGCCGCGACCAAGTGAAAGGCAAGGCCGCCGCCAACAAAACCCATCACGACGTCGGGGTCAAGGTGCGCCAGACCATCGAGGAATTGGGCGGCACCATGCCCGAAAACCTCCCGTCAGCCGACAGCATCAAGAAGCTCGAAGCGAAACGGCAAAAGCAGCTCGAGAAGAAGGACAAGAAGGAATAATGGCCGAACTACGCCTCAAGAACTACCAGCAACTCACACTGGAGGTCCTGCGGGACTACTTCAAGGCCTGCGTGCGCCTCGACAGTGCCGAAGCCGCTTTCACCGAGGTCCTCCGCGATGAAGACCGGCCCCTCGCCGTGGCGGGATACCACACGGCCATCGAGGAGTTGAGAGAACTGCCCTACGTGTGTCTCCGCCTCCCGACAGGCGCAGGAAAAACCCTTCTGGCCGCCCACACGCCCGGCACTGCCCTTCGCCACCTCTTGAATGCCGAACACTGCGTGGTTCTGTGGCTCGTCACCTCCGACACGATACGATCCCAAACTCTCGACGCCCTCAAGGACCGCGATCACCCCTACCGCATCGCACTCGAACGCGGCGTGGGCGATGTCGAAATAATGGATACCAAACAGGCTCAGGGAATAGGCCGGGCGCGATTGAACGGCAATGCGATCGTGATTGTCGCCACTATCCAGTCTTTTCGCAGAGAAGACGCGGAATGGTTGAAAGTGCACCAAGACGGCAGCGCAAACATGAGTGTATTCGAGCGATGGGAGGATCAGCCCGACCACGTCAAAAGCCGGCTTGAGAGACTTGAGGGTGGCGATAGACCCCTTCATTCCCTGGCTAACGCTCTCTGCCTCCACCGCCCAGTCGTCATCGTGGATGAGGCCCACAACGCGAACACCCCTCTTTCCTTCGAAACCCTGGCAAAGGTCTATCCTTCCTGTATCATCGAATTCACCGCCACGCCAAAGCCTACCAGCAACATCCTCCACAGCGTCTCGGCCGCCGAACTCGACGCCGAAGACATGATCAAAATGCCCATTCGCCTCGAAACACGGCCTCAGTGGCGCGAGTTGCTGTCCGATGCCATCCGCATGCGCGACCGTCTCGAAGAGCTCGCGAAACGGGAACGCACACAGCACGGCGGCGACTACCTCAGACCGGTCATGCTCCTCCAGGCTCAGCGCAAAAATGAAGACGTTACGGTAAATGTCCTCTGTGATTGTCTCAAAAAAGACTTCCGAATTCCTGACGAGCAAATCGCTATCGCCACCGGCGCCCAGGACACCCTCGCGGATCACGATGTCATGGCGGACAATTGCCCCATCCGCTACATCATCACCGTCGATAAGCTCCGAGAGGGGTGGGATTGCCCTTTTGCGTACGTGCTTGCCACCGTGCGCGAAATGACATCTTCGACTGCGATCGAGCAAATTCTCGGCCGCGTCATGCGCCTTCCAAACGCCCGAAAGAAAATGCTCCAGGACCTGAACCGCGCCTATGCGTTCTCGGTCTCGGACCAGATCGGCGCCGCACTTGGCCACCTGCGCCAGTCCCTCGTGGAAATCGGGTTCGAGAAACTCACCGCCAGGGATATGGTCGTTCCGGTCCCTCAACCGGTCTTCGATGATGACCTGTTTGCTCAGGAAACTCTCAGACAAGCGCCGGCCATCTCGATTCCCGTCCCGGAACCCCTGCCCGTCGAATCGCTCTCCGGCGAACTCAAGACCGTTGTGCGCTACGAGGAGGCTTCCGAATCCCTCGTCGTGTCGGGCCCCTTGACCGAGGCGCATGCCCAGGAGCTGGAGTCCGTGTGCCAGACGACCGAGGGGCGCGCCGCCGTCCGCAGGGCCTTTGTCGTCTCACAGGGCTTGGGGAAGAAACTCTCCCCCGTCGAGCGCGGCGAAAGATTCCAACTGCCCCTGCTCGGCTATCGGCAGGGCGACCTGCTGGAGCCCTTCGAGGATAGCCACTTCATCGACCGGCTATGGGAACTCAGAAAATGCAGCGCTGCCCTCTCCGAAGACGATTTCCCATCCGAAAGCCTTCCAGATAGGCCCGCGGAAGTCTTTCAGGAGTACGGACAACTCAGAACCCGGTTCCTGACGGATCTGCAACGGCAAATGGAGCGGCTCACGGACAACCGTGGCTGGACTGAAGCCAACCTGATCAACTGGCTTGACCACGCTATCTCGCATCCTGATATTCCTCATCAGGAAACGGGTATTTTCCTCGCCAACGCCCTCGACTATCTCATGAATGCGCGAGGAATCGCGTTGACAGACCTCGTTTACGAGAAGTACCGTCTTCGAGATGCCCTCGAGAAAAGGATCAACGAATACAGGCAGCAGGAACGGCTCAAGGCGTACCAGACGCTCTTCGATGACCACGAAGCGATCGTGGTTGAACCAAACGACCCCAGAACCCTCTTCACATATCCTCAAACGCCCTTCGGATATGGCGCCGGCGATCCGTACAGGGGGCCTCAGGAATTCCCGAAGCACTATTACCCGCGAATCTACAAGCTTGGGTCCGCGGGCGAGGAATTCGAGTGCGCTTGTTTCCTTGAATCCCTTTCTGAAGTCGAATACTGGGTCCGCAACATTGAGCGTTTACAGGAGCAGTCCTTCTGGCTGCAGACCTCTTCAGACCGCTTCTATCCTGACTTTGTCTGCAAGCTTCGTGATGGCCGGATTCTCGTTGTCGAGTACAAAGGGGAAGACCGCTGGAGCAACGAGGACAGCCGAGAAAAGCGATTGCTGGGCGGACTATGGGCAGAGCGAAGCAGCGGAAAATGTCTCTTCATCATGCCTAAAGGCAAGGACTTTGCCTCAATCCAGACGCTCATCCAATCGAGCTAGGCGCCCCCCCCGCAGTAGGTCCCCCCTGCGTGCCCACTCTGAAGCAAATCACTATTAAAATCGTTAATACTGCTAAAATTATTGGCATTGTCCACTAAGCCGGAGTTCAGGCGCATTTTGACAGTGCGATTCCGCGTTTCCTCCTATGAA
>CAZFOG010000373.1:0-6079 GCA_964520685.1 uncultured Nitrospiraceae bacterium | reverse complement strand
GGTGAATTGCTGCCACCCCCGGATTTGGACCGAGCGCGAACTGGCGGAAACCATTTGCGCGCGCCTCGGCAAAGGCAAGGTGGTGTTCGACAGGGAACGCGGCGGCCTCGAGCGCTCTGTTATCGCGGACCCCACCCGGATGGTCACGTGGTTTGGACAGCCAGTGGTGCCGGTGGACGTGATTATTGACCGCGTCTGCCGGGCTTTGAAGTGATGGGTTTCCGCAGGTGACTGTCACGCTCGATAACTTCGGCTATTCGTGATTCCCATTGAATTCCCCAGGCGGCGTAGCTGAGTTTCGGCAGTGCCCAGTAGATAATGGATGTATTAAAGCCGAGGTTTTAAAGTCAGCCCGTGAACGGGTATGCTGTTGCCTGAACACCGCAACTGGGGGTACCAATCCGGGGACAGCGCATGGCGGACACCACAGACATCTCGGCGATTCTTCCACTACCTTTGCATCATCGCCTGTGGGCGTATCTTCGCTTGACGGGGCCGGGGTATTTGCAGAGCGCCTTGACGCTTGGCGGCGCTTCGATTGCGGCCTGCGTGTATTTCGGCTCGCTGGCCGGCTACGAGCTGTTGTGGGTACAGCCGCTTTCCATGCTGCTCGGGTATTTTGTCATGGCGGCCGTCGCGAAGATCGTCTGCAACAACGACGAACGCCCATATCGCATCTTCTGGTTGCATTTGAGTCCTTTGCTTGCCCTGGTGTGGGCTGTGGGTGCCCTGACTGCCACGGTGATCTGGCATTTCCCACAATATTCGGTAACAGCAAACGGCGTGATTTCCCTGGCGGAAGGGCTCGGAATCAACCTGGATTCAGGACCGGCCCGGGCGTTCATCGGCCTTGTAGTGCTGGGTGCCGCGGCGGGCGTTATCGCGATGTATAACCGGGGCGCCCGGGGTATTCGCCATTTCGAGTTCGCGGTCAAGATCCTGGTGTGGACGGTCGTGTTTTCCTTCGCATTGGTCGCGCTGGTGACCGGAATCCAGTGGAAACAACTGCTCCTGGGAGTGACGGGGATCTCGTTTTTACGGGACGTGCTTGACGGCGGGATTGAGCCTGCGCTGGTTCAGCCCATTGTGGCAGGTATGGCGGCGGTTACGGGCATCAACATGTTCTTTCTCTATGCGTACGCGCTCCGGGGGAGAGGTTGGGGAAAGCAGCATACTGAACTGGCCTATTTCGATTTGGTGACGGGGATGGCCATCCCGTTTATTGTTGCGACGGGATTTGTGGTGATTGGCGTTGCCAACACGATAGGTCCCGAGGCCGGCGTGGCAGGTGAGCCCGTGAAGGATATTCGGGCGATTGTGCCGGTGCTGGGCCCCACGTTCGGCGAATTGCTGGGGAACAGCCGCTGGGGCGATGGCATCGCCTTGTTTCTTATCGGGACGGGCATGGTGGCCATCGGCTTCAGCACGATCGTGACCCATATGCTTTCGTGCGGTTTTATCGGCTGCGAAGTGTTCAATCTGTCGCACAGCAGCCGCGCCCGGTTCTGGTTTGCACTTCTTCCTGCCATCGGCGTGGTGGGGGTTGCAGCCCGACTGCCCTGGCAGACGGCCATCACGGCGTCGAGCATCAACGCCCTACTCATGCCCATCGCGGTTTTATGCTTCATCGTGCTTCTGAACAGAGAACGGCTGATGAAAGGCGCCCTGCCCCTGCGGTTTCGCCGTGTCCTGTGGAACGTGTCGTTGATCACCTGTCTCATCGTGATGGCTGTGGCGGCATGGTATGGGATGCGGGAGAACTTGCGGATATTGCGTGAGAACTACGGCACCCGGGAACCGGCGGCCGCCGGGGAGGCAGACCATCCGTACCGGCCCTGCTGAACGGCCCGGTTCGACGCAAGGACGGTTTCTCAGCACCAACAAACATGCAGCGTTCGGCACCGGCGTGGTAGAATGACGCGATACACGTGCGAAGTGCCGAACGACCGTCTAGAGGTAGGGTATGCAACACAGTTCGATTGAGTTGGTCGATAGCGCCCGGTCTACGTTGGATCCGTGGCTTCCGTTCGAGAAGCACAGCGTCGAACTCGAAACCAAGCTGCGTATGGCGGGGAGCGACGAGGAGCGGGAAAGCCTCCGGCGCGCATTGG
Source organism: uncultured Nitrospiraceae bacterium (assembly GCA_964520685.1). Lineage (GTDB taxonomy): Bacteria > Hydrogenedentota > Hydrogenedentia > Hydrogenedentales > SLHB01 > UBA2224. The sequence continues at coordinate 3,968 of CAZFOG010000373.1, read as the reverse complement.
ACGAGGAGTTGAAGCGTGTTTTTTCCGGCCTCACCCCGTGGCAGCGTGTGCAGATTGCCCGGCACCCCCTCCGGCCGCGGATGCTCGATTACACGTCGCGCGTGTTAGACGATTTCATCGAGTTGCATGGCGACCGGGCGGTGGGGGACGATCCGGCCCTGATTGGCGGGCTCGGGCGTTTCGAGGGCCGTACGGTGGTTGTCGTGGGGCATCAGAAGGGCGTGTCAACCGACGAACGGCTGCGCCGGAATTTCGGGATGGCCCATCCGGAGGGGTACCGCAAAGCCTTGCGCTTGTTTAATCTGGCGGAGCGTTTCGGGTATCCGGTCATCACGTTTGTGGACACGCCGGCGGCACACCCGGGCATCGAGGCCGAGCAGCGGGGCCAGGGGCCTGCCATTGCCGAGAATCTTCGCGCCATGCTGGCGCTCAAGACGCCGGTGTATTCCGTGGTGCTCGCCGAAGGCGGGAGCGGGGGCGCGCTTGGTGTGGCCCTGGGCGATGTTGTGGCCATGTTCGAGTGGTCCATCTACGTGATATGTCCGCCCGAGCGTTGTGCCGAAATCTTGTGGCGGGATGCCGAACGCAAGGAACTGGCGGCATCCGCGCTACGGATCACGGCTCGGGAGCTCCTCGAGCTGGGGGTGATAGACAACGTCTTGCCGGAACCTCCGGGAGGGGCCCATCGCGATCCCGACGGCGCCGCAAACACCCTTCGTGAGCACATTCGGGAGTTTCTTCAAGGTTGCGATGAGAACCGGTGGTCGCCCCGGAAGCGGCAGGAGAAGTTCCGGGCGATGGGCCAGTGGATCGAGGGATGACTGCCCCTGCAAATGCCATCACAGAGAGGGATGGCAAGGTTTATCTTGCCGTGCGCGTGCAGCCGAAGGCCTCCCGGGAAGAAGTTCGTTGTGAGCCGGATGGCCGCATCCGCATCGTGCTGACGGCGCCTGCGGTGGAGGGGGCGGCGAACAAGGCCCTGAAGGCCTTTCTTTCGAAGCGGCTGGGGATACCGAAACGGGCGATCGAAATCGCGGGAGGCGAGAAATCGCGGGAGAAGCGGCTGGCGATTGAGGGAGTGACGCCGGAACAAATCAAGCAGTTGCTCCTGTCCAAATAAGGTTTCAGCAGAGGTTCGAGGCCCAAAGGGGAGGAAATGAATCGTGTCTGAGTTGCGCCATGCTATCCACGAAGCCGTCCAGAGGATACATGCGGAATGCGAATTGGCACCGAAGGTCGCCGTCATTCTTGGCACCGGGTTGAACAATCTGGCGCAGAAGATCGAGGTCGAGGCCCGGCTGAGCTACGAGCACATCCCGCACTTTGCGGTATCAACTGTGGAATCCCATGCCGGCGAGCTGCTTCTTGGCCATCTGGGGGGGAAGCCGGTCGTTGCAATGTCGGGCCGGTTTCATCGTTACGAGGGCTATTCTCTCGCGGAAGTGACCTTTCCGGTGCGGGTGATGCGGGCGTTGGGTGCGGAAGTGCTTGTGGCGTTCAATGCCGCGGGCGGGTTGAACCCCCAGTTCCGTGCCGGGGACCTCATGGTGATTGAGGATCACATTAATCTCATGGGGGACAATCCGCTGATCGGACCGAACGACGACGCGCTGGGCCCGCGTTTTCCGGACATGTCCGAACCGTACACGCGGAAGCACATCGAACTGGCGGAGACCGTGGCCCTCGAGAAAGGTATCAAGCTTCAAAAAGGAGTATACTTGGCGTGCCCGGGGCCGTGTCTCGAAACGCGCGCCGAGTATCGTATGATGCGCGGAATGGGCGCCGATGTGGTCGGGATGAGCACGGTGCCCGAGGTGATTGTGGCGGTGCACGGCGGCATGCAGGTGCTGGCGTTCTCGGTGATCACGGACCAGTGTTTCCCCGATGCGCTGGAACCGGTGAATATCGAGAAGATTATCGCGACCGCGTCGGGCGCGGAGCCCAAGCTGACACAGCTGGTGTGCACATGCATAGAGCGGATGTCTGTGTGATTTAGGGTATGTCTATGTTTGTATTGGAAATGATTGCATGCTATAAGATCACGGTTCGTGGAGAATCGCGAGTCTTGTGGCGGGGGTCATTGAAAGAAGAGTAAGGGTAGTGAGCTTATGATAAAGGCGATACGTATTATCTTCGTGCTGGCCTGTGTCCTCATGGGCACCTTGTGGGCCGTTCTGCTGGTCGACAATTATAACGATAATGTGACGGAACAGAACACGCGACTGGGTCAAGAAGTGATGCAGTTGCAGGACCGGGTGCCGTGGGGCATCTTTGGCGGTCTGATGGGCGGGACGATCTCGGTGGGCGTTATCATGGCGTTGCGGTACGTGACGCAGGAGCTGTTTGAGAAGATCGCCCCCGCGGTTCTCTGCATCATCCTGGGCATGGTGGTGGGCTATGGCGTCGTGAAATACATCACTCATTTCCTGAGACCCGAGGACGCCAACATCACGCTTTTTATGTACACGTCAGTGATCCTCATCTTTGGCTTCATAGGGATTTCTCTGGGGCTTACCATGGCATCGAACTGGGAGGCCCTCAAGAAGGCGATGCACCGCCGGCAGTTCGGCGTGGGGCAGGCAAAAGTCGTCGACACGAGTGTCATCATCGACGGGCGCATTGCGGACATCTGCAAGACCGGTTTTGTGGAAGGGCCGCTGTTGATTCCCCGGTTCGTGTTGAAGGAGCTCCAGAACATCGCAGATTCTCCCGACGTGTTGCGGCGGGCACGCGGACGGCGCGGTCTCGACATCATCAAGGAGATGCAGGAGAACAATCATCTGGTCGAGATCCAGGTGGTCGAGGATGACCCGCTGGAGATTGCGGAGGTGGATGGCAAACTCGTGCGGGTTGCCCGCGATTACGGGGGCAAGATCCTCACCAACGACCTGAACCTCAACAAGGTGGCCCAGATTGAGGGGGTCCATGTCCTGAACATCAACGACCTTGCCAACGCGCTCAAGCCGGCGGTGCTGCCTGACGAGCAGATGCACGTGCGCATCGTGAAAGAGGGCAAAGAGGCGTTCCAGGGCGTTGGATACCTGGATGACGGCACGATGATCGTCGTAGACGGCGGCAAAGACCATGTCGGGAAAGACGTGTCCGTCGTAGTGACGAGCGTGCTGCAGACCACCGCAGGACGCATGATTTTCACGAAGCTTCAAAGTGTATTGTCGTGAATGTTGGACTCATTGTTCCCGCAGCGGGCATGGGCCTTCGGCTGGGACTCGAGCAGCCGAAGGCGCTTGTGATTTGTGGTGGTAAACCCCTTCTGGTGCGCACCTTGCAGCGGTTTCAGCCTCTGGGATTGCTAGGGGGAGCGACCATTACGGTACCTCCGGGGTCAGAGGCCGAATTCTCGACGGTATTGCGGAACGCGTTTCCTGGCAATGACTTCGCTCTTGTTGCAGGGGGCCGGGAGAGGCAGGAGTCGGTAGGCAGAGCGCTGGGCACTCTGGACGCATCGGTTGGCATTGTCGTAATTCATGATGCAGCAAGGCCTTTTGTAGATACGGAGGCTGTTCAGGCATCAATCGAGGCCGCGCAGAGTCATGGGGCCGCCACAGTCGCGATTCCCTGCTCCGACACCATCCTTGTGGGTGATGAGGACGATATGCTTGTCGAGACCCCCGACCGGAGGTGCCTGTGGGCCTGCCAGACGCCGCAGTCGTTTCGGGTGGAGGTCATCCGATCAGCCCATGAACATGCTCATGCGCAAGGATTTACGGGGACGGATGACGCCACGCTTGTCCAGCGAATCGGGGGTGCGGTAAAACTGGTCAAAGGCACGCCGCTCAATTTCAAGATCACCACTCGGGAAGACCTCGAGCTTGCGGAAGCTGTTATTGCAAAAGGGCTTGTGTGATGCGTATCGGACAAGGCTATGACCTGCACCGTCTTGTGTCAGGGAGGCCGCTGATTCTGGGCGGGGTGGAGATACCTCACCACGAAGGTCTTCTTGGCCATTC
>CAZFOG010000372.1:0-6081 GCA_964520685.1 uncultured Nitrospiraceae bacterium | reverse complement strand
AGGAATTCGGCGAGGTTGGAGGGGATGCGCGTGACGGCCAGGAAATGCCCGAATATCAGTGCTCCGGCCACGATAATCATGATCATGCAGGAGGTCCGGAGCGTCTCGATAAGAGAGCGCACGAAGATCTTCCAGGTCAACTGCCGCTGGACCAGCGCGACGAGGATGGCGCCGGCGGCGCCGATCGCCGCGGCCTCGGTGGCGGTGAAGTATCCCAGGAACATGCCGCCCATGACGAGGAGGAAGAGGATGATGGTTTCGGAGACGCCGAGGAGGGATTTGATGCGCTGCATCCAGGTGAAGGGGGGGCTGGGCGGTCCGAGATGCGGGCGGCGTTTGCAGCTGACGTAGATGGTGAGGCAGAAAAGCCCGCCGATCATAATGCCGGGAAGTACGCCCGCGATGAACAGCTCGCCGATGGACTGCTCGGTCATGATGGCGTAGACGATGAATACGACGCTGGGGGGGATCAGCATGCCCAGGCTGCCGCCGGCGGCCACGGCGCCGCTGCCGAGTTCCATGTCGTAGTTGTAGCGGCGCATTTCGGGCAGGGCGACGGCGGCCATGGTTGCGGCGGTGGCAGGCCCCGAGCCGCAGATGGCGCCGAACCCCATGCAGGCCGCGACGGTGGCCATAGCCAGACCGCCGGGGAGCGGCCCGAGCCAGGTATAGGCGGTGTTGAACAGGCGCCGGCTGATGCCTCCGTGAAACGCGATTTGCCCCATGAGGACGAACAGGGGGATCACCGTGAGGTTGTGGTTTGAGAACGTGCCGTAGAGGTCCATTGTCGCCATGCTCATGGCGGCCTGAGGCGACACAACGATGGCGTAGCCGACGGCGCCCACCACGGCCATCGACAGTGCCACGGGCATGCTGCTGGCAAGAAGGATGAGCAGCGCCGCGCAGCCGAGAAGACCAATCTGGACCTCCGTCATGGCTTGATCATCTCCCGATTGGGATGGAGCATGTTGTGGAGGACGACCAGGGCGTTCACGCCGCATGCGAATGCCAGGACGTAGAGCGTCCAGAACACGGGGACCTGGAGGGTGAGCGTTACCTCGCCGCTTCTGTGCATGGAATTTCCGTAGAGGATGCATCTCCGGCACATGAACGCGAACAGCGCAATCGCCAGCAGGCGCCAGGATGTATCAACGATGATCCGGTTCCTCCGCGAGAGCTTGTGGAAGAAGAACTCGATAGAGACGTGGCCTTTGACCGCTGTGGTATAGGGCAGGGCGCATGAGATGGATACGGCGCTGGCCAGGGTGACGATATCGAGCGCGCCCGGAAGCGGCGCGTATACCCTGCGTAAGATGACGTCGAGGCAGGTGGTCAGCATCATGATGCATACCGCGGCGCACGCGATATAGGCCATGACCATGACCGTTGCCCGGACGCCCGCGTTGTACCACGCGTACAATGACCTCAGGCTGTTCGTCATGCGCTGTGCGTTTCCTGTCTATGCCGTATTACTGGCCCGCGGACGCCGCCAGCTTTTCCTGCAAATCGGCGAGGAATGTGTCGCCGGGCAGGTTCTTCTTAGCCATTTCGCCGACGTATTCGTCCAGGATGGGCATGACCTTCTCGCGCCACCGGGCCTGTTCCGCTTCATCCAGGGCTATGGTCTGTTTTCCGAGGGTGGCGACGAATTCGGCTCCTTCGGTATCGGCCTGGTCCCAGGCGTCGCCGTGTTTGGAGATCCATTCCTCGCTGACTTCGGTGAAGATCTGCTGTATGTCGGGGGGCAATGCGTTCCACTTGTCGAGATTCATGGTGACGAACATGGCCGTGGTATAGCCGATGCAGGAGGTGTCGATGACGTAGTCGATCACCTCGCCCTGTTTCCAGCCCTTGAGGGTCTCGACGGGGCACAGGGTCGCCTCGGCAACGCCCTTCTGCAGGGCTTCGTAGGTATCGGGCTGGCTCATGCCCACGGGGGCGCCGCCCAGACTCTCGACGACCTTCGAGGAAAGGCCCGTGGCCCGGATCTTCAGCCCGGCGACGTCCTCGAGCTTGTTGACCGGTTTTTTCGCCGCCAGGATTCCGGGACCGTGGGCGTGAACGTACAGGAGGTGCGTATCGGCGAGCTCCTGGGGTTGATATTTCTGGATCATCTCGTTCGCGAGCCGAGTCGCGGTTGAGCCGTCGGGGTATCCGAGGGGCAGGTCGAGGCCTTCGAGCAGGGGAAAGCGTCCGCGCGTGTAGGCGAAACAGCTCATGCCGATGTCGGAAACACCGTTCATGACGCCTTCATAAACGTCCGGGGCTTTGGTAAGGGCGCCGCCCGGATACAGAGTGATAATGACGCGGCCGTTGGTGCGTTTTTCGATTTCTTTGGCCCACTCCTCGGCGGTTATGCACTGAAGGTGGGTGGGAGGAAAGAATATGCTGTACGAGAGCTTGATTGGCCCAGCAGTGGGGGCGCCGGTTTCCCCGTCCTTCCCGCCGCAGGCGGGGAACAGCATGGTGAGCATTGCCATCAGCCCCAGACAGACAACTCCTCGCATGACTCTGGTGTCCCACATGGTTCTTTCCTTTCTTGCGTGTATGTCAGGAACAATCCCTTTTCAGGAATCCCCCGGGCACGTCCTGCGCGTGTTCCCTGCCGAACGACGGGAAACGACGCGCCTACCCCCTCACACCTCGACACACGTCAGGTTTCGAATCTCCATTATGCCGAAATGAGCGTAAAAATGCATCACCCGGATTGGGGGAGTGGGAGGATTCGAGAGAATGGCCCTATTTTGCAGGCGGAAGGGCGGTATTTCGCCGCGTAACCGGACTGGTCTCCGCGGGGCCGCCGTCGGCGGTTGCGCTCCCGGGGGGAGGCGTGCAAGGATAGGCGGATGGCCGTTTCGATGTCTTGAGGGTGCATGTTAACCGTCTGAAAAGGAAGCGGATATGCTGAGCGCGAATCTCCCGGTGCTGTTGTGTGTGTCGGCGTTGACGGGCGGCGTCTCGGCTGCGCCGGGAGAGCTGCAACCGGCTTTGCTGCGCTGTGAATACCTGGTTGACCCCATGGCAGTGGGGGGTGGCCCGCCGCGGTTCTACTGGACCGTCACCTCAACCAGACGCGGGCAAGGGCAATCCGCGTATCAAATCCTGGTGAGCCTGTCGAAGGCCGTTCTGGATGAAGACCAGGGGGACCAGTGGGACAGCGGGCGTGTCGAGTCCGATGAGACGCTGCATGTTAAGTATGAAGGCGAGCCGCTGGCCCCGGAAACCGCGTACTACTGGAAAGTGCGGGTGTGGGACCGCTCGGGGAATCCTTCCGCGTGGAGCGATGCGGCCACCTTCACCATGGGCCTGCCCGGCCAGGCGGACTGGGACGCGAAATGGGTCGAAGCGCCCCGCGACGTGCCCGAGCCCCTGCCGAAACACAACGGGTTCCACACGAAATTCGCCGGGAATCCCGATGAGGCCAAGTGGGTGATCATCGACCTGGGCGTGCAACGCTTGTTTGACACAGTCCAACTCCATCCTGCGCGGCCGTACGACTACAGCCCCGACACGCCGGGATTTCTGTTCCCGGTGCGGTTTCGCATCGACGTGTCTGACATGGAAGACTTCCAGGAATTCCAGAGCGCTATCGACAGGACCGGCGCGGATTTCCCGAATCCGGGCGGGGATGCGCCGGTATTCGAGTTCGAGCCTGTAAGAGCGCGTTATGTCCGTCTTTACGTGACTCGCCTTGCCGAGCGCGACGCCGGCAACTGCGCCTTCGCCCTCGCCCAGATGCGGGTCTTCGAGGGCGACAACGTCGTCTCTCAAAACATGCGGGTCATCGCCTCGGACAGTGTGGGGGGGACCTGGTCGCCCGAAGCACTGGTGAACGGCCACACCGAGCCCAGCGCCGGGCAGGACGGCGAACGCCATGCCGCGCCCGTGTTCCGAAAAGAATTCGAATTGCCCGCCAAACCGGTCCGCGCCCTCCTCCATATCTCCGCATTGGGGCTCTACGAAGCCGAACTGAACGGCCAGCGTGTCGGCGACCACATCCTCGCGCCGGAATGGACCGACTACAACATCCGCGTGCAATACCAGACCTGCGACGTGACACCGATGCTCAATGCGGGCGAAAATGCCATCGGCGTGACCCTAGGCGATGGCTGGTACGCGGGGCGGATCGGCCTGGCCCATGTCGTGCCCAACGGTCTTACATGGGCCATTTACGGCGTCAACCCGAAGCTCATCGCCCGGTTGCGTATTGAATGCGAGGACGGCTCCGAGGTCATCGTACCCACGGATGACACCTGGCGCTGGACCCGCAACGGCCCCATCCAGCGAAACGACATCCTCGAAGGGGTGGTCTACGACGCGCGCCTGGAGATGCCCGGATTCAGCAAGCCGGGATTTGATGATTCCGGGTGGGAGGCTGTGCGCCTGGCCAGCCACGACGCCCTGCTCGTGCCCCAGCCCAACGAACCTATCCGCGTGACAAAGGAACTCCCTGCTATCGCGATGACCGAGCCAAAGCCGGGCGTGTACATCTTCGACCTCGGCCAAAACATGGTGGGGCGCTCGCGAATTACCGCGCAGGCGCCCGAAGGGACGGTCATGACGGTACGGCACGGCGAGGTGCTGAACCCCGATGGGACGCTCTACATCGAGAATCTGCGCGGTTCTTTCCAAATCAACACGTATACATTTCGCGGGGAGGGCACGGAAGTCTTCGAGCCGCCGTTCACCTACCACGGTTTCCGGTATGTCGAACTTACCGGACTGTCGGAGCGTCCCGCCGAGGACGCGGTGCTCGGCCGTGTGTTTCATTCCGATTCGCCCGTGGTTGGCTCGTTCGAGTGCAGCGACCCCATGCTGACCAAGCTCGCCGAGAACATCCTCTGGACCCAGCGCGCCAATCTCATGAGTTCGCCCACGGACTGCCCCCAGCGCGATGAGCGCCTCGGCTGGATGGGCGATATCCAGGTTTTCGCACAGACCGGCATCTTCAACATGGACATGGCGGGGTTCTTCACCAAATGGCTCCAGGACGTGCGCGACGCCCAGGCCCTCAACGGACGATTCCCCGACTTCGCGCCTCATCCCTTCGGGCCGAATGAGCGATTCTCAGGCGTGCCGGCCTGGGGCGATGCCGGCGTGTTCGTGCCGTGGCGCGCCTACGAAAATTATGGCGACCTGCGGATTCTGTCCGAGCAGTACGAATCCACGAAACGCTGGGTACGCTACATCCAGAGCGAAAATCCGGACCTGATCTGGCGCAACGGCCGCCACAACGATTACGGCGACTGGCTGAACGGCGATACCCTCATCCTCGACGATTATCCGAAACAGGGCGGCGAAGTGCCCAAGGAGATCATGGCGACGGCATTCTTCGCACGCTCGACCCAATTGGTGAGCCGGATGGCAGAGGTGCTCGGCAACGAAGCGGAGGCCGAGGAATACGCAAAGCTTGCCGAGGACATCCGGGCGGCGTTCCATCGCGAATTCATCGATGAAGAGGGGCGCATCACCGGCGACACCCAGGCCGGATACGCCCTCGCCCTGCACTTCGGCCTCGTGCCGGACGAACTTCATGATGCCGCCGTCGCGCACATGGTCGAAGCCGTACAGCGCTACGACGACCGTATTTCGACCGGCATCCAGAGCACCATCCGCCTCATGATGCAGTTGACCTGGAACGGCCACGCCGACCTCGCCTACGACCTCGCCCTGAGCCGGAGAATGCCCTCGTGGGGCTACTCCATCGACCAGGGCGCGACGACCATCTGGGAACGGTGGGACGGCTACGTCGAAGGCCGCGGCTTCCAGAACGCCGGCATGAACTCCTTCAACCATTGGGCCCTCGGGGCCGTCGGCGAATGGCTGTTCCGCGCCGTCGGCGGTATCAACCCCGAAAACGGGGACTGTACCCAGCGAAGCGACTTCTCAGGCGCGAAGACGGGACTGTCCCCGTCTTTCGAACCCGCCTACAAGCGCTTCCTCGTCCGCCCGTATCCCGGCGGCGGCCTCACCTGGGCGAATGCCGAGTACAACTCCATCCGCGGACCCATCCGCAGTGCCTGGCGTATTGATGACAGCAGACTCACCCTCAACGTCACCATCCCCGCCAACACCACCGCC
>CAZFOG010000371.1:0-6082 GCA_964520685.1 uncultured Nitrospiraceae bacterium | reverse complement strand
GATTGTCTTGAGCGCATTCCTCGGCTTTGGAATTCCCGATGCCCCTGCCGCACCCAAGCCTCCTGCGGCGGATGCGGGTGAGAGCGCCGCTCTTTCCGTGCCGGAAACGGCGCCTCAGATGGTTTCGGAAGGGTGGACGGAAGCAAGCGTTCGGACCGGTTACGCCGCGATTCGTTAGAAGAACGGCCGGGTATTTCAGGGCGGTGCCGCCTGAGGGGTGGCGCCGCCCCTTTATCTCTCCGATAATGCGAGACTGACCCAGCCAATCCGCACGAAGGAGAGGGGAATCTGCCCCAGATCCTGGGTGCGCTACCCCTTTATCCCGCTCATGGCGATACCCTGGATAAAGGTGCGCTGGGTGAAAAAGAAGAGGATGATGATCGGGGCCACGACGAGGGTCGAGGCGGCCATGAGCAGGTTCCATGGCGTTCCACCCTGGCGGCTCTGGAAAAACTGAAGTCCCAGGGCCAGGGTGAAGGTATCCTGTTCGATGAGGTAGATCAGCGGCCCCAGGAAATCGTTCCAGCAGTACATGAAGTGAAACAGGGCCACGACCGCGAGGGCCGGGCGCGACAGGGGAAGCACGACCCGCCGCCAGATGCCGAATTCCGAGCACCCGTCGATCCGGGCCGCGTCGTCGAAGTCGCGCGGGATGGTCAGAAAAAACTGCCGCAGCAGGAAAACGTTGAACGCGCTCGCGCCGAACCACGCGGGCACCCATAGCGGCCGGAACGTGCCAATCCAGTGCAGCTGCCGAAACACCGCATACAACGGCACCATGGTCACGGGAAACGGCACCATCATCGTCGCCAACAGTACCAGAAAGACGATGTCGCGGCCTTTCCATTCGATGCGCGAAAACCCGTAGGCGACGACCGAGCTGCTGAACACGGTCCCGAGTGTGCCGAGGAGGGCGATCGTGAGGGTGTTGCGCGCGTAGGTGAAGAAAGGGATGTAATTGACGGCCTCCCAGAAGTTCTCCCACTGGATGGGGTCGGGAAACCAGCGCGGCGGCATGATCATGGTCTGGTCAAGGGGCTTGAGCGCGGTTGACAGCATCCACACCAGGGGAAACAGAAACAACACGCTCCCGGCAAGCAACACCGCGTGAATGGCGAGGGCGCGCGGCCAGTCAAGCTGGTTGGCGTGCGACGCGGAAGGCTTCCTGCGGCGTTTCGCCGGGGCAGGTGCGACGGCTCCGCTATCCGGCATAGTGCACCCTCCCCCGCGATATGCGGTACACGAGCAGCGTCAGCGCCATGATGAGCAGAAACAGAATCCACGCCATGGCACACGCATACCCCATGCGCAGGTAGCGGAACGCGCAGTTGTAGAGGTACATCGCATAGAAAATGGTGGACCGCGCCGGCCCGCCCTCGCCATCGGTAAGCACATACGGCAGCGCGAAGACCTGCAGGGCCATAATCAGCCCCATGACCACGTTAAAAAAGATGGCCGGCGACAGCAGCGGAATGGTAATGTGCCGCACTTTGGCGAACCACCGCGCCCCATCCAGGTCCGCGGCCTCGTACAACTGTTTCGGGATGTCCTGCAGACCCGCCAGGTAGATGACGACGGCGTGCCCCACACCCCACAGACTCATCAATACGATGGCGGGCTTGGACCACGTCGTCGATTGCAGCCAGGCGGGGGCTTGGAGGCCCAGCGGATTCAAGACCAGATTGAGCACATGGTTCACCACGCCGTACTCGCCGTTGAGCATCCACATCCACAGAATCCCGAGCGCAACCAGAGGCGTGAGCGAGGGCAGGAAGAAGATGGTGCGGTAAACAGTCATCCCCCGCACGCCGGTGTTGAGCAACAGGGCCAGCGCGATGGCCAGCACGGTGGCCAGGGGCAGAAAAAACACCGCGAAATATAGCGTATTGTAGAGCGATTTCCAGAACACCGGGTCCGTGAGGAGATCCTGGAAATTCGCCGTTCCGACGAATACGGGCGGTTTCAGCACCGAATAGTCGCACAGGCTGTAGTACAACGATGCCCCGAGTGGATACGCAATAAACGCGGCGAATCCGGCTATCCAGGGCGCGATAAAAATCAGTCCGTTTCTGAGATTGCGCAGTTCCCGGCTTGTCATGGGCCGCCCTCCGCTTCCGCCTGCTCACGGCGCTCGATGCGCCCGCGCTCGCGCTCCCACATCCCTGACACACGTTCCTGCACCAGAGCCAAGGCCGCTTCGGGCTCCGTCTGGCCGAACATGACCGTGTCGAACGCGGGCGTGATCTCGTCGTTGTATTCGTACCAGATGCTCATCATGGGTGCGTGAAATACGTTGGGACTCGCCGCCAGCTCGATGAACAGCTTGATGTACGGATTGGGATGGTTCTCGAGGAATTCCGGGCTCACCTGCTTGAGGGGCGTGAATTTTTTCTGGCCCATGTTGAGCAGTTCGAGTCCCTCCTGAGAGCACAGGAACTGGATGAACTCGAACGCCTCGTCGGGATGCCGCGCGCCGACGGGGATGCAGATCGAGTCGCACTCCGCCATGGAAACGTTATCGAGACCGGGTATGCCCGAGGGAAACGGCGCCGCGCCCCACTCGAGGTTGGGCGCGTAGGTCTGGATAAAGCTCGCCATCCACACGCCCTGGATGATCATGGCGACGCGCTCGCTGAAAAAGGCGTTCTGGGGTGTGGCGAACTGTCCCGCAATCCCGCTCTGGAAGCGCCGCAACTCTTCCGCTCCGTATTTCTCAGGATAGCTCTGGATCCATTCCCAGGCGGCCAGGTTTTCAGGCGTAGCGATTGTGATATCCTCTCCGTCCCACAACTCCCCGCCAAACCAGTAGCCCCACGCCCAGTGCCACCACCCCGGCTCAGATGGCGTGAAGCCGACCTGAACGAGGCGGCCGTTTTCGTCGTACTTCGTCAGCTTTTCGGCCATTGCATCGAGTTCCTCCAGGGTTCTCGGTGGACGCTCGGGGTCGAGCCCTGCCTCGCGAAACAGCCGCTTGTTCCAGTGTAATGCGGTGGTGGCGGGTGTTAACGGCAAGCCATACAACGTGCCGCGATAGGTGTTCTGTGCGAGAAAGACTTCGGTGAAATCCTCGTGGCGCATACCCGCCTTGTCCATGAACGGCTCGAGGGGCATGAGGGCGCGCTTTTCGGCAAACTGCGACAGCCCCGCGCTCCACAATCCCACCAGATCCGGCGGGTCGCCACCGGCAATCGCCACGAGCGCTTTCCGATCGATCTGGCTCATGGTCACCAGGTTGACGTAGATGCGGGCCTGTCTCGCGTTGAACCGGTCTACCACGCGCCGGATAGCGTCCCCCTCGAACCCCGTCCACTTCTCCCAATAGGTGATGCGCAAGCGGCCATCGACATACTCATCCCGCGGCTGGGGGATGATCACATTGCAGCCGGAAAGGCAGAAGACGGTTGCGACGAGGAGGCAGAGTACACCGGCTCGCAATCGCACGCCGGCGCTCTCCGCTGCGGCACGGTATCCTGACCGAGCCGCTCTTGCGCTCGCAGGTCCCCATATCTTTCGGCGATTTTCCACGGTACCCCCGGAACTACGGCATGGAAGCACTCACGCAACACGAAACCCGCATAGAATACACGTTTGTACACGCGGATGTGAATCGCCTCGCAAAGGCCCCGCAAGGGGCGTCACTTTGAGCGCTGGTGTCGTGGAAGAGGTGGGAACCAGAGTTTTGACAGGATAACAGGATTGACTGGATTGCCATCGCGTCAATCCTGTTATCCTGTCAAGTTTTCTGACTCGAACGGCCGTCACTCCCCGAAGACGATAGGATCCCACGCGCCGATTTGCTCGTGGAGGGCTTCGATACGGGCGATGGGTATGTCGGTGGATGGGTCATCGCCTTCGCCCATAACATAAAGGCCAAAATCCTGGATAGGCACGATGCCTTCCATAGCAACTTGATCCACCATGGTGCAAACATGGGTGCAGATGAAGTACTGCATGACGCGAACCAGCGTAGTCAAGTCGTTGCGATCCGCGCCCGCGTCCAGCAATCGTTTGAGAACCGGTGCCAGGACCTTGTATTCCATCATCGTTGGATTTTCGGCAACAACCTCAATCCATCTGAAATCCCCCGGCTGCACCATTTCGCCGGTCAGCCACTTCATAAACGAAAACGTAGCGAGGATGGGTTCGCCCGTCTCGAGTTCTTCCCGGGCCGCCTCTTCGGGATCCAGCCCGATCTCTTCGGGAAGGTCCAGCGACTCGAATTGAGCCGTCAGTTCGGCGAGTTTTTCAGAATCGACTTCCATATGCAGCCCTTTGACTGGTTATGTAGTAGGTTCCCCGCAGTCAGCGTACGCCGGGGTTGGTGCGTTGTCAGTGCCTTCTCGGATTTCAGATGCGCAACCCAGCACGGCCGAATCGGAGAAGACGAGTGGGGGTTTGACGGTCGTAAGTGTAGCGCGGACAGGAGACCGCGCCACAGTATGCTTCTAATGACCGGTGAGGGCGCCGGTCCCAGTGCGCCTGTGGGTGCACGTTGTCAAAGAGGTGTGAGTCCTCTTCAGGCATGCATTCTCCGGCCTGTAACCAACCGTAACTGCGTCGTACCGAGCGAGGTGGGCAGCAACGGGAGGTGAACGGCCAGTCCGCAGGATAACGAATTCAATTCGGCTTTGTGTCCTGGCGGGACTCCTGGGAAATGACGGAGCCCGGAAAGAGCCTGTCGCGCTGAGGGATAGTGTGCTCACGCGGCGGCAGGAGGGCACAGGGTGGCTGGAGGCGGAATGGTCAGGAAGTCAACGTGTATGTAAAAGGGAGGGGAGGCCGGACAACCGGCCTTCCCTACCCCTATCAAAAGACGATTGGCCCCGGCTTTTTACCAAGTTTTCGCCGAAGGGGGGGGCGGATTATGAGGTTTCCGCCCCGACCATTTTCTCCGCTTCTGCCTTTCGGGGGAAGTCCAGACCTAACCGGTTGGCGTACTCGATGGCAAGCCGAATGTGGCGTTCTCCTGTTTCCGTGTCGCCTTTTTCGAGGAGGAGCGCTCCGTAGTCCATGAGGAGCGTGGGATCGCCGGGCCGCATTTGGAGCGCCAATATCAAGTGTTTTTCCGCGTCGTCCAGTTTGTTGGCCCGCAGTTCGGCGAGTCCGAGCGTGTGCAAGACGTGTGGCTGGATGGTGGGATTTCCTTGAGATGCTTCAAAAGCAGCCTGTGCGAGTTCGAGGGCACGCTGAACATCGCCGCCCGTCTCGAGTATCAAGTAGGCAAGGTTGTTTCCCACCACCGGATCACCCGGTCGTGCCGTGAGCACCCGCGCATACGCAGCCGCTGCGCCGTCCTGGTCGCCTGCGCGCTCGAGATACCGTGCTTGAAGCAACCATGCTTCCGTATGGTCAGCATCGAGTTCGAGGGCCTTGGCGATGGCGGCCGCCTCCTGCTCCGCATCCGCCTTGCCGCGGTAGAACTCGGCCAGGGCCAGCCAGGTGCGCGGGTCGGCTGGCGCCTGTTCCGCATACTCGCGTGCTTTCTGGGCAGGGTCATCGACCGAAAGGGCTCTCGCCAGAGCTTCCAGCCTCAAGGCAGTCAATGCCGACGCGTTGGGAATCAGAGCGGCAGCCTGTTCAAACGCCGCCAGGGCACAATCGGGGAAAGAATCCGCCAGACAGGCAACGCCATGCGCGTAGGACGCGAATGCCTGTGGCGTGCTCTTGAGGTGGTTCACGAATTCCTGGGTTTCCGGGCGCGCCTCGCTCCGGCCGAGCGCTGCCGCGACGGCATCTGCTCCCGCGATTCGGGCCCATGGGATATCACCGGCCTGGGCCAGAGCTGCTCCTGCGGCATCCGGATTGCCCTCGTGTATCCGGGCGGCAACGAACAGCAGATGCAGACCCAGGGAGCGCATTTCCGGGGAAACGGCCTCACAGGCAGCGGTCACACCGGCCCAATCGCCCTTGTTTGCAAGAGCGAAGGCCCGGATGGCTTCGCTGGCGGCCGTCAGCTCGGCAGTTTCGTAGGCCTTGCCCTCGAGCGTCCGCAGGGCGTCGTCGGCCAGGCCCTTCACCAATTCAACGCGCGCGGCGGCAATTCGCACCGGCCCATTCTCCGGTTTGGCATTCAGGGCGCTCT
>CAZFOG010000370.1:0-6173 GCA_964520685.1 uncultured Nitrospiraceae bacterium | reverse complement strand
CACCGGCTCGCAGGCGAACCGTCGGCTTCCATGACGGTGATCGGCATCACGGGCACCAACGGCAAATCCAGCACTGCTCTCCTGACGCAGCACGTATTGAAGACCTGCGGGTGTCCGGCGGCCTGTTTCGGCACGCTCGGCTACGTGATTGCCGGCGAGACTCTGCCCGCCAGGCACACCACGCCCTTTGGCGATGAACTTGCGGAGATGTTCCTCCGCGCCCGCCAGGCCCATCAGAGCCATGTGGTGATGGAGGTCAGTTCTCATTCCCTGGCGCAAGACCGGGTGGCGGGCATCGACTTCGATGCGGCCGCGTTCACAAATCTCACTCAGGACCACCTCGACTATCACAAGGATATGGAGTCGTACGGTGCGTCCAAGCGTCTGCTGTTCGAGCGGCTCGAGGGCCACGGCCGGTTCACCGTTGTGAATCGCGAAGATCCGGCGGCCGAATCGTTTGTGCGCGCGTCGAGAGTTCCGTGCTTCACCTACGGCAAGGGCGCGGATATCCGCGCTTCAGGCGTACGCGCGGCCGGACCGGGCACGGTATTCCAGGTCGAATCTCCCTGGGGCGAGGCCGAGGTTTCCGTCGGCCTGGTCGGGAAGCACAACGTGCTCAATGTGCTCTGCGTGATCGCGATATGCGGCGGCCTGGAACTGCCCATAACGGCCGTGGTATCCGGACTTGCCAGCGCACCCATCATACCGGGGCGCTTCGAACGTGTCGTCGCGGGGCAGGATTTCGAAGTGATTGTTGACTATGCCCATACCGAAGACGGCTTGAGGAACGTCCTGGAAGCCGCCCGTGCAATTGTGAAGGGTAAGGTCATCGTCGTGTTTGGATGCGGGGGCGACCGCGATCGAGGTAAACGGCCCAAGATGGGCGCCGCAGCGGGCGAATTGGCCGACTACAGCATCATTACCTCGGACAATCCAAGGACCGAGGATCCCGAGAAGATTTTGCTGGACATTGAGGTTGGCATTCGGCGCGCCGGGAAGAACCGGCCGGAAGACTATTGCCTCGTCTTAGACCGCGCCGAGGCCATACGCCAGGGAATAGGGATGGCGCGCGCGGGCGATGTGGTGCTGATCGCGGGCAAGGGACACGAGAACTATCAGATTCTGGGCGCTGAGCGCATTCACTTCGACGATCGGGAGATCGCGCGCGCGGTGCTCGAAGGGAGTTGACCCGAATGGCATGGAACTACTCGCTGGCCAATCTCGCGTCGGCGATCGGCTGTGAGCCTCCGCGCGAAGCAGCAGAGTTCTCATCGGTTTCGACCGATACCCGAACCCTGAAATCCGGGGACGTCTTCTTTGCCTTGGCTGGTGAGAACTTTGACGCCAACGACTTTCTCGAGCAGGCCTTCGCGAAAGGGGCGTGCGCGGCCGTGGCAACCCGGGCTGATGCGAATAGCCCATGCCTGGTTGTAGACAATCCGCTGGGCGCTCTGCAGCGATTTGCGCAGTGGCACCGCCAGCGCTTCACATTCCCCCTGCTCGCCATTACGGGTTCGTGCGGTAAGACCACTGCGAAAGATCTGATAGCCGGGCTGCTGGCTACGCGATACGCCGTTGTCAAGACCCAGGGAAATCTTAACAATGATATCGGCGTGCCGCTTTCGCTTCTGCAGGTTGACGCGGATACCGAGCGCGGTGTTATTGAAATGGGCGCCAACCACCCGGGCGAAATTGCGGCCCTGTGCGCATTGGCCCGCCCGACGGAGGCCGCCATTACCATGATCGCGCCGGCGCATCTCGAGGGGTTCGGCACCATCGAAAACGTCGCGGCGGCAAAAGCCGAGATTGTGCAGGGATTGGACAATACGGGTGTTTTCTATGTGAACAATGACGATCCGCGGTGCACGCGCATCGCGGAGTCCTTCGCTGGCAAGACCGTTCGATTCGGTGCCTCAGGGGATGTTACACTGCGCCGTCGTGAGGTCCTGCCGGCGGGCGATACCCTCCTGGAAATCGACCCTGTGGGTTTGGTCAGGCTGCCCCTGCCCTGTCCTGCCCATGTCACGAATGTCCTGTTGGCGATTGCGGTGGCGTTGCGGCATGGTGTCTCCGAGTTCGAAGAGCCGCTCCGACACCTTCTCGCAACTTCCACCCGGTTTCTAGAACTGCGAATAGGGCCCTGGACAGTTCTGGACGATACCTATAACGCGAATCCGGCCAGTATGGCGGCGGCGCTCGAAGCCCTGGCGGAACGCGGCGGCGAAGGGCATCGCGTGGCGGCGCTGGGTGATATGCTCGAGTTGGGTGCGGCATCCCGCGAACTCCATCGCGAACTGGGCCGCACCGCCGCCAACCGTGGTGTAACCCATCTGTTCGCGAGAGGCGATTTCGCTGACGAGGTGGTGGCCGGCGCCCTCGAGGGGGGATGCCTTCATGGCAGCGCCGTCCAGGCCCACGCCGATGTTGCGGCGGCCGTCCATGCCCTGGCGCCGCCAGGCGGTACCCTGCTTGTCAAAGGCTCTCGAGGGATGCGCATGGAACAGGTAATCGAAGCTCTGAAGCCATTATACGAATAGAAGGAACGGTATGTTTTACTATCTGGGAAATGCCCTGGTGTCGCGTGTCAGCGCATTCAATGTGTTGACGTATATTACGGTGCGGGCGGGTGGCGCGGCCCTGACCGCGTTTTTGGTAACCCTGCTGATCGGGCCCGCGCTGATTCGCCGTCTGAGGCAATTGAAGATTGGCCAGTACATTCGGGAAGACCATGTGCAGGACCTCCACGCGCTGCACAAGTCCAAAGCCGGTACCCCTACCATGGGAGGCGCCCTGATTATTTCGTCCGCGGTGGCATCGCTGGTGCTGTGGGGACGTTTCACGAACCGGTTGCTGCTCCTCGCCACGCTCGTCTTGTGTGTGCTAGGCGCGATCGGGTTTCTCGATGACTACATCAAGATCCGGCGGAAGCACAACCTTGGGTTGACGGCCAAAGCGAAGTTTCTCGGGCAGATACTCGTGGGGTTGCTGGTAGGCCTGTACCTCCTGTACAACCCCATCACCATGAGTGCCACTTACTTGGCAGAGCGCGACATCGCCAACTGGCGTGCTCTCCTGCATGGATTGTTTCACGAGCAGAGCCCGGATGGCGCAACGCCGGCACAACGGTTCCACCAACGGCTGCCAGCCGACATCCGCAGCAAGACTGGTGAGGGGTTATGGGAGTATCTATGGAGCGAAAAATCGCGCGAGGAGGTCCGTCAGGCACTCAACACCGTGCTCGCACTGCCCGACCTCTACGATCCTGAGGTTATGGGTGCGCTGGACTTGACCGACGAGGCGCGCCAGTTGTTGCTTGCCGGGAAGGCCACAGGGTCGCTCAGCGAGACGGAGAACGCACGGCTCAATCGCTTGATTCTGGAGGCCACCTTTCCAGACAGCATCCTCTCGACAGAGCCTAATCTGCACACCAGGGTGGAGGTGCCGGGGTTCCGGTCCTTGCTCTTTCCTCTCGGTGCCGCGTACGTGTTGTTTGTCATGGTCATCCTCGTGTCATCTTCCAACGCCGTCAACCTTACGGACGGCCTCGACGGCCTTGCCGCCGGCGCTTCGATCATGTCGTTACTCGCCTATACTGCCATTGCGTACGTAGTCAGCCGATCCGACTGGTCCCAGTATCTTTACCTGATATACGTGCCCGAGGCGGCCGAACTGACGGTATTTGGAGCCGCATTGCTGGGCGCGGGTCTTGGGTTCCTGTGGTTCAACTGCCATCCGGCCGATGTGTTTATGGGAGACACCGGAAGTCTTGCCCTGGGTGGAGCCATCGGTACCATGGCCGTGCTGACCAAGCAGGAATTGCTTCTGATTGTTGTGGGGGGGCTCTTCGTGATGGAGGCCTTGAGCGTGTTGCTCCAGGTCGCCTCGTTCAAGCTCCGGGGAAAGCGCATCTTTAAGATGGCCCCGATTCATCATCATTTCGAACTCGCCGGGTGGTCGGAGACGAAGGTAACGATACGATTCTGGATCATATCCCTTATTTTCGCCCTGATGAGTCTCGGGGCGCTGAAACTGCGGTGAATCAGTGAATGTACACGGGGAAAAAGTGACCATTGCCGGCCTGGGGCGTACTGCGGTTGCCCTGGCGCGGCTCCTTGTCCGAGAAGGCGCGGAACCCTTCGTATCGGAACTCAAGCACGCTGCGAAACACGAAGAACTGGCCCGTTTACTGGACGACCTTGGCGTTTCCTGGGAATGGGGCGGCCATACGGATCGTGCCCTAGAGAAGTGTGCCCTGGTGATTCCGAGTCCGGGCGTGCCCCCGTCTTCGCCATTGCTTCAACGTGCCCGCGCTCTTGACATACCCGTCATGGGCGAAATGGAATTCGCGTCGCGGTACTCCCCTTCCCGGATTCTGGCTCTTACCGGCACGAACGGCAAGACGACCACCACGGAACTCGCCCGCGCACTGGTCGCGGCCTGCGGCCATGCCGTGCTGCTCGCGGGAAACAACGAAATGCCGCTTTCCGCTGCCGTGATGGCCGAACCCGCGCCAGAATACATCGTGCTCGAGGTCAGCAGTTACCAGCTCGAGCTTACCGAAACCTTCCGCCCCTGGATTGGCGCGCTGCTTAACGTGACGCCGGACCACCTGGCGTGGCACGGCGGCATGGATGGATACATCGCGGCAAAACAGCGCCTTTTCGCGCGGCAGGACGAGGGCGATGTCGCGGTCTTGAACGACGACGATCTGGTTGCCGCGTCCATGAATGTGCCTTCCAGGGCAGCCGTGTGGCGGTTCAGCCTCGAGAAGCCGCAGGACCGCGGTCTGTGGGTCCGCGGCGAAGGTATCTATTATGGCGGTGACCGGGTGGCTCGGGTTTCCGACACTCCGTTGCCGGGAAGGCACAATTTGCAGAATGTGCTGGCTGCGCTGTGCATGATGCGGGCCGGTGACTTTGCCTGGGACCGGGTACTCGAGGGTCTGCGCGGTTTCAAAGGGGTCGAGCACCGAATCGAATTGGTGGCCGAGCAGGATGAAATCGCCTTTTATAACGATTCGAAATCGACCAATATCGACAGCCTGAAAGTCGCCCTGGAGAGTTTTGAGCGTCCGCTTGTTCTGATTGCCGGCGGACAAGGCAAGGGGGCCGATTACCGCGTGTTGCGCCCGCTGGTGGAGCGGCATGTCAAGACCCTGATTACCATGGGAGAGGATGCGCCTCTTCTGGAAGAAGCCTTTGGAGATTTAGCGGAGACCATCCGCGTACCGGACATGAAAGAAGCCGTTGCCGCGGCGCGCGCCGCCTCGGCGCCGGGCGATGCCGTGCTTTTGTCGCCGGCATGTGCCAGTTTTGATATGTTCGACAACTTCGAGCACAGGGGCCGCGTCTTCAAGGCATGCGTTCTCGAACTGCTGAAAGGATAGACTCGTGAAGCGCGAAACGCTGGTACTGCTGATTACGGTGATGATGTTGAGCGCAGTGGGCCTGGTGTTGGTATTCAGCGCGAGCCCCGCCTACACGAACGTTACCGGCAAAGACGAGTCCAAAGACATGTTTCATTTTCTGTCCCGCCAGGTCGTTTTCATGGCGTTTGGATTCGTTGTTATGCTGGCGCTTTCCCGGTTCGACTACCATCGCTGGAGCAGCAGGTGGGCCTATATGCCCGTCGTTGCATTAGCCGTGACTCTTCTGGTGCTGGTGCTCCTTGTGGGGGCCGAAATCAACAATGCGCGCCGCTGGATCAGCCTCCCCATAGGCACGATTCAGCCTTCTGAGTTTGCCAAATTCGCGCTCATCATCTTTCTCGCCGTCAAGCTGGCGGAGAATCAGACCGATATGGGCAGTCTCAAGCGTGGCTTTCTGCCGCCGGTCCTGTACATCATGTTGTTTGCGGGCCTGGTGGTTCTTGAAAAAGACCTCAGTACGCCCGCCGTCATCGCCTGCGTGGGTATGTTGATGGTGGCGATGGCAGGCGCACGCTGGTCCCATCTCTGCGTGAGTGCCTTGGGCGGCGGTGCGGTGTTTGGGCTGTTATGCTGGGTATCACCCGAACGCGTGCGGCGTCTTATGGCGTTTCGCGACCCTTGGGAATACCGGTTCGATGAGGGCATGCAGCTCGTCCAATCACTTTCCGGCTTCGCCCGCGGCGGCATTTGGGGGCAAGGGGTCGGCGCCGGGGAACAGAAGCTGTTCTATCTTCACGCAGCGAAC
>CAZFOG010000369.1:0-6180 GCA_964520685.1 uncultured Nitrospiraceae bacterium | reverse complement strand
CCCGAATTAAAACAGCCCGGCTGGCACCGCGAGCAGGGATTGCCCATGGAGGCGGCGTTCATGGAACTGGTCACGCAATACGGGTACGCCGGACCGGATGCACGCATCTTCGTGCAGTGTTTCGAGGCGGCCTCTCTGAAACAGATGCGCGAGGAACTCGGTTCCGAGCTTCCGCAGATCCTCCTCGTGGGCGGAAACAACCCCGAACAGCCTGCGCTGCAAGCCGAGGGGCTGGCAGAAGCCGCCACGTATGCGCAGGGCATCGGTCCATCCCGCGTACTCATCGAGCAACGGCCCGCCATCGTGTCCCTCGCGCATGACGCAGGGCTCCTCGTGCATCCCTACACCTTCCTGAAGGAAGTCGTGGCCTCGAAGTATCCTTCACTCGAGGCCGAATTGCGCCACTACTTTTTTGCGTTCCAAGTGGACGGCCTGTTCACGGACTTCCCGGATGCGGCCTTCGAAGCGCTGTGCGCCGGGAAACCATCCGAAGTGCCCGAAAAATAAACCCGCCGGCCCCGCTGAGAATACTGTGATAAGGGCCAGCACTGTGCAAAACTGACTTGCAAGCGCGCGCAGATTCTCCTATGCTGGCACCCGTGTATTGAGGATACGCTGGCATTGGGCCGGCAAAACCTGGTGCGCGGCTTCCGGCTCTACGGCACGATCATGTGCGCCGGGGTCCGTCCCGCAATGAAGGAGTCATCGTCATGAAACGCGGTTTTACGCTCATTGAATTGCTGGTAGTCATTGCCATCATCGGCATACTGGCTGCCATCCTGCTGCCTGCGCTTGCACGCGCCCGCGAAGCCGCACGCCGCGCAAGCTGCGCCAACAATCTCAAACAACTGGGCATCATTTTTAAGATGTATGCGAACGAGTCGAAAGGCGAGAAATTCCCCATGTGCCGGGCATTCGTACCGGATACTTCCGTACCGGAAGAGCCGTGCACCTTGCCCAATACCGAATATCAGTTCTTCTTCGATCCAGTATCCCTCTATCCCGAATATCTGACCGATTACAACATCGTGGCCTGCCCATCGGACACCAACGGCCAGGCCCGTATTGAAGAGGGCGGATTCAATTACGGCGACAATCCCGAGAACCCCATCAATGCGTGCCGAATCCACTGGGTATCGTACATGTACCTGGGATGGGCGGTAGACAACGACACACTTCTGGCCGATGGTGTCGACCCGAACGTAGAAACGCCGGACCTTTTCACGCACTTTGACGGGGAAGCGGTTACACAAATAAACAACCTCTTTGTGGCTGCAGCGACCCCCGAGGCGCAAGTGGCGAAATTCGACAGCGATATTCCCCTGGCCACTGAGACCATCTACCGCCTGCGCGAAGGCATCGAGCGGTTCTTCATTACCGACATTAACAACCCGGCTTCGGGCGCCATGGCTCAAAGTGAGCTCGTGGTCATGTTCGACCAGTGCACCACCGAAACCGAGGACTACAACCACATCCCCGGCGGCGGCAATACCCTCTACATGGATGGGCACGTCGAGTTCATCCGCTACCCGGGTGACTTCCCCTTCACACGCACCTTCGCTTACCTCAACGGCGAATTGAGCGTCAATTGAGCGTCTTTTAGTCCTTGCGGCCAACGCAGAAAGGCCGGATCGCACTCGCGATCCGGCCTTTTTTCTGGATATCGGGGCAAATACCAACCATAGCTGAACAAACGCTTCAGGCGAGGGTTGTCACAGTTTCGCCGTCGTTCTCTGCGACATCTGCTCTGCCGGGATTATCCCTGAGTGGACAGTATGGTCCCCTCCGGATGTCCATGACATCCATTCAGTCCATACCGTCCATCGGCACCCGCTTGCGTTCCTGGCGGCAAATCGGGTATCACTGCGTCCATTGAGGGGGGCCGGGCTCGCCCTGTGACAGCCGCGCCCCCGGAAGCGTTATCCCCACCGGAAAGCAGGGTAACCGGGATACCATGTTTCCCAAGCACGCCATATTCGCAGTGCCGCTTGTACTCGCAGGCTGCCTTCAGGGGCCGGCTGGACCGGCGCCCGGCGAAGAGCACGTCGCGGTGGACGTGTGGAGCTGGAACATCGCGGCCGCCAGCCTCATGTCTCTCGTGCCCGAGTTCGAACGCCAGCACCCCGAGATCGAGCTCCGCATCGACATGACCGGCGCGGATATGCAATCCCGCTTTCTCCTCTCCCTGATTGCGGGCGTGGGCGCGCCCGACATCTCGCAACTGCAACTGGTCGACGCCCCCAAATTCGCCCCCAGCGGCGCGCTCATGGACCTGACCGGCCAGGCGGCGCAGTACGCGGACAAGTTCACCCCTTCTTTCTGGGACAACTGCACGCATGAGGGCCGCGTCTATGCCATTCCCTGGGACATGGGCCCCTGCGCGGTCTTCTACAAGCGCGATCTTTTCGAGCGACACGGCATCGACCCGGAATCCATCGAGACCTGGGAGGATTACATCGCCGTTGGCCAACAGATAGTCGAAGCGTCCCGCGGTGAGACGAACATGCTCGCCCTGTCGGTCGGCGGCCTCTTTCAATTCTTCGAGATGCTGATTCAACAGACCGGCGGCGGCGTGTTTGACCGCGAAGGGCGGATCATCATTCACTCGCCTGAGAATGTCCAGGCCCTCGAAGTTCTGCGCGCCGTACTCGAGGCGGGCATCGCAGCGCCAATCAATACATCCGGACCCGAGTACTACGCGTCCTTCCAGAACGACAAGATCGCGACGTATCCCCTGGCGGTGTGGCTGGGCGGATCGATCAAGGATTACGCCGCACCGACCGCAGGGAACTGGGGCGTGTTCCGGCTGCCCGCTGTAGAGCCCGGCGGCTTGCGCACCAGCAATCTCGGCGGTTCCGTGCTGGTCATTCCCGACCAGTGCGAGAAGAAAGAGGAGGCCTGGAAATACGTCGAATACGTGCTCTGCACCAAAGAAGCCCAGATCGAACAATACCGAAATTTCGACCTGTTCCCCTGCCTCATGACGACCTTCGACGACCCGTTCTTCGATGAGCCAGACCCGTTCTACGGCGGGCAGAAGGTCCGGCGCCTGTTCGCGCAGGACATCGAGAAGATCCCCACACTTACGCGCACGAAAGATTGGAACGAGGCCATGCGATACATCACCCAGATGCTGAGTACCTGGGCGACGGCGAAAATGCCTCACGAGGCGTTTCTGTCGCGGCTTGCGGTGACACTCGAGCGCAAGCTGGGCCGCCCGCTTGCCCCCGGCTACGAACCTGCGGAGCGTGGGTGACGTGGCGGTCCGGGTAGAGCATGAACGGCGGCTCTGGCGCGATGTCTGGCGCTACCGCCACTTCTATCTATTCATCTCGCCGTTCTTTCTCCTGTTTGCGGTGTTCGGGTTATATCCCTTGCTCTTCTCCCTGTATCTCAGTTTCATGAAATGGGACGGCCTTACTGCGCCGGTAGCCGTGGGCTTCGAGAACTTCGTCTCGCTCTTTTCGGACGACATGTTCTACACGGCGCTCTGGAATACCCTGCTCATCGGGTGCATGTACGTGCCGCCCATGTTCTTCTTCGCCTTCATCTTTGCCAACATCCTGAACTCGAAGCGGCTGCATCTGCGGGGATTGTTCCGCGTGGGGGTGTTCCTGCCGTGCATCACCCCCATGGTGGTTATCGCCATTGTGTTCTCGCTGCTCTACAGCGCCGAGTCGGGCCTGTTCAATTACGTTATCGTATACGCCACCAGCTTCTTCCCCGGCGGTCCTATCGACCCGATTCCGTGGCTTGAGAGCGAGGCGTGGTCCAAAATCTCCGTGTCAATCCTCCTCGTATGGCGCTGGACCGGTTACAACATGGTCCTCATGCTGGCGGGATTGCAGGGTATCTCGGACGACTACTATGAGGCGGCGATTATCGATGGCGCGTCGCGCCGGCAGCGCATGCTGTTTATCACCCTGCCCCTGATGCGGCCCACCTTTGTATTCTGCAGCATCATGTCGCTTATCGGCACCGTCTACATGTTTGATGAGGTGTTCGTGATGACCCGGGGCGGCCCGGGCACGTCCTCGACGAATTTCGGTCTGTACCTGTTCAATCTGGCGTTCATGGATTTCCGCTTCGGTTACGCGTCAAGCGCCGCGTATACGGTGGCGATTGCCGTTTTTGTCATGTCCCTGGTGATTCTGAAGTGGCGGCGTCCGGCCACGGATTGAGATGATGCTCTGGAAGATGCTCAAACGCACCCTCGCCTACGCGGCCATGCTGGCGGTGGTGGCGCTGTTTGTCTTTCCCTTCTATTGGCTTCTGCTCTCGGCCTTCAAGACCAAAGCGCAGATCTTTGCACTGCCGCCGCAGTTCTTCCCCAGCCCGATCGTCTTGCAGAACTTCGCGGACGTGTTCCGGGCCACGCCGCTGCCCCGTGCATTCATCAATTCCTGCATCATCGCGGGCGGCCATACCCTCCTGGCGCTGTTCCTGTGTTCCATGGGCGGCTACGCCTTCGCCAAGTTCCACGGGGCGCCCGGACGCGACAAGCTCTTCGCCTTCGTTTTGGGCACCATGATGATTCCCGCGGCCGTGACCCTGATTCCGGTCTTCATCGTCCTGACGCGCCTGCACCTCGTGAATACCTACTGGGCCATGATCATCCCCGGGGCCGCCAACGCGTTCGGCATCTTCTGGATGCGCCAATACATCGCCGCCAACATCCACGACGACCTCCTCGCAGCGGCCCGGATCGACGGGTGCAGCGAGTTCGGGCTCTACTGGCGCGTGGCCCTGCCTATTGCCAAGCCGGCCATGGCCGCCCTGGGCATTCTTGTGCTCATTTCCTCGTGGAACAATCTCATGTGGGCGTTCATCGTGCTCCGCGAAAAGAGCATGTACACCATGCCGTTGCTTATCTATCTACTGCACGGCGAGGTGCGCACCCCCTACGGCATGGTCATGGCGGGCGGATTGCTCGCCACCTTGCCCCTCATCATCGCGTTCCTGCTCTTCCAGCGATCGTTCATACAGGGCATGACCGCCGGCGCACTGAAAGCATGACGCGGGCGCTCGAAGATTGCGTCCCCTCTACGCGCAACGCCAATGTCAACGGCCTTGCACAATGCCGGGAACCCCTCCGGGTGTGGGACCGCTGCCCTCAGCGGTCATTTATACTGGAAATGCGCGGAGGGGATGTGAAAATGTCCACGCAAGCCCACGTGGTCCCCAACGAATGAGACCTATCCGCCCAGCCGGTAGTATTTCGCTGCCGTTCCGTTGAACAGCATGCGCTGCTCCGCATCCGAACAGCCTGCGATTGCCCACATGACGGTCTCGACCCAGCGCGGATATGTCGTCGCCCGCAGCATGACCGGCCAGTCACTCGCAAAGGCCGTGCGTTCGAATCCGAAACACTCGAAGACTTGTTCGAAAATCGGTTTCAGGTCGTCGCGGGTCCAACCCTCGAGGTCGGCCAGGGTGGCCATGCCGGACAACTTGCAGATCACGTTCGGACACGCCGCCAGGTCGCGCAATTCCGCACGCCACGGGTCCAGTTTCCGGTTTTTGATGTCCGGCACACCGATGTGGCAGAGCATGAACTGCACCTCGAGAAAGCGTCGTGCCAAACCGGTGGCGAGAGGAATCTGCCCTGTTCCAACGCCCAGGTCGCAGGAAAGGCCGCTCTTCCCCAGTAGCTCCACCCCGCGCACGTACTCGGGCGTGAGTTCCCCGTCCGCAAGACCGCTTCGCAGGAACCGGCGCACCCCCTTCACCAGCGTGTTCTTCGCGAAGGACTCGAGCAACGGCGCTACCACGTCACCCTTTTCGAGCGGCGCATCCGCGACGATGCCCTGGATACGCGAATCCTTGTGCGCAAGCTGCGTTACCCAAGCCACCTCATCGGCCGCCTGTTCCGTAAGACACGCCGCCTGCACAAACACCATCGTCCCGACGTTCACCGGGTGCGTCGCCGCGGTATAGTCCTCGGGCAGGTACGGTTTGTTAAGCAACTCGGAATTGTCGAGCCACGGATACCGCAGGTTCTGTGGAGCCCAGAAGTGCACATGCGTGTCGGTGATGGGGAAGCCTGGCATGACGACATCCTCGCGAGTTGCCTCTGGCTCACCGGACCCGGCCGCCCCCGCCAGCCCGAGACCTGCCAGTCCAAGAAACGTGCGTCGACGCATAAGATGCGCTCCTGTGGTTGCGTACTTTCATGGCGAG
>CAZFOG010000368.1:3789-6192 GCA_964520685.1 uncultured Nitrospiraceae bacterium | reverse complement strand
ACCGTATTCCTGGGAAAGTATGTGGGCGTCGGATTGATGAGTTCGGCGGTGGTGGTGCTGTTCTGGGTGGAACTTCAGGTGCTGTTCATGATCTTTGGCATACACTCGGGGGCGATTTTTTTCCAGGCGCTGTTTGTGCGAATTCTCTCGATGTGGCTGATTGCAGCGGTTGTCATGGCGTTGTCACTTTTCCTCACCCATGGCGCAAACGTAACTGTCTCGCTCCTGCTTTGCCTTGCGATGAGCACCTTCGCGAACACGATCCTGGCAGTACACAGCGAACTGCGCGGCGCGTCGCGCTGGCTTGCGGAAGGGCTGTATTGGGTGGTTCCGCACCTGGAGCTGTTCGATCTGTCTAAGAAGGTCATTCATGACTGGCCGTCGATTCCGTCCGGGGCGCTGGCGGCTTTGACGGCCTATGCGGTGGTGTATTCGGCAATTTTCATTGGCATCGGTTCGTGGCGTTTCCGGCGTATTGCGTTGTGAGGCGTCGAGAAAGACGCGGGAGTGCTGGCATGTGGTCAAAGCTGTTCCCCCTGCTGCTGATTCCCGGGTTCGCCCTCTGCGGGTTGCTGGTCCAGGTGCACAATGGGCAGATTGACGAAGTGCGCACCCAATTCACGGCGGAAGAGATGGAGGCGGCGCGGGAATCCATTGCATTGAGCCTGATGGGGCAGGTTCAGTTCACCGCCCATAGCCTTATCTGGATGAAGACGCTGGAATACCTCCACAACGGCGTGGCGTTGCGCATGCCCACGCGAACCGAGGAAGACCATGGGTTCCACGCGCATGACGCGACCGACGTCGCCACGGGTCTCGAGCACAAGTGCGGGGTGCCCATCGCGCTGAACGAGGAGATGGACTGGCGCGGTCCCGTGGGAAATCTTCATCGACTGGTAACGCCTTACATGGAGATACACAACCACAGCGACCCGGTGGAACTGATTCCGTGGTACCAATTGACGTTGAAGCTCAATCCGAACCTGGAACGGTTGTATACGCTCGGCGCCTTCTTCATTGCGGATTTTGCGAGCGAACCGGAGCAGGCGCTCAAGCTGCTCGAGGCCGGTGTCGAGGCGAACCCGTGGTCTTTCGAGATTCGCGCGGCTCTGGGGAGGCATCTGTTCGACTATCACGAGATACTGGGGCTTCCGTCCCGAGACTCGTATGAACAGGCATCGCAGATCCTGGAAGAGGCGATCGCGCGCGGCAAGGAGGAGAAAGCGCGAATCGAGGAATCCGGAGACCATTTCGACGTTTACCAGACGCAATTACTGCAGGAATCGTATTTGTTTCTGGCAAAGAGCCTGACCGAGCTGGAGCGGTATGAGGACGCCCTTGCGGTGTGCGACGAAGGACTCAAGGCAACCGGCCATAACCTCCTTAAGGTACAGAAACGCCTCACCACGAAACGCATGGAGGAAGGGAAAGCCGTCGGCGAAGAATAAGGCTCTCCCCCATTTCTGCAGCATGGCAGCTGGGATGGCACGGGTTGGCCTGAAGAGTCCTCCGGATGCTTACGGCAGAGGCGTCAGCCTGATGTTGCGGAACATGATGGGGCCGCCTTCGCTCTGGAGGCCGATAAAACCTTTTGGGGGAACCTTCATGCCCGTGGCCTTGTTCTGCAGCTTGCCATTGACGGTCAATTCGAGAGTATCGCCTTTGCAGACGATCTCGTACTTGTTCCACTCGCCGGGTTTCTCTTCATTGGAAGGGTTCTGCCGTTCGGCAACGCGGAAGAATTCGCCCGCGGGACGGGTGTTCTCGTTGAAATCGCAGCCCATGCCGACCACGTCACCGGCGCGTTCGTGTTTGAGCTGGGCCTCCATGCACAGGGGCCAGATCTTGTCTTCGGCGCTCATGCGGAGCAAGACGCCGCTGTTGGCGGGTTCCCCGGGCCAGCGCCATTCGACGGTGAGTTTGAAGTCGCTGTATTCCGTCTTGGTGCGAAGGAAACCGAAGGGGTCGCCCTTGCACCAGATCGCGCCATCCCGAACCTGCCACACGCTCTTGGGGTCGATATCGGGGTCCTTGAGGTAGATATGCCAGCCCTCGAGATCTTCTCCGTTGAAGAGGGAGAGCGTCTGGACCTCTTGTGATTCGGGCGTTGCAGCGGTTCCTTCCGCGGGGGTTTGGGTCTCCCCTGCCTCGACCATACGCCCAGCGGAGACACAAGCGAGTATACAGACAAGCACAAGGATGCGTTTCATGTCGGGTCTCTCCTTTACATTTGGTTCGGCTTGGTATCTTTTTGGCGCACCGCCGGCCCATGGCCAGTATACTTTGGCCCTTCTCGCCGCTGCAAAGAGAGTGTGCGCAAGCACAAGGCAGGCCTCACAGCAAACCGTCCCGCAGGAATCGTTCATACGGGCTGAAATCCGTGCGCTTGCCTTGGTAGAGCGT
>CAZFOG010000368.1:1902-3689 GCA_964520685.1 uncultured Nitrospiraceae bacterium | reverse complement strand
AGCGGCCCGAGGCACAGGCGCAGGGGGTATCAGAGGGATTCTGTGAAGGAGGGCAAGATATGAACCGCAGGCAATTTCTTGCCAGCGCGATAGGCGCGGTGGCGGCCCAGATGGTGACCGTTCACGTGCGTGCGAGTGAGACCGCGCGAAAACCGAACGTGGTACTCATCTATGGGGACGACGTGGGCTACGGGGACGTGGGGGTCTATGGCGCGAAAATGATCCCGACGCCCAACCTTGACCGCCTGGCCGCTGAAGGACTGCGATTCACCGACGCGCACTGCGCGGCCGCCACGTGCACGCCGTCGCGGTACTCACTGCTCACGGGTGGGATGGCGTTCCGCAAAAAGGGAACGGGGGTCTTGCCGGGGGACGCGAAGATGATCATTGAGCCGGAGCAATTCACGTTGGCGGACGTGTTTCGGCAGGCGGGATACACGACAGGCGTGGTTGGCAAGTGGCACCTGGGACTTGGCGCCGGGACCATCGACTGGAACGGCGTTGTCGCGCCGGGGCCTCGCGAAATCGGGTTTGATTATTCGTTTCTCTTGCCCGCCACCAATGATCGCGTGCCGTGTGTGTACCTCGAGAACGGCCGCGTGGTCAACCTGGACCCGGATGACCCCATTACGGTGTCCTATGGAGAGCCCGTGGGCGAAAGCGTTGCGGGGACGGCCTACCCCGACGGCCAGGTGAGTCCGGAAGCTATGACCTACTACCCCAGTTCCCACGGCCACAACAACAGCGTCATAAACGGTATTGGCCGCATCGGGCACATGAAGGGAGGGAAGCAAGCCCTGTGGGACGATGAGTCGATGGCGGATGTTTTCGTGGGGAAAGCGCGCGCGTTTATTGAAGAACACCGGGAGGGGCCATTTTTTCTGTTCTTCTCCTCCCAGGATGTTCATGTTCCGAGGACGCCGCACCCCCGATTCCGCGGGAAGAGCGAACTCAGTTACAGGGGCGATGCCATGGTGCAGCTTGATTGGGCTGCAGGCGCGATTCTCGAGGCCCTCGAGGGCCTCGGGCTTGATGAGGACACCCTCGTCGTTTTCTCGAGCGACAATGGCCCGGTATACGATGATGGTTACGTGGACGGGACGACGGTCCACACATCGACCGGGGAGGTCGATCGCGGGCATGACGCGTCGGGCGTGTACCGGGGCGGCAAGTACCAGATCTACGAGGGCGGGACGCGCGTGCCGCTGGTCGTTCGCTGGCCCGGCCGGATTCGCCCCGGTGTATCGGATGCGCTGGTGACGCAAGTCGACTTTCTCGCTTCATTCGCGCGCATGCTGAATCAGGAGATTCCGGAGGGGGCTGCTCCGGACAGCCGGGACTGCCTGGACGCGCTTCTGGGGGACGAGTCTCACGGCAGCGCGTTCATTCTCGAACAGGCCAGGGGGGTGGCCATCCGAAAAGGGCCCTGGAAGTACATCGAACCGCCTGCGAGCGGTAGAAACGCGAAGCCCTCGGCCGAGTTGTATAATGTCGCGACTGACATCGGCGAGCAAGACAACATCATTTCGGAGCACCCGGACATTGCGAAGGAGCTTTCTGCACTTCTGCAGCGGCATCGGCAACACGGGCTGCGATAAGACAGGCAGGGCACCATTCTTCCGTGCTTGAATTGTGCGGTGGTGAGAGGAGAGCTTCATGCGGATAACGATTCTGACGGCGACAGTGCTGGGTATGGTCAGCGGGACCGGACTTGGCCAGGAACAGATCGAGGCTCTCCCGATTGATGCGGGCGTATTCGAACAGCAGGTCCACCGGGCCTACACCAC
>CAZFOG010000368.1:0-1802 GCA_964520685.1 uncultured Nitrospiraceae bacterium | reverse complement strand
ACGGCCAGACCTGGAGGTTGGCGCTTCCACGGGAGGGAACGGTGCGCTGGGCACCGGTGGATGTGCGTGCGGTGGCCTATGATGTGTCGGGAAGGCTGTGGTTTGCCGCGCCCCAGGGGGTGGGGTTTCGCGAATCGGATGACGAATGGCAGCTTTTCACCGGCGCCGACGGATTGCCGTACAACGATTTCACGTGCATGGCGGCCGGCCCGAAAGGGGTTTGGTTTGGCACGACGAACGGCGCGGTGCAGTACTGTGACGGGCAGTGGTCATTCCGCCAGGGTCGGCGCTGGTTGCTGGACAACCCTGTGCGGGATATTGCTATCGACGCGGAGGGAAACGCGTGGGTTGCGACCGCGGGCGGCGTATCTTGCATTGCATACCAGCCCATGACGCTGGCTGAGAAAGCGGCGTTTTTCGAGGATGAAATCGAGCGATATCACCGGCGGACGCGATTCGGCTACGTAAATCCGGCCCGGCTTGCCGTGCCCGGGGACAAAAGCACGGCGACAGCGGTATTCACCGACAACGATGGCCACTTCACGGGCTTGTACCTGGGCGCGGTGAGCTTCGGCTATGCGACCACTGGGAGAGAACCGCTGAAACGGCATGCCGCCAGGGCTTTCCGTGCCCTTGCCTTTCTCAGTGAGGTAACCCAGGGCGGCACACATCCGGCGCCGAAAGGCTTCATCGCGCGATGTGTAAAGCCTACATCCGAACCGGACCCGAACCCGGATTTTGACCTAGCCTATGACCTCCGGCGCAACGAGCGGGATGCCCTGTGGAAGATCATCCAGCCGCGGTGGCCCGTTGACGCGTCGGGCGAATGGTACTGGAAGAACGATTCGAGTTCGGATGAGCTTGACGGCCATTTTTTCGGATACGCCATCTACTTCGACCGCGTCTGCGTGTCCGACCCGGAGAAGGAAGAAGTGCGAGGGGTCGTCCGGCGCATCATGGACCATATCCTGACGCACGGTTACAACCTGGTGGACTACGACGGTTTGCCGACCCGCTGGGGCCGCTTTTCACCGGATGATTTGAACCGGAACGAGGCGTGGTGCGACGAGCGGGGACTCAACTCATTGAGCATCCTGACCTATCTTTCGATTGCGCATCACATCACCGGCGACCCGAAATACCGCGAAGCGTATCTGGAGCTTGCCCTGGACCACGGCTATGGGATGAACGGCATGACCCAGCCCAAGAGCATTTCAGGGCCTGGTTTTGTTGGCCACCAGCCGGACGACAATATGGCGTTCATGAATTACTACCACCTGATCCGGTATGAGACCGACCCGAAGCTGCTCAGCATGTACTACCACGCGATCTACAGCCACTGGCAGCATGAGAAACGCGAGAACAACGCGTTCGCCAATTTCGTATATGCGGCCTGTTGCCTGGGGAAATCCCGCACCGACAACTGGGGGACAATGGACTTGTCGCCGCCGAAGCACTGTTTCGACGACGCCATCGACACGTTGAAGCGTTTCCCGCTCGACTTGGCGGACTGGCCGATGTCGAACGCCCACCGGATTGACCTGAAGCTCGTTCTGGACGAACACGGCCAGCCGTCCGGCATGGGTGGACGGTTCGATGGGACGGCCTTCCCCATAGACGAGCGGCATGAGGTGTATTGGGACATGAACCCGTGGACGCTCACGTACGCAGGGGATGGCACGCGCCTTCGGGAGGGCATCCCCTTCCTGCTGGCGTACTACATGGGCCGGGCCCACGGATTCATCGGCGAATAGCCCCCCGGCAGCACTTGACGCGCCGCCGGAGCCGGGCGATAGTTGGGT
>CAZFOG010000367.1:0-6217 GCA_964520685.1 uncultured Nitrospiraceae bacterium | reverse complement strand
ACCGGTGAGGGCACCGGTCCCACATTCCGGAAGGGATATGAGTTTTCGAGGCAGAAAAATGGCGACCCCAGCGGGATTTGAACCCGCGTCGCCAGCGTGAAAGGCTGCCCGGCCAAGTAGGCGTGATTTGGCGCATGATGGTTTGTTATTGGCTCGTATAGACTTACGACTGCACGGACGTTTCTCTTGAAGGCCTGAATTGGTTCAAATTGGCCGTGACAGTTACAATTTGGTTACAGTCGTCGCATCTGTACAGACCTCTTCTTCTCCCTTCGAAAGTCCTGACCAGAGCGAAGTCATCGAAGACGGGCGGACTTCACCACCGGTACGAACGTCGTGCAGCCTGACTTAAGCGGAAGTCGCAAAAGCTGCTTGACGAGAAAGTGGTTAACAGCCGGAGCGACTTGGCGAAATGCTACGCAATGAGCCGCGCGAGAGTAACCCAGATCTTGCGTCTTCTAACCTTACCGCCGAGAATCCGTGATTACCTCTTGTCTCTCAAGACGAAGAGGGACGTTCGACACTTTTCTGAGCGCTGCCTTCGACAGTTCGTCAAGGCGGGAACGCGCAGAGCCATGGAAGAGGGGTTTTGGCGCTTGGCCGCAAAGGCGGAATCAGATTCCAGGCGAGAGGTTTCGCGGGCTGGCTGATAGCGTGATGCGAGACCTCTGAAGAGCATCTCCTCAAGCGCGCGGCCGGTCTCCTCAACTGCTGGAGACCGGCCGCCTTCGCTCAGAATTGTAGCAGTCAGTTAGTCAACGCGCTTAGATCAAGTCTTCCAAGGGTGGAAGTTCCGGGCAAAGCATTCCGCAGACTTCGGCGACCCACTCGTTAATAGTACTGGGGCGCGAGGCATAGCCGAAGACATCTGCAACGTCGTCGCGGGATTCTCCGTCTATCATCCGCATTCGAAAGGCGTCAATCTTCTTCGAATTCTTCACCGTT
Source organism: uncultured Nitrospiraceae bacterium (assembly GCA_964520685.1). Lineage (GTDB taxonomy): Bacteria > Hydrogenedentota > Hydrogenedentia > Hydrogenedentales > SLHB01 > UBA2224. The sequence goes on along the minus strand of CAZFOG010000367.1, from coordinate 5,272 downwards.
CTCCTCTGTTTCAGAGCATTCTCTATCCGGTTCATGATCTCCCGACACCCAAGGATTTCGTAGGGATCTCTCGGTTTCATCGCAGAGCACCTCCAATTTGTCTCTATGTTCAATTGCTAGGTAACCATGGCGCTTGTCTGTGCGTATCATGCTGAAAAGGTATTGACGCATCTTGCTTCTTGCGTACGGAAGGAAATCCCAACCTTCGCGAATGACACCGCTCCTCAAGATCTTTTCGATTGTGATCATGGTCAGGTCGCCTGCGGTAAGGTTGATATTCCTCCCTTGTTGAATCCGCTCCACATATCCCACGAGATAGCAGGCACAGCGTCTCAGTGCGGGAAAATATTGGGCGACTAGACTATCCATCACGTCCTTGGGCAGCCTAACCACCGGATGGCTTACCACGGGATCCTTCTCGGCGCCATTTTCTCTCTTGGAGTGACGCTTCTTCTCACGGCCGCGCTTCTTCTTGTGCATGCCGACTTCCTTTCAAGCCCCGTCGGGCGCGGCGCGCCTGCGCCGGCTGGGCTCCATTCACGTTGTGGTTTTGGAGGTCGGCCGACTCCCTTTATCTATAGTTAAGTAAGACGACGGGTCTTACTGAACCTTGTCAACCCTGCGGTTCACAAAACGATGTCGTCAGTCTGACACTCGCTTGGTTTCCTGCAACCCGACGCCGTCAGCAGAAATCCGACGCCGACGGCCATGCCCAACGCACCCAACCGCCAGGAGCGTCGGAGAGATGTCGAGAAATGCCTGGTGAGGGGTATCACGTATGCATTCGCCTTGCATGTCGTCTCGTTGACTCTTTTCGGATTTGAATGACGTCCTCGTCATCGATTCTTTTTCCTTGTTCGTTGTCCGCGGCCCGCCTCTTCTGCGGAAAGATCCCGGACTTTGTGATTCTTCGAAATTACAGCATCTGTCAAAAGCGCGGGTCGCATTTCCCTTTCGATTTGTTTGCAATCCCTTCGCAATTCTTGGGGGCGGAGTTGGGAACATATTGCGCAAGGGGACCCTCAAAGCGGACACGGCTGGGATGGCAGTTGATGAACGCGCCGCCTGTGTGGTCGAGAGCAATGACCTCGGGCGCCTCGCATTCCCTGACTTTCTCTATGGCGCGGTAAAGGAAGCTTGATATACGTGATGCATTCAAGAGCCACGGCGCTTTGTCTTGATAGATGAGGCCATACTGCTGCCAATCGAGTTCCAGTTCCGGCCGATTGACAATAATGGCCTCGCGCCCCAGTTCTTTCAGCGCCTTGTCGGTGGCCCTGACGCTCTTCATGACCAGCACGAATACAGCCAGGAATCGAGCGACCGTAAGCTTGATTATGTGCTTACGGCCGCGTGAGTAGATGTCTAACTCGCCAAAGTATCCTTTTCCGGTGATCTTGCGGCCAACGGGATACTGAACCAGTGTGACCTCGATCCCCGGCATGAACAGGTCCTGTCCGAAGGTAGCCGACCCGACGAGATGGTCCGCGAGAGCATTGGCTGAAATGTGTGTCTTGTGATCCAAAACGACAGCCACCAGCAAGGGAACGCGAATCTCGGCGCTATCCTGAGGAAGGACGCCGGTTTGGCATCGGAGGATGGAGATGATGCTGCGCTCGCTTTCAGCGCTCAACTCGCTGCTCCGAACGGTAGCACCGCTGATGATCTCAACCCGGGCCATACTTCACTCTTCCCTGAACTTTTCAGGCTCTTAATTCACAAAACCTCTCTCATTAAAGGGATATGAGATGAGAGCAAACGGGCCTAGTGAGTCGACCGGGTCAAGAATGAAATGTCGATAACTCTTGCTCCCGCAATGCATTGCAAGAACTTGTCTGTGTCTCTTTGGCGTGGGTCCACGCTCGAAAAACTCAGAAAGAGGGGGAGTTTCCGTTAGAAACTTGCAGACGGGAAACGGGATGACGCCAACACGAGTCGAAGGTGGAGAGCAGACTTCGGAGGAAAGCCCCGTTGAAAGCTGTCTTCCGACGAGTACGGCAATCTATGTGGCCGGATTCTCCGGTCACGAAGCTTGGCAAAGACCAGATGCCAGCGACTGTCCTGTTCCCCAACTCAGTCTTTGGTGTTGACCGACGGAGTAGCCTTCCGAGAATCCTGTTCCGAGAGCATGCTGGTAGGAGCGGTTTTGTCTGGATCTGGGCCTCGCCATTTTTTCACTTGGGCTGGACCTTCCGGCTTACTAACGAGTTCGTAACCCGAGTCTCTGACGTTCCGAAAGACATCACGCGGATCAATACCAAGGGCAACGAGCTGCTTTCGAAAGTCGGACACGGGTTTGTGCGCCCTTTCGCCCCAGAGCTTGTCATACTTCGCCTGTACGTCACTTGCGGACAGGGGCCGGTCTTCTCTCATCAAGCCGGTCCATTCCCTCAACTTTTCTTGGACCCACTTCTTCAATTCCTTGAATCTCTTGTCGGTCAAGAAGATACCGCAAGTGTCTTCGTAACTTAATGGTTCGCCGGTACCGTAGTGCATTGCCAGAGACGTCAAGAACTTCTGGCCGTTCCGGGATCGTACTCGGACCCTAGTCGGATCGGTTCCTCCCGTGATAATCTCGGCATTCTTATCCTTTGGGGAACGCACGGTGTATGGCCCGGGAAGGAATCCTGCAGATTGTGTGCTGCGGAGATATTTGCGGCGCCCGCTGCGCGCCGCGGTAGCGTCTATGGACGCGCTCTGGGATTCAGCCGCTTCTCTGGGGACCTCCACACCGTGATTGCTTTCTATTGCGCGGGCAAGATCGCCTCCGCCAATGCCTCCGATGAATCGTGGCAGGTCGTGGCGGAGAATCATCTCAACATCTTCAGGGACATTGCAGTCGGAGATAACGCGGTCCACGACTGCAGAAATCGTCTTGAATGAGAGCCCTGTGGGTGAGTTGAACTCACGAAGCTCGACGGCGCACGCAGCGATTACATATAGGACGTAGTCCAAATTCTGAGCAAGAGAAACGTAGAGCCCTGCACCGTCCTGCGTTGCGCTTAAACGGTCACGTATTGCCTCAAGCGCAGCTGGAGAGGCCTTGGCTATGTTCTTAAGCCCAAGGCTCCCCAACGTAGCCGTCCAAGCAAGTTCGAAGTGCTGGACATCATTCGGGAGATAGGCGTCGATGAACCTTCTACAAAGTGCCTTAGTCACCAGCATGAGTTAAACCAGGGTCGGTGCATTTCGCCCTCATTTTCATTCGCGACAGCAACACTCAAACCGGCGCAACGAATTCACTGGCGCGGGCGCACTCAGAAGTATAGTATCAGTATGCAGTGAGCCGCAAAGCGGTGGGGCAGAGGGCGCAGGGCGGCGAGAATATACCGTGCCGCACTGCAGTTGCACGTATATCAAATACGAAATGTGGATTTACACTAATGGACAAAACACCCCAGGATTCCGGCACGGACGGATTCTTCGCGCCCTTGGGTGAGTATCTTCCCTCGGGTTTCTTTACCAGGACGTGGTTTACCCCGGAACAGCTGCAACGGGCAGCGCCGGGTAGTCCAACACACGACGCAAGTTGGCCCGTGTGGTCGACCATCATGCATGAATGGTGTCACCATCTGCAGGTGATTGGTACCACCTACGGACGTTATCATTACGACTTGCTCATGACTGAAGGGGCGTGCATATCAAAGGCATTACATGAACTGTTCGACAAACGACCCTTGGACACGCTTCGGCGCCCTCTGCTGAAAGACCTCGTTAATTCCACTGAGATCGACAGCGATCCCCTCATTTTGGCGGCCAGCTACCGTCTCGTCAACCGTGCGCTGTTCGGGGACACGATGAAGACACTGCCCATCACACCCAGGGGAATTGCACTACCTGTCTCAAAACCCTGTCCGCGAGTGCGTCTGAACGGGAAGACATACTCTATAGGCAGCCGACACGTGCTGGAAGGCCACGCTGCATGCAACCAGCGCATGCAGCTACTCACATCCTTGAGCCCTTCGCGCTTCGAAAAGGCAAGGGCGGAATTGGACATTCTCGACCCCTACGGCTTGGTTGAGGAGGTCATACGCACGAAGTGCGGACTAAACGACGAGATCCTGACTCGACTTCTTTGCGACATTGCACTGAACCCGGATTGGCCTCCGGAGAGTGGCGAAATCAAATGGGAAGATTTTCATCCGGGGTGGAGAATCATCCGTATGGTTGAAGCAATTCGAAAGGGAAAATCCATCCAGAAGATGCTGCCGCGTGAAGCTGATTGGGACCAGCTGCCTGCCTACGAAGGATTCTGCCAAAGAATTCTGGATCATTTTGGATGGAAATGGCCCAAGGACACATTGCCGGCTACCGAAGAGAGTTTTCCCTGGTTTACGGCAAGAGTTGTACAAGTCCGAACATTCTTTCCACTCGCTTTTGCCTTAATCGTTGAGCATGAACCGACGGTGGCAGACATATCGTCTATCAGTTCGGACAGATACACGCCAGAAACTCAAGAGGCAAAATTCGATCTGGACATGAACGCCGCAACTGAGTTTGAAGCCAGGCGCAATGTCGCCGTCATCTATGAAAAAACAACCTATGAGATTCTCTCGAAGAAGACCATCACGTGTCCTTTTCACAATACACTGTTTCCCTCCGACTCTGGCTGTCCCGCCGATTGCTTGTTCAGAGGTTTCTTTCGTGCGGTTTTTGGAATTACCGTGGATCAGTTTTTGACGATACCCTTGAGGGCCGATCGCTTACGCCGCTCAGGAAAACGGTAGTTTTGAGTGACAAACACACGCGGGATCTTCTACTCGGAACAGCTTGGAATCCAATGCTGATGGACGAAGGCCTTGGAATTTCCTAAATGACGAATTTAGGTTTCTTAAAATTCCCCTATTAGGGGGAAGAGAGGTCAATTCTGCATCCGTTCATGGTCGGTCCCGAGGACCCATCCTATACGGAAATTACCGACCATTTTCCCCAGGGTATTTCGTCCGCTTCGATTTGATTGCGTTTTTCTATTCTCTCTATACATTCAAATCACATCAGCTTGCCAACTCATCACTTACGGCGCGCAATCAAATATCCGTCAAATTGCGCCCTCTCCAATCAAAAACGTCGCGCGTCGGCTCGCGGGCGCCGGCGTTCGGGCCGTGGCCCGGGCGGAGGCCGAAGGCCTACGCCCGACCGGTTACCCGCAGGGAAGCGGTCAAGTGGGTTAAGATTCCCCAGGAGGAATCTTAATCCCGCTACGCGAAGCGTCAAAAAAACCAAAAGCGCAGACCATGCGCGCCATCTTGGGCCGGACAATTCCTGCCGGAAT
>CAZFOG010000366.1:0-6303 GCA_964520685.1 uncultured Nitrospiraceae bacterium | reverse complement strand
TTGAGGGTTTTGCGGGGTTTTGTGTGATTTCGGCGTGAATATCGGGAAGATTGATTCGTCTGGATGTGTTGGATAGTAAATGGTAAGGTGTTGGTAACACAGGCCCGTGGCGGCGAGGCGGCCGGCCACGGTAGCGGCCCCAGGTCAGTCAGACAGTTTGCAAACCGCGTGGAATGTGTTACAATTCCGCGACTTGTCTGTACTGTTTGGCAGGTAAGTGCCTAGAGGTATTGACGATGGCGGGTTCGGGCGTATCGGATTTTATCGAGGGGGTGTCAGTTCCGGCAACTGAGATGCCGGAAGCGCGTGTTGCCCGGCCGGCAGGGGGATGCGAATTGAGTGAGGCAGAACTGTGTGCGGTTCTCCAGCATCAGCGCACCTTGGCTGAAGCGCGCGGCGTGGACGTCAGCTATGAAGAGGCGTTGGAGGACTGGCAGAAGCATCATGCAATCAAGTGGCGCGAGGAACGGCAGCGTCAATACTTGACACTTCAGCGCGAAGAAATCCAGCGGTACAAGTGGATCGAATCCGAAAAGGCGCGCCGCGACCTTGGCGCGCAGGCGGTCCTTGACTGGATAGGCAATTACGCTGAGTCGTGGCGTGCCTGGTACGAGCGCGAGCATGGTGAAAACTTGAGCTGAGCTTCGCTTCGTCTGGATTTGCAGAATATTCTGGGGGTTGTCGTCTTCAGGTTCGGCGCCAATTCGTACATGTTCTCATCTTTTTCACCCCCATTGCATGGAAACCGGGGGACCTGTCTGGGAATACATACTGCAGGTGTGCCTGTTGGGATTGCGGATGCAAGAGAGCAGGCGTGCATGCATGTGCTGTCCAGTAAAACGGCCAGTGGCTGCTATCACCGTGGAGGTTTGACCTATGCGTCACAGCATGCTGTCTGGACTGGGACGGACCGGTTGGCGGAATCGGGCCGTGAGGGCATCAGCCGCTCTGGCCGTAATTCTGATTGCAGGCGCTGCACCCGCGGCTGTGTTGAAGGCCGAGCCCGGCGTCCTGGTTTTTCACCGCACCGATGCGTCCGTAACGACGGTTCTTACGCGAGATGGACAGCCCCTGCCGGCCGGGGAGATGGGAGAGGTCAAGCTCTGGGCGAACGGGCACGATTATGATGAGATGTTCCGCTACGACAGGTCCGATGGGTCGCTCAAACTTACTCCCACCGAGTACTGCGAGGTCGGGAGTTACGACCTTGTTGTAAAAACACCCTCGGGCAATCTGAATCTCAAGGTGTATACCCCGCTGGATGAAATGCCGGGAACGCTCGATAGGGTGGCAGCCTCGATGGGGATAAGCGTCGACGAATTGCGCAAGCGGATGGGGTTGGTAACGTCTCTCGGGAGGTCTGAACTGAGCATTTCTCTCCCCGAGGTGTATTACGAAGGCCAGGCAATCGAGCTGGAACTCGATGCCATCGAAGGGGCCGTGCATACGTGGAAAATCAACGGCGCCGTTGTGGCCGAAGGTCCAGATGCTACGCGGCTCTACCATGTGGCCGACAAGCCGGGCCTCGTCGTGCTGGAATACAGTGCACGCCGGGGGGAAGCCACCGTCGCTTCGACTGTAGCCAGAACGATGGTCGCCAAGTTGCCGCCCATCGCGTGGAAAGTGCCGAAAAACGTTGAATTCACCCTCCACGCCACGCAGGGATATGGCAAGTACACGTGGACCGTCAATGGTAAAGCGGCTGCACAGGGAAGCGCTCTGACGCACACGTTCCAGGAGGCGGGGCCCGCAACCATCGCGTGCCTGTGTGAGGAACCGGCTTCGGGACCGGAGGGAACATTCCTCCGCTTCACCTATGACGTGACGGTTACCGAATGAGCGTGGAAGGCCGCCAGGCGGGGCCGATACGGGGTACGCGCCAAGCGTTTGACTCACGCGTTCTTGGGCAGCACAAACAGCAGAAACGATACGAAGTGGAGCAGGCTGCCGCCGATGACGAACAGGTGCCATATCGCGTGGTTGTAGCGCAGCTTTCCCATGGCGTAAAAGAGAACGCCGCCGGTATAGCACAAGCCTCCTCCCACAATCCATGGCCACACGCCGGGGGGCATTGCCTGTACCAATGGCTTGATGGCGATGATCGCAATCCACCCCATCAGGATGTACCACAGGGTCGAGAAGACTTCGTAACGCCCGATATAGAACACCTTGAAGAGTATCCCTATCGCGGCGGATGCCCATACCAGACCGAACAGGGTCCAGCCCCAGGCGTCGCGCATCATGACCAGCACGAACGGAGTATAGGTTCCCGCAATAAGCAAATAGATGCAGGAATGATCGAGGCGCCGTAGAAAGGGCCGCAATCGGATGGACGGCACGGCGTGGTATACGGTCGAGGCCGTGAACAGCGCTATGAGCGTCGCCCCGTAGATGCTGAAACTCACAATCTTCCACGGGTCTCCCTGGAGACTCGAGAACACCACCAGAACCGTGAGCGCGGCGATGCTCAAGGCAATGGCTATGCCGTGGGTGAGGGAATTAACCAGTTCTTCGCGAGGAGTCTGCTCTCGTCTTCCAAACATTGGAACATTTGTCTTTCTGTACTCTGGTGTGCGCGGTATTGCTCTGTGCCGGGCCGGCCACTCATTCCGCCATGCGGGGACCGTGGCCGGTTTCTCCCGAATGCCCGTAGGTGTCGGTATCGAGAAACTCCTGATGGTCGAGAGGTACGAAATCGTTCAGTGCCTGCCAGTTAAACTCCCTGTCAAATGGATCAAACGCCTTCTGGGGGTCGAAGATTTCAGGATTTACGGGAAGGGCTTTGTACGGCGCCGCGTTTGACGGTTCCGTATCAAACATGTCGGACAAGTCGGACGCGAACCCGTCGTATTGGTTCAATGGCGGCAGGCCATGGATCAGGAACATGGTCTTGAGAATGCTGCCGAAACTCGAGTGGGTGTTCGAGACGTATCCATTTTTTGCGTAGGGGCTTATGACCATGCAGATGGACCGGTGCGCGTCTACGGTATCGCGATATCCCTGGGCGTCGTCTTCCGTCACGAAGATCACCGTTTCGTGCCACCAGGGGCTGTGGCTGATCAGCTCGACGAGACGGCCGAGGGCCAGATCGTTGTCGCTCATGTAGGAGCCCCAGAAGGGATACCCGTCTTCAGGCCGTTCGCCCGCGCCGTGGTCGTTTGGCAGCATCATGGTGATTACGTCAGGGAAGGGCTCCTTGCCCGAGACCCATTTCTCGCGGAATTCCTGCTCGAACATATCCATGCGGAACTGGTCGGGGATATTCGTATTGTAGGTGGCGAAAATGCGCGAGGTGTTCTCGAAGAGCGGCTGGGGCAAGGGATAGTTGATGTTCAGGCGAATGCCCGTATACCGGTATTCCTGCTCTTCGTCCTGGGGCTTGAACTCGAAGCCAAGCCCGAAATTGAAGAACCGTATTCCATTGCGGTCGAAATGTTCCCAAATTGCGCCCGCCTCGTTGTAGTCCTCGGGATAGATGGCGCCGGACGACCCGATGAACGAGAAATTGCCGGGGCCGTCGCCTTCCGCGCCTTGGCCGATGCGCGCTTCCATGAACTCGTTGGGATAGGTGCCGACCAGCCAGCGGTGCCCGTCAACGCTGTGGTCCGAGTCGCAGTAGAAGTTGTCGTTGATGGCGAAACGCTGGGCCAGGGCAATGTGGTTGGGCATGAGGACGACGTCCTTCACTGTGCGCGTACCATCCTCGCTCGAGACGTCAATGGGCCGTCCGAGACGGCACAGCTCGGCATCGCCTCTGCCTCCCGGCAGGGCTCCGAAGACCTCGTCGTAGGTACGGTTTTCTTTGGTCACATAGATGACGTGCTTGATGGGGCTCTGCCACTTGCCGGGTGAAGGCGGTATCGGGTGGTTTGGAGGCCGGGTATCGGACTCCGCGGGAATCATCGTCACGTTATTCTCGACAACTCTCCGCGTGAGCGCGTCCAGTTCCTCCTGGCTTTGCGGCAGTTCAAGCACGTGGATATAACCCCGCATGAGTGCACCGATGCCGGTCGGGTCACCTTCCTTGTGGTTGGGGCCGGCATTGGGACCCGAGCCAATGCCCTTGGCGCACGCGACGTAAAGTCGTTTCCCGTCGGGAGATACGGCCAGCTTGCTCGGAAACCACGCCGTCGGGATGTGGCCCAGGACCTGGTGGTCGTCCAGCCGGATGACGCCAATCGCGTTGACGCCTGCCTCGGCAACGTACAGGGTCTCGTGGTCCGGCGACAGCGCCACGCCGAAGGGAATCATGCCGCGCAGATTTGCTGCTTCGGGGTGCAGGATAAGATCGATGTCCTCCTCCCGCTTGCCCGAGCGGGCGCGTATCACGGTGATGCTGTCATTGCTGCCGTTGGATACATAGACGTGGGATTTCGTAACGGCGATGGAATTGGGGCTGCTGCCGCCGACCGCGGGGAAGTCCTCGAGTTGTTCGCCCACAAGATGGCCCGTTTTCGATTTGTCGACGACTTTCTCGTTGCCGCTCCGCGCGATACGCACTTTCCAGACCGACATGCCCGCGATATCGTTCGGGTCGCCGAGTCCCGGGACCACCACGCCGTCAATTGTGATCCCTTCCTCGGCCTCTTGTGAAGGCACCCCATAGGGGGGGAAGGGAAGCTTTGCGAACTGCCCGTCTTCCGTACGGAAGTACGCGTATTCGTAGATTCCCACGTTCGCGATGTAGGCATGCTTTTCATCGGTGGACAGGGCGATCCCAAAGGGGTACCGGCCCACCGGTATCGAACGGATGACCGCCTGCTGTTCGGTGTCGATGATGAGCATCCGGAAGTTGGACTGGTCGCAGACGTACATCGTCTTCCCGTCTTTGCTCAGGCGCAGGTCGCCCGCGTAGCCGTGCCTGAAATCCTGGCCGTCGGCGTCGTGCGCGCAATCGATGCGAAACAACCGCGACCGGGCCTCGAGATCGAAGGCCGTGACACTCCAATCTCCGCCGCCGGCCACGTACAGGGTCTTGTTGTCCGGGGCGATGGCCAGGCCCATGAATGCCGCGTCCAGGACGCCCTCTCCGGCGTTCTGGTCGTCGGGGATGAAGAAGACTTCCGGCGCGTCGGGCTCTTTCATGTCGAGGATGGTGAGTTGGGGGCCTTCGCTGCTGACGGCTACTACCCAGCGTCCGTCCTGGCTCATGGTCAGACCGTAGGGGTGCGGGCGGACCCGAAACATCTCTCCCGAAGGGGTAATGCGGCGTCCGTTCGGAAGGACGGTCTCACCCCCGGGATTCAGTGTGGGATACTCATCGCGGGCGGGCGCCCGCATGAGGACCTCGGCCGCGCCCGCGGCCATTGCTGCCGTGATAGCTGCCAAAACGAGCACTGAGCGGAAATATCGCATGACTACCATTCCCGTGTTTGATTCGAACCGCTTCTCATACGCTACTTATAGGCCGGCGTTCCCACAAAAACAAGTTCCAGGAAGTTAAGCATGGCGATCCAGGAACGCCGGGCCGCAACCGGCTCGAAACGGGCGCTGTCAGAGTCGGCCTCGGGGTTCGTAAAGCTGTGAACGGCCTCTTGGTACTGGATGAACTCGAATTTCGCGTTGGCCGCCTTCATCTCGTCGAGAAACGCGTTCACCTCCTCCTGCGGCACGTGCGGGTCGGCCGCGCCGTGGCAGACGAGGATCGCGGCTTCGGGCTTGCGCTGGTCTTCGGGCACGTTGGACGCCAGGCCTCCGTGGAAACTGACGACTGCCTGGACATCCACGCCCATGCGGGCCATTTCGAGAACAATGGTGCCGCCGAAGCAGTATCCAATGGCGGCGATGCGGTCCGGGTCAACGCCGGGCTGGGCCTCGAGCACCTTCAGGGCGGCCTCGAACCTCCGCCGGGCGAGGGCCGGGTCGTTCTTGAACGTGCTGGACCACTCGGCCGCCTGGCCTGCGTCCTTCGCGAGCTTGCCCCCGCCGTACATGTCCAGCGCGAACGCGACATAACCAAGTTCGGCCAGCCGCCGGGCGCTGTTTTTCGGATGTTCGCCGAGGCCGGTCCATTCGTGAACAACCAGAACCCCCGGCGCGGGTTTCTGAACGGCCGGATTGCGGGCGAGGTAGCCGGTCAGTTCGGTATCGCCTTCGCGATAGGTGACGGACTCGGTCTCGACGGCCGCGTACGCAGCGGCGCTTGCGGCAAGCAGCAAAACAACGGAAAGTCGCATGAGTGTCCTCCTGAAAGGTGTCCGCGTTTCAGTTATAGCAGGTTTCTTAAAGTAACAGCCCATTATGGGGGTTTAGTTCCCGGAGTGCTACTCCGGGGAGAAGAAACGCGCGGTTCCCTCTGTCTAT
>CAZFOG010000365.1:0-6316 GCA_964520685.1 uncultured Nitrospiraceae bacterium | reverse complement strand
GGGAACTCCTCCTCGACCTCGGCGAGGGCAATGCCCGCGTGCGCGTGTGGAAGAAGCCTTGATGCGGCATGGAGCTCATCGGCCGTGGGAGCGCCGTATGAAGGCGCCAGGGTCATGACCACGCCACAACACAGAGCTTCCCGGGTCCACCCTGTCCACTGAGTTTTGCCGCCAAATACCCCGGTGAGCACGCCTCTCGACTCTCGCTATCCGCCCAAAACCTCCTTCACAAACGTTTCGGCGGGGCCGGTGGATTCGCCGGGGGTGAGGGTGAAATTCGGTTTTGCGTCGAGCGCTTGTTGGAAAACGGCCGCGGCCGCGTCGGGCTCGAGAGGCATGCCGCGTGCATCGAGGGGATTGGCAATCAGCACCGGCATACCGAGCGATGCGATCAGTTCCGGCAGGTCGTAATGTTCGAGCACACCGGGGAGGAATGCTTCCTGCGGCCAAGTATAGTCGGGCTGCGTGGCCAGCGACTCGAAGGTGGCGAGGCCGTTCATGGAGAACACCCCGGCGACGGCACCATCGACGGCTGCGACATGCAGCGCCACCACCCCGCCCATGCGATGGCCGCCGACAACGATCCTGTCCGGGTCGATCTCGGGGCGGCTGCGCACATAGGCGAGGGCAGCCAATCCGTCGCGGATTCGCATGGCGAGAACGTGATCGCCGAGACCCGCTGAAACATAGGAAATCCAGCGGTCGCGCCCGCCCCACCCCGCGAGATCATACGGGAGGTCGGCAGGCCTCGAGTCGCCCCACCCGCGCAAGTCGACGGTGAGGATGGCGGGGCCGTCCGTACCCTCCTGGATGAATCCGGTCATACGGGCAAGCATGCCGTGGGTGCGGAGGGCGTCCCAACGGCCGTTTTCGTCGAAATAGAGCACGGCCCCGCCGCGCCAGCCTTCGTTTGCGGGCACAACATACGTTGCGGGGAGGGCAATGTCCGGTTCCGGCGTGATGAGGATTTCCTGCACGTTGTGGAACCACGCCAGCGACAGTGGCCCGGCCGCCGCTTCGGGTATCGCCAGACGCTCCGCATAAACGAGCTGCCCCACGGCCTCCGGGATGGACAGTCCGGACCGGTTTTCGCGCAGATGTTCGGCCATGGCACGGTTCAGCGTAAACATGTTTTCTTCCTGGCGGGGATTGCACGCCAGCATCGCGTCTTCGACCATCTCGAAGTCGTCGCGGGTAAACGCCGGAAGCTCGCGGCCGGGCGTATTGCGGATGTGCCGGTCAAGCCATCTGGTGAATTCGAGGGCCATGGCGACGGTGTAGGCGTGGCCGCCCGGATCAACGAAGAAGCCGAACGCGTATTCGTTACCGGCCGCCGAATAGAATGCCCGGACCTTCGATGCGATGTCGCGGCCCCATTCGATCTTGAACACCTCGTCTTTGTCGCCGGCCATGAGCAGCAGGGGCGCCGGTGCGGCAGCGGCAAGCACATCGACGTCGTCGTAATACTCGAACCGTCCCGCGGCAAGGGTCTCGACGCAGGGCGCATACACGTCGATTACCGGGTGCATGGCATTGGGAACAGCGCAGCAGGACGGACCCGCGCACCGGATGCGGTCATCAAGCAGCGCTGCGAACATCGTCGTATACCCTCCGCCGCTGACCCCCGTCATGCCCACGCCGTTGGCCAGCGTAATGTCGCTCCGCGTGGCGAGGTAATCGATGCAGCGGATGGCGTCGGCGACAAAATACCGGTTGGACGAGTGGCCCGTGAGGTGGCAGCGCACGCCGTCCTGAAAGTGGTCGTTGCCCGCGCGTTTTTCGCCGCCCATGCCGGGCGGATCAAAGGTGACAGCCGCATATCCGAGGCGCGCAAACACCTGGGCCGGCACCTGGTAACTCTCGCGCGTCTTGGCGCTGTGCCCCACGGGAACCACCACGGCGGGCCACGGCGGCGGATATTCCGCAGCGAGCGGCAAATAAACTGACGCGTTGACGTCCCAGCCGACCAGCGACTCGAACAGCACGTTTTCAATCACATAGTGCGGACGTTCATGGCGGGACACCGCACGTATGTTGAGCGCGGGACCATCGGGGCCAAACCGGATCTCGCCAAGGTCCTTGCGCACGCGGTCCCGGATAGCGTCGCGCCAGGTTTGCCATGCACCGTCATTCACGGCGGCAAGCCGGCGTTCGGCGGCGCGATCCAGGGCCTCGCAGCTTCGGCGCACGATGTGCTCGCAAAGCATGTTGCGCAAATCCACCTGAGTGGGCACAGGACCCAGGGCTGACTCGCGCGCAGCACCGGCCCAGGTTCCTTCGGAAGCGTTCGCGGCGGACAGGAACGCGGTCATCATGACGATCCCCTCTATCAGTAGCGTGGTGTTCACAAGAAGGCTCCTTTCCTGGCGGCCATTATAGTGCGCGGGGCAGTGTATTCAGAAGATGCGCGACGTGAACCGCCGGGACAGGATAAACGTGGCTGCAACCAGCAACATCAGCAGGACGCTGTAGGCAAACGCCGGGCCCAGGCCCGACGCCCCGCGCCACATCATGTCGATCTGCACCGAAATCGGGATATTGCGATGCACGTAGAGCAGAACGGATGCCACGAATTCGCCCAGGCACGTGGCGAACACCAGGGCGGTGCCCGCGGCAATCGCGGGCGCCATCACCGGCAACACGATGCGCGTGAAGCAGAACCACCGCGAACCGCCCAGGGTCTGGCCCGCCTCGAGCAGCGAAGCGTCGAAGGGTTCGATGGCCGCGGTCGAGATGCGCGTCAACAGGGGCACATTGCGGATGAAATAGGCCAGAGGCAATATCCAAACCGTCCCTACCAGGGGAAACTTCGGATGGTTGAAGGCCACGATGAGGTTCATGGCGGTCACGGTGCCCGGCAATGCCCAGGGGACCATCACCGCAAAGTTGACCCAGGCCGCGCCGGGGCGTTTGCGCCCGATGAGGTAGCCGGCGGGCAATGCCACAAGCAGGCACGCGCCCGCGGCCAGCGCGCTCATCCACAGGCTGTTGCGAATGGGCGCGAAGTTCTGAGCCGAGGCGAATATCGCCCGGTAGTTGGCCAAGGTGAACGCCGTGGGCACCAGCTCGGTGTGCCAGGCCCGGTGGTCCACAAGCGAAAGCCACAGGATGGTCAGGTGTGGCATCAGAATGAGGGCAATACATCCTCCCGCGCACAGCGTGGCGGCGAACCGGCCCCCACGCGACCGCAGGGGCACCCGCACGCCTTTGGACCCGCCCCCGGCGGCCCGGGTGCGCGAACGGAACACCAGAACACCCACCAGCGACAATATCGCGAGCACCACCGTGAGCGTTGCGGCCCGGGCATCGCTGAACTGGGTGCGTTCGTTGAAGATCTCGACGCTAAGCATCGGATACCGGTTGCCGAAGATATACGGGGCGCTGAACGATGCCCCCGACGACATGAATGTGAGCAGCGACGCTCCCAGCAACGCCGGTCTCAGCATGGGCAGGGTCACACGGAAGAAGACGCGAAGGCGCCCGGCCCCGAGGGTCCGCGCGGCCTCGAGCTGCGACCGGTCGAGCGCCTCCAATGCCGCGCCCGTCATGGCGTAGAAATAGACGTAAAACGAATAGGTATGTACCAGCAGGATCGCCCACGGACCGCGCAACGCGAGCCCCTCGAACCCGAGGTAACGCTCGCAGAACCGCGGAAGCAGGCCGTCGAGACCCACCAGGTAGTAAAAACTCAACACGCCCACAAGCGGCGGGAGCGTAAACGGCATGTAGGCCAATCCGGACAACACCCGCCGGCCCGGAAAACGGTATCGCGTGAGCAGAAACGCAAGAGCCGAGCCCACGAGCCCGGAGGTAATTACCGTGGCAAACGAGATCACCGCGGTATTGATGATGGCGGCGCGGCCCGGATTACTGACTACCGCGTCGTGTGCCCAGTCCAAAACCGCCGTAAGCACCAAGCGAAGCGCGGGATACGCCACCGTAAGGCACAGGACCGCCATGCAAAACAACAGCAGGGACGTGTCAAGTCTGCGGATATCGCGGCGGGCCACATCACCCTCCGGTCTGGCGCGGACCACGGGGCGGTCTACTCGTCGGCCTCGACCTCTTCAAGCTCTTGCGCGACGAGTTCTTCGATGGCGCGCTGATCGTCCTCGCTGATCTTCGTGTAGAGGATGGCGACCTTGAAATGATCATCCCCGACGTCATGCGGTTCGCACCGCACGACGACACCCTCGCACTCGATGCGGTGGCCCTCGGGCTTCGGGAGGTCCAGTGCGATGCTCATTTTGGTCATCAGCGGAATGGGTTTGACGGTGTGGCACAACACGCCGTTCGCGCTGATGTTGTCGACGTGGTTGAGCACACCGGGGCCGTCGTCCTGCACAATCTGCGGCAGGGCGCGGCGGCTGCGCGGATAGCGCCTGCGTTCATCTCCGTTCGTTCGCATGAAATCCCTCTTCAGCGTTCCGGCTCCCGATGCCTCCATACTAGCCCATCAAACCATGGAATGCAACGGTTTCCAACTCGCTCCCCATCGCCCATCAGGAACCGCAAGATGCGCATAATAGAACTGTCGCGCGGGCCATCGTCCGTCTATAATAACGCCGTGCCTCGTGTGGACGCGGTCCACGTTGCCGTTCCATTGCAGATTCTGTGTATTGGCAGGCGCTCGCGCGCTGTCAGCCTGGAGACAACCGCCATGAAGGTCGACCGACGGCGTTTCTTGATGTCCACCGCTGTTGCCATGGGCGCTTGCCAGGGACACGTGCGTGCCGCTGACGGGGAGCCTTCCATGGACAAAGCCACCGCGTTCGGGGAGAGACGGCTCTACTACAACAATTTCGCGGCCCACTTGTTGAACACCTACAATCCGAACATGCTGTATCCGGACCTGCCCTGCCGCTGGTCCGATGACGATTGGCGCAGGCTCATCGACATGGTGGCCGGGTTTGGTTTCACGGCGTTCGAATTCTGGCTCGTGCCGCGCCTGTTCTGTCGCGAAGGGCTGTCGTCCGATTTCGGCCGTGAATTCACGCGGCAGATCACCACCGTGATTGACCATGCCCACACCCGCGGAATAAAGGTAATTCTGCTCGCGGGCCTCGCCACCGTGGGCTCCGACTGGCGCACCTACTGCCCAAATGTGCCCGATGAATGGGAGGAGGTCCGCTGGCTGTGGAATGCGTGGACCCGCGCGCTGCCGCGGTTGGACGGCGTGTCCATATTCCCCGGCGACCCGGGCGCCTGCAGCCGGAACGGGTGCACGGCGGAGACGTATATCGACCGGTCGGTGGAAATCGCTCACCTGGTCCGCGACAACCTGCCGCACGCCGAAATCGAGTTCGGCACGTGGGGACCTCCCTTCTTCGGGTGGGGGATTATCGAGGGCCCGGAGAACTGGAAGGGTGAATTCCTCCCCGAATACCAGGGAACGGCCTGGCGATTCGTTGCGGATCGGGCAAAACGGTCCATGGACCATCTCCTGGCACGCCTGGAACGGTTTCCGGACGACACTTCTGTCGCGATTAATCTCGGGTTCAATCCCGATGGCGAACCGGTGGGAGAAGCCAGCGCCATTGAATGGGCACGCGAAATCGCAAAGCACCGCCCCATTCAGACCTGGGACTTCAGCCTCACGGAAGGCGAGAACGCGATTGTGCCCCACTACCGGTTCGCGCGCCTGTTCGAAAGACGCCGGCAGGAACGTTCCGCCGCGCCCTATCGCGGCGGCATCTGCTTCACCATGACGCCCCTGTTGAACCAACTGTCCCTGTACGAGGCAGCCCAGTCGTTTCGGACTCCGGATACCGACCCCGATGCCTTGGCGAAAGCGTTCTACACTGACCTTTTCGGCCCTGCCGGAAAGGAGATCGTGCAATACCTGCCGCTTTTCGAGGTCATCCAGGACTGGGGAAACCACACGCGCGTCGAGCTTTCACCCGAAGCCTATCACCGGCAAATGACGGCCCTCGCGGAATGTCTGCGCGGCCTCGAGGGGCAAGCGCGCGAGGACCTGCCGTTTCACCCCGGCGTGGACGCCTACCGCCGCGAACTGCTGTTCTTCGCCGAATTGTTTGCCGCACTCTCGGCTCCCGCCCCGGACTACGACGCGTTGCGGCGGCAATATTGGGAGCGCGTGTACAGCATCTACGACCACCTTCCGCAACACGTTGACCCGCGGCCGCACCACGCGACCGATGCCGTGATCCAGCACTTCGCCAGCCGCGCCGAATCCTGAACGGGGAAATCTTCAAGGCGCCGTCCCCGGCGCGGCTACGTGTCCCCGTTCGGTCGGCACCCTCCTTGCGGAGGTTTCCTCACGTTATGCGGCGATTCACAGGGGCCTCGTGCTTTT
>CAZFOG010000364.1:0-6347 GCA_964520685.1 uncultured Nitrospiraceae bacterium | reverse complement strand
GCCGACGCCGGCAACGGCGAACGGTCCATCCTCGAGAGCATCAGCAACCACGTCGCCGCCCGCGGCCTGAAGCACGAAGACAAACAGATGACGATTGCAACCACAGATGACGCAGATTAGAAGAGCATCTGTGGAAATCGGTGTAATCTGTGGTTGATTCAGGGGCCAGAGATGACGCAGATTTCGCGGAGTGAGGGCTAATCTGTGATAATCAGTGGTATCTGTGGTTAAGGAAGGAGCACGGGCATGGATGAAGAACTCCTGAAGTCGATGACGGACACGATTGTCGA
Organism: uncultured Nitrospiraceae bacterium; assembly: GCA_964520685.1. GTDB lineage: Bacteria > Hydrogenedentota > Hydrogenedentia > Hydrogenedentales > SLHB01 > UBA2224. Next base: position 6,057 of record CAZFOG010000364.1, on the reverse strand, counting down.
CGAGGTGCAACCGGACGAGGTGATTCTGTTCGGTTCGCATGCGAAGGGGACGGCACGGGCGGGGTCCGATGTGGATCTTCTTGTGGTGATGCCGGACGCCGAGGAGACGCGGAGGGGCCGGCGCCGCATTACCGGGCGGCTATACAGGCGGTTAGCGTCGTTTCCGGTGTCGAAAGACATTCTCGTGTACACGCGGGGGGAAACGGAACGTTGGCGCAACGTGACCGGGCACATTGTGGCCACGAGCCTCAGCGAAGGGAGGCGTCTGTATGTCCGGTCATGACCTTTCGCGGGAGCTTCTGGATACCGCCAAGAGCGACCTGAAGGCGCTCAGCAACATGCATGATCCCGACGCCTTCGACGACCGCGTCTTTGGCTTCCATGCCCAACAGGCTGTCGAGAAAACGCTGAAGGCATGGCTGAATGTTATGCAGGGAACATATCCATTTACGCACGATCTGAGCTTGTTGCTGCACGCCCTGGATGAGCAAGGCGCGGATGTGGAGTCCTGTTGGGATTTCCTCGACCTGAGCAGTTACGCCGTGCGCTTTCGGTACGAAACATTGCCGGAGGGCGAGGAACCGTTCGACCGGGACGGTCTTGTGAGGAATATAGGGGCCTTGATTAGACATGTCGAGAATCTGATGCGGCAATCTTGAGTTGAGCGCCGTACGGAAGAGAAACCACACGTGGAATGGACTTTCATCTGTGCGAATCCATGAAATCTGTGGTTGGAGAGAGGGATCAAATGGCCAAGCAACCGTGGACACCATGGCACGAGGTCGTCGCACTGCGTGACGATGTAAAGACGGGCGAGTTGTCGCTCAATCTCTTCGCGGCGGACTTGTACGACGTGAAGGTCGGGAAGGCAGCCAAGGTCTACCAGGATCCGAATGAGTTCTTTGCGCTGACCTATCCGACGCACAATCTGCGGCTGCTGGCGAAAGAAGTTATCCTCCGCCTGGCAGCGAAGAACGACAAAGCGATCCGTCAGCTTGAATTGACGTACGGCGGCGGTAAGACGCATACGCTCATCACGTTGCTGCATCTGGTGCAGGACCCGGAGAGTCTGCCTGACCTCCCTGCTGTCGACCAGTTTCTCGCCGAACTCGACGGCCTCAAGCCCCCGAAGTCCCGCGTGGTGGTTCTTCCCTTCGACAAACTCGATGTTGAAAAGGGCATGCAAATCGGCGACCCGGACGGGAACGTGCGCTGGCTGAAGCAGCCGTGGAGCGTCCTCGCCTGGCAACTCATGGGATCGGCCGGCATCAAGCTCTTGCATCCGGACGACAAGGATGAAGAACGGGACAGCGCGCCGGCCGAGCCGCTCGTGCAGCAACTCCTCGAAGCGCCCCAGAAGGACGGGCTGGCCACCCTTGTTTTACTTGACGAAGTATTGATGTACGCCCGTGACAAGATCGCCAGGAACAAGCCGTTTGAAGGGTACTTGCTCAGCTTCTTCCAGGCTCTCACGCAGGCGGCAACAAAGGTGAAGACATGCGCGGTAGTGGCTTCGCTGCTGGCCAGCGATCCGACGAAATGGGATACCTCCGGGAAACGGATTGAGGCGGAGTTCCGCGATGTTTTCCGACGGGGCCAGGAAGAAGGCGTGCAGCCTGTTGGCAAAGAGGATGTTGCTGAGGTTCTTCGCCGGCGCTTCTTCACACCGGAATCGATTCGCGATAGGGAGAAATTTAAGCCGCACGTGACCGCCGCTTTGAAAGGCGTTACCGACCTGGATGAGCAGACCAAGAAGGAAGGCAGTCATGCGGAGGAACGGTTCCTCAACAGCTATCCGTTCCATCCCGACCTGACTGAGGTTCTATATGGAAAATGGACGGCTTTGGAGCGTTTCCAGCGGACCCGCGGCGTGCTTCGGACCTTCGCCCTGGCCTTGCGTGATGCCGTCAAATGGGACAACTCCCCGTTGGTTGGCACCAACGTGTTTCTGACCTTGCCGGGAGCAAGCGATATATCGGAAGGACTGCGGGAACTCACGTCTGTCGCCAGTTCAGAGGAATACGAGGGGAAGCGCCAAGAGTGGGACAAGATTGTCCAGGGCGAGCTTGAGAAGGCTGTCGACATTCAAGAAGAGAGCACAGCCCTCAAGAACCGGGAAATCGAGCAGGCGGTCGTAGCGACGTTTCTTCACTCCCAGCCAGTGGGATTAAAGGCTCTGACACGGGAACTCACCGTTCTTGTTGCCCCAACGCGGCCCGACAAGATCGAGTTTGAGAAGGGCTTGCGGCGCTGGTCGGATATATCGTGGTTCCTTGACGAGGCGTGCCTGGAGGACGCGGCCACGGGGCCTAATGGGGAGAAGCTACTACCTAAATCCTGGCGCCTGGGGGCGAAACCCAACCTGCGCCAGATGCACAGCGACGCGGTTCAGAACCGAATTGCCACGGACCTGGTTGAGCATCAGCTTGTTCAGTTCATCCAAAAGACGAGCAGCCTGACGTCTGGCGCCTCGGCCATGGGTGCGCGTGTACATATGCTGCCGAATGGGCCAGCCGACATCAAGGACGACGGCGAGTTTCACTATGCCATATTGGGACCGTCGGCAGCGTCAATGTCGGGCAATCCCAGTGCTGAAGCCAAGCGCTTTATCAACGAGACCACGGCGCCGGACCGGCCGCGTGTTAATCGCAATGCCATTGTGCTTGCGGTGCCTTCGCGTGACGGTATCGACGCGGCCAAGAACCAGATACGAGATTACTTGGGCTGGGTGGAGGTGCAATCCCAACTCAAGGAACAGGAGATCGATCCTATCCGCACGGCTAGGCTTCAGGGGCATCTGGATGACTCGAAGAACAAGATTCCCGACGCCATTCGGCAGGCATACAGCATCGTGGTGACGGTGAGCGAGAAAGATGAGATTCAGGCTTTTAAGGTTACGGTCGAAAGTGATCCCTTGTTCACGACGATCAAAAACGACCGAAGGTCGCGAATTGAGGATACGGCCATCAATGCCGAGGCCCTCCTGCCGGACGGCCCCTATGCGCTTTGGAAAGGCGGCGAGACTGAACGCCGAGTGAAGGATCTGGCAGGCGCGTTCGCGCAGTTCCCGCATCTGCCCAAAATGCTGCGTCATCAGGAGATTCTGAATACGTTGGCTCTTGGTGCGGCTCAGGGCAATTTCGTGTTGCGCCTTCGCCGGCCGGACGGGTCATTCCGGACATTCTGGATGCAACAGCCGACTGAAGCGGACATGAAAGATCCGGGACTTGAACTTGTTTTGCCAGAGGCCGCCGAACTAGTGGAGCTACCGGCGGAGTTGCTTCGCCCCAACGTACTTCCTGGGCTGTGGACGCCGGAGAAGGCGCTGACATTCAAGGGACTGTGCGAATACTTTGGCGGTTCGACAGTTATCAAACTAGACAAAGGCGGTTACGAAGAACCGCAGCCGATTCCCAAGGCCGAACCATCATTGTTGGAGGTGGCTGTAAATAAAGCCGTGGAAAGCGGCATGGTGTGGCTCGTAGCGGGGCAAGCGAGTATCTGGAAGGAACCGGTGCCGACAGGTTTGCTCAGCGGATCGGCGCAGCTGCTGCCGCCGCCTGCGGCAGTTCCCGTTGACGAGGTACTACGCGACAATCTGCCCGATGCCTGGAAGGATGATGAGACTACCGCTATCGCAATCACCGCGGCTCTTTCCCAGAAGTCCGGCCAGAATCTGCCTTGGCCGATTGTGAAGGATGCCATTGACGGGGCTTTGCGGAGTCATTTCCTTGAGCGAACGGTGGATTCCGGTCCGTGGCCCTGCGACCTCGCGGGTGCGTCCGTCGTGAAGCTGAAAGTGCCCTCCGGCGTTCCTCCGACGCCCCCGCCCCCGCCTCCGCGGCCGGGTGTCGTGTTGGCGAAAGCAGAGTTGAAGGCCAGCGCCATCCAGGACTTGGCGGATGTCGTCAGCGATATTGTGAAGGCCGCCGCGGGGTGCGATATCAAGTTCACGGTGAACGTCGAACTGGGCGGGGAAGAACCGGCGTCAGCTGAGACCATAGCTCAGATCAACGAGATCCTGAAAGGCGTTGCCGAGGGGATGGAGTTGAAGTAGGGGTGGCACTACCACAACGCCAATCCGGGAGAGGAGAATCGTTCCTGTGCGTCTGAAGAAGCCGTCTATCGCGACGTTGAGGGAAGTGCAGATTACCCGGAAGGGTGAGGTGGCATTGATCGAATACAGGAAGAAGGGCATTTCATCAGTCAATCTCCATATCGGCCCGGAGCTCACCTCGATGACGGACCAAGACGTGCTTAAGGTCCACAACGACATCATCCGCACGCAGCAGGAGTTGGCGGCAACGTACCAGCACATTGCCGTGGAGGTCCCCGAGGGGAGCCCGCAGATCGAATATTCGAAGCAGTGCGATCAGTGGGTACCCCGGGGGGATGTTGTGCGCTGCGAGATTAGCGACGGCGGTCCCGACGGTGAAGTGACGGTCATCATCGACGACTGTGAGTTGTCGCTGCGAGAATTTGGGCGCCTACTGCTCACCTATGCCGGCTGGGGGATGCGCGTGGTCTTCGTGCCGGACGATAGGATTGACGAAGAGCCGGAAATCGAAGTCCGCGAGCCAGACACCTGAAACCGGAAGAGGAAACATCACTGCTTGGCTTGGGGAAGCCCAGAAGCATCACGGCAAGGCCTCTGTCCCTGGCTTGTTCTAAAACGGCATCTTAAAGGGCCCATTCCTTTCTAGCGCCGGATGTTCAGGGCTATTTCGCCATTGCCAGAGTATTCTCTACATATGAATGCTCTGGCTTTACCTCCTTCAATCCGTCGGTAAAAGCATCCAATTAACCAACGTTCTGTATCATAGGACACAGCATGATTGCATATGCTTCGCGGGACGACGACAGGGATCAAGGGGGCGTTGGGCGAGTGCCCAGACGACCAGCCTTCTGTAGCTATCAGTATGTCAAACGTGTTGAGGCGTGGTTTGCCCGGTATTGCGTGATCTCGCGTATTTCCCGGGCGAGGTGGTCGGGCCAGGCGTGGGTGAGGTGGTGGGGGTAGATGGGGATGACTTCGAGGCCGCTGGCTTCGTAGGCGGCGGTTTTTTCGAGGATGCCGCGGTCGTAGTCCGGGTCGCCGGTGCGTCCGTAGTATTCGATGTACAGGCCGTAGTCGGGGAGGAGAAAATCGGGGTACCACAGGCGGGTTTTGCCGTGTTGGGTGACGGCGGTGGGTGGTTCGTAGATGTACTTGATGCCGTGGCGGTCGAGGAAGTCTGCGATGCGTTGTTCTCCCGCGGATTTGAAGGCGTTGGGCGGCGTGTAGCGCAGGATCGATTCGAGATCCACGGATGGATTGTCGGTCATGATTCGGAGGGGAGGGCCTCGGGGCATAAGAAGTTTTCGCGTCACTGAACGGGAACGACAAGCATCTGCGGGTTGATGTGAGAATGCAAACGTTTAAATAGCCCAGCTCATTCTCGCCTTGCGTAACCATTGTGCGACGCGTTCCAGCGAGTGGCCGAAGCGTCTCCTCACGCGAGGATGACCACGACACCGCGCACGCGCACATCATTTTGTTCCCTTGGGTCGCGACTGGTCTTTGCCGGTTTCGTGCCGGATGGCGAACGGTTGAAACAGCCCGAGCGGAATACACGTCAGGAACACCGGTCTCGCCGTGTTCTCGACGAGAGCAGACCAGGCGAGGTTTTCTGTAGCGGAAGCTATTCCGCAGTCTTTCCTGAATGATTCCTACGCCGGGTCTCAAGACCTGGCAATAATTGAACTGGAGTATTCTTCTGTTTGAAGCGCGCGTACTTGTCACGCCGCTTTCAATTCTGAAGTGCCGAGTACGAGCCCGACAGGTTGCCGAGTAGCCTGTCGGGCTCTTTGCGTTTTGGCAGGTCAACCAAATGAAGGGAGGACGAATGTCATGCGAATGTACGGACAAGCTGAGGAAGTAGGACAACGCATCGTTCAAGCGTTCCAGGAACCGGACAAATTACCGGCGGCGTTGGCGCTGATCTTCATTCATCGTGAGGATGATGTGCCGTGCAGGAGGTGGTCCTGGCATAACCAGCTTCTGGTGGCTCTGTGCGG
>CAZFOG010000363.1:4228-6397 GCA_964520685.1 uncultured Nitrospiraceae bacterium | reverse complement strand
ACGGTTTGCGCAGCAAACCGGGGTCTGTCCCGAGGGTTTTGCTCAGCCCATTTTCATCGTCTACGGGTGAGCCGAATGGCTCATGGTTCACTGCCTCGAAAATTCAAAAACCGGGCTTTCCCGCTCTGTTGTGGGACCGGCGCCCTCGCCGGTCATTTCTGTTTTCATCGCCTACGGGTGAGCCAAACGACTCTTGGATCGCTGTCTCGAAGGTTTACCCGGCGTATCCCCATCCGTGCAGGTCCGTGTTTGTCCGTGTGGGTCCACGTGCGAGGTCTTTGCCCTGCCCCGGTATTGAATAACCGGGAAGGACACCGTAGCATACGGCCCGGCGCAATGAAAATGAACAGCAGAAGTTCAGTGGAGGAACTCAAGTGCGTTTTCTATTGATTGCCCTAATCGGCGGCTCTTTTGGGGCCGGTGTGTCGGCTTTGGCCAATGCAGGCGAGGAAGAGTTCCGTTTCTTCAATTCCGAGCATGCCGGTGGACCAAAGCAGGACGTGCCGCTCATTCAGCCGTGGCGGGTAGTGCGCCTCGAGCCCGATTACGGCGGGCAGTGGGCCGTTGCCGGAGACCTTGATGGCGACGGTCAACCCGAAATCATCTCGGCCGAGAACTTCAACCAGGACGACACACACTACACCAGCGCCGTGGCGGCCCAGAAGCTCGACGGCTCGGTTCTCTGGACCTGGGGCGACCCTGACATCGGTCGCAAGAGCTGGCATCATGACGTCGCCTGCCAGGTGTACGATTGGGACGGCGACGGGCGCAACGAAGTGATCGTCGCCGACAAGACCGCCATCGTCGAGCTGGATGGCGCCACGGGAGAAGAGCGCCGCCGCATCCCCATCGAGGAGGGCGCGTCCGATTGCGTCGTGTTCTGTAACCTCTCGGGTGGCCCGCGGCCCACAGACGTGCTTGTGAAGGACCGTTACCACCGGATTTGGGCCTATACCCGCGCCGGTGAACTCCTCTGGTCAGTGGAGGACCCGGCAGGGGGCCTCACCACTCATCAGCCGCGACCCATGGATATCGATGGCGACGGCCGCGACGAGATCATGGCCGGATACGCTATGCTGAATGCCGATGGCACCGTGCGCTGGGTATACAAATCTGAAAAAGTGGAACTGGGCCGCGGACACCTCGATTGCGCACGGGTCTTTCAACAGGCGGACAACCCCAGCGATTTTCGTATCGTGGCCACGTGTTGCGGAGCCAACAACATCGTCATGCTCGACGGGACGGGCAAGGTCGTTTGGGAACTCCCGGGCCGGCATTTCGAATCAATCCAGGTCGGCCACGTAATTCCTGGCCATCCCGGCCCTCATATACTCGTTGATATCGACCACCAACCCTATGGCCACAGCCCCATCTGGCTGTTTGGCGGTGAAGGCGAACTGCTGGGCCGTTTGAATACGGATTACAGCCGCCACCACCGCTTGCTGGATTGGACGGGTGACGGCTTTGACGAGGTCGTCGTCGGTGGAAGCCAGGGGCTTTACGGGGCGGATGGTGCATGCCTGGGGACATTCGCTATGCCCGGCCTTATCGAGGAACAGGGAGGCTACGAGGTCAGCATTCTCGATGCCGACATGACCGGTGATGGGGTTCCCGATGTTCTCATCATCACCCCCCATCTGGCATACATCTACAAGAATGAAAACGGCCGCCGGCCCGAAAAAGGATTTCCCCTCGGAACAGGGTTCAATGTCACGCTCTATTAGCCGCGTGCTGCAGAGCTGCGGCCCATAAAGTGTCTATCCTGCCGCGTGTCCGTTTCCCGGAAGGGAAGACCTTCCCGGACAGGCGCGAGCGAATGCGGCTCGAAGGCATCCCAAACCGGGGATTAATCAGAATTGCCGCACGCGCCAGCCGGTAGAGCAGCGCTGATCTCAGAGTCTCATCACTCACATCGCCGAAAACAGCGACTGAAAGTCCAGCGCGGGGTTCTGCATATGTTCGGCAGCCTTCAGGATCGCGCCCGCAACCGCGCAACCCACGCCGAAGCATAATGCTACCGTGTAGAGGGCGAGACCGGCTTCAAACAACTTGCGCAGTGTGTTGCGCCACGGCGAAGGCACCGGCAGCCCTGCCAAAACCGCCACCGGCACACAGAAGAACAGCGTCCAGAAAAACAGCGAGCCGTCATTGTTCTCCAGCCAGTTCCAC
>CAZFOG010000363.1:0-4218 GCA_964520685.1 uncultured Nitrospiraceae bacterium | reverse complement strand
CAAGTACAGTCCTTCCTTGAACACAAGCCCGTAGCCATACTCGAGAAGCACCAGGAATCCCCACGCAACATAACGCAACACCAACGCGCCCACAATCAGCCCGAGCACATATTTGGCCAGGCCCCATTTCTCGATGGGAGGCGTGTCGGTTCGCCCCGAAAAATAGAGAACGAGGAAGATTCCGATGTAGACAACAAGCGCAAAGGGACCCGTAATCAGGCCGATTGCCAGCGCGCCCAAACGAATTGCTGTCGGGGATACACCCGTTTGTTCCCCGATGGCGACACAGACGCCCAGCCAGCGCCGTTCATCCGCCTCCTTGGGCCCTCCGGCGGCGCTTTGTTCCATAGATTCGACGAGCCGATGGGCATGACGCGCTGCCGGTCCGACGGTGCGCAATGCATATTCAACGTCTTCGTCGTCCGGGGCGGCACCGTTATGCGGCGGTATGGCCTCGAGGATCTCTCGCCGGCCTTTCTTCAGCGCGCGTTCCCGCGGGCGTTCCGCAATATCCGCCAGGTGCTCGTCGATTTCGCGCAGATACCGTCCGATGAGGCGTTCTTGCTGGTCTGTGAGTCTCATTTCTCCTCCGCGCAACACCAAAAGTATACCTTACACAGCGATCAGGGGCCAAACCAAACCCCAAAAATAACACGGGGACCGGTGTAATACGGCTTGGTTCGCCCCTTCGGGCCATCCGTATCACATGGGTCCCCGCGTGCGTTCTCCGGGCGGCGTTACAGCGCGGCCACCTCGACCCGGCAATGCCAGCCCGGCCGGCCAATGGCCAAATCAGGCCCCGGCTCGTTCTGCTGCGCCAGACAGGTCTCAACGGCCCCGGCCGGCGCACTCGTGACAGGCAGGAACGCCCCAATCTCCGCGACGCCGTGACCATCCACGCAGCATTCTCCGTACCGCGCGTGGATGCCTTGGGCGACCGCTTCCAGGCTGGTGTTCCCACCGGCCATCCCGATACCGCGGACCGTGGCCTCGATCTGCCGCGCACCCGCTTCGATGGCCGCCAGGGCATTCTGAACAGCGCGGCCCGACGCGTTGTGGCAATGCGCCGAAACCACAACTGGAGGCTCTACGAACTGAACGATGTCCCGCACCATTGCCGTATACTCCGCCGTCGTGGCTGTGCCGGTGCTGTCAGGCACGCCGATCCGCGTGGCCCCGGCATACATCGCTACGCCGATGCACTGCCGCCGGAACGGGCGCTCCATCTCCTCGATGCCGGCGATCGAGAATTGGGCCTCAATCCCCGCGGCGCAAACCGTCGACACGGCATGGCGTATGGCGCGGCATACCCCTGTGCGGGCGCCTGGCTCGCGGGCCTCGAGCGCCGAAACATAGACGTGAACAACCGGTCTTGCCGCGTATTGAACCGCGACAATAGCCGCCGCGATTTCGCCCGGTGCACACGACGATATCGCCGCCACTTCTGAACCGTTGACAGCGGCCGCGACGGCCTCCACAACTTCGCATTGCGACTGCGATTGCCCGGGATACCCCGCTTCAATCGCCGTGACGCCCGCCTTCTCCAAGCCGCGGGCGATGGTGACCGCCTCGTCTACTGAAATCGAAATACCAGCCCCCGCAATTCCGTCGCGCAGGGTGGTGTCGTAAATGCGTATTGATCCGGACATGGAACTGCTCCTTTTGGTTGCGTGGATGCGGTAAACACAGTCAATCGCCTGTCAGTCCTCCGCATCAAGCGCCCGGATCGGAGACCAGATAGCCCCAAATCCATACGACACCACCTCCTTTCGGCGGCCTCTCGCCGAGGCCTAAAAAAACGGCCGCGGGCTTTTCCGGCCCGCGGCCTTTAGTTCCTAAACCCTTACGGGAGAGTTGATTAAGGAATTCGAGGCATAATGGGCCGACCTTCCTCCACGAGGAGGAGTGAGAGTAGGCGGCCTATATGCTTCGAATTAACCACTATGCATATCCTTCGTACATGTTCTGATGCCAGTATAGCAGCCTCACCCGGATTGGTCAAATCTCGCTTGCTCCCTTCCCGGGCCGAGGCCCGCCAGCACCAGGCTTGCCTGTTGCGGAATTCGCGCGCTTGTGACACAGTAGTCAAAAGGCAGTCCCCTCAAGTGGGTGTAGTCGGGGAAAGGAGCGCGTGGTCATGTTGAAAGAATTCAAAGAATTCGCAATGCGTGGAAACATGGTGGACATGGCGGTGGGCATTGTCATCGGTGGCGCCTTTGGCACGATCGTCAAAAGCCTGGTCGACGATATCCTGATGCCCCCTATCGGGCTGTTGCTGGGCGGCGTCGATTTCTCGAACTTCTTCTTTGTGATGAAAGAAGGGGCTGCTCCGGGGCCGTTCATGTCCCTGGCCGAAGCGCAAGAAAACGGGGCCGTGACCCTCAATTACGGTCTCTTTGTAAATGCCCTCATCAGTTTCCTGATTGTGGCGTTCGCCCTGTTCATGGTGATAAAGGCCATGAACAAGCTGCGCAGGAAGGAAGAACCGGCTCCTGAGCCGACCACCAAGGATTGCCCGTTCTGCATGTCATCTATTCCGCTGAAAGCCGTTCGGTGCCCCCACTGCACCTCTGAAATCGGGACGGCGTGATACTCACGCTCCGTGCTGAAAAACGCTGGACCGCAAACGGAATACCAGCATCAGCCGCACGGGTGGACCTCCTGTGCCGTGAATGGCGCAAAAGAAAGCTGACGGCTATGAAAATCGTAACATGGGCCCTGTCTTGTATCTGCTTGGTTTCGAGTCCTGTATGGAGCGATGATTTCCAAGGGGATTCGCTCCACACAACCCATCTGGTTAGTTCCATCGACACGCTGGATTTCGGCGCGGAGACGTTGCGCATCGGCGACCTCAACGGAGATGGCGCGCCAGACCTCCTCTTTGTTCAAAGTCTGTACGGTCCACGCATCATTACCTGTTTGACGGCGGTGACCATCTCCGGAGAGGTGCTCTGGCAATCCGGAACCCCCTCGGACGGCAACGGCAGAATCTATAGCGATCTGCCGGTCCAGATCTACGACTGGGACCGGGACGGCAAAAACGAGGTCCTGTATGTCCGGCAAGCAGTATACGCCGACAGTCCGGCCGAGCCTGCGGTGGTGCGCGAACGGGCATCGAATTACGAGGGAAACGCCACACTCGCCATACTGGACGGGCGGACCGGCAGGGAGAAAGGCACCCTCCCCCTTCCCGCGCCCGCCGACGACAGTTTTCTGTTTGCAGACCTGACCGGGCGCGGACGAAGGGGAGACCTGGTTGTCAAAGACAGGTATTGGAACATGTGGGGCGTGGCGCATGACGGGAGCGTGTTGTGGCACTGGGCTGGCTCGACAGGCCATTTCCCCGCCGTGGGCGATGTCGATGATGATGGCAAGGACGAGGTCTTTGTCGGATACGCGTTGATCGACGATGACGGCAAGGAGCTGTTTTCCACCGATCCCGCCGGGGGGCACCAGGATGCCGCTTATGTCGCTCGCGCGCCGGGCGGTGCATGGCGGCTGTTGTTCGGCAACACGGGAATTCATTGCCTTACCGTCGATGGCGCCGAACTCTGGCGTCATCCCCTCGGAGAGGCGCAACACGTCCTGGTCGACCGGTTCCGGGCCGAGGCGCCCCTCGACGTCGTTGTGGTGGATCGCACACCCGTGCCGACCCATCGGCGGGACGAAAACGCCTGGGCCATCCTCTATCTCTACGACATGGACGGCAACGAGATCTGGCGCTACCAGCAGGAACCGGGGGCGTGGGCGATTGCCACCGTGGCCATCGACTGGTTCGGCGGCGGCGAACCCAAGGGCGTACTGGTCTATGGCCACGGTCCGGGCCGCCCGGCGGTGATCTGCAACGGCAAAGGCGAGATCGCGGACCGTTTTCCCATGGCCTGCGCACCGTATCGCAATGAGGATGACCGGCAGTCTGGTTTCTACGCATTGGCCGCCGATGTCTGGGGTGACAGCCGCGAGGAAGTCATCCTATTTGGCGCGCGCGGCGCCTGCATTTATGCAAACGCCCGTTTGCTCGAGATCCCCACCCTGTACAACGAAAACCTGTATCCCGGCATGTGAGCCACCCCCCGCGGCCTTATCCTGGCGGCCTTTCGCCATCCGCACGCGCTCTTCCAGCACGTGCGCCGCTCCCGTGCTCTCCCTGCGCAGCGTAAGCACCTGTCAAGCCATTTGCTAATCTTACCGGGGCGGGTATCGTCACGCCATTTGTTT
>CAZFOG010000362.1:0-6420 GCA_964520685.1 uncultured Nitrospiraceae bacterium | reverse complement strand
TCCTTTCCGATTCGACGCACCCAGAGGAACATCGCCCCCGTGGAATCCAGCCCCTTCCCGACGGCGACCTCGCCAAAGCCCGGCGTGTTGGCGACAACCGTTTCGGCCGTCCACATTTTCCCCCTGTCCGTGGAGGTGCGCGCATAGACGGCACGGGCGTCTTCATCGATCGTGTGCGCGGCGCCCCGGCTGTACACGCAGACCAGTTTTTCGCCGATGGCCTGAATCATCGGCCACGAGTTGTAGCCGCTCACGTCCTGCACGACCTGGGCCTTCGCGAGGGCCTCCAGGGGCGTCACCTTGACCATAACCAGGCCCGTGGGATGGGGAAACGTGTCGGCGGGGTCGACGGGCTCCCGTTGGATGCGCACCCACAGGGGCGCGCCGGGCTCCATTTCGTAGTAGGAGTCCAGAAGGATGGTCCGGGTGTGGAACGGTTCGGCGGGGAGCGCGGTTCGGACGGGAGTACCCAGAACATACTGGGACGTGATGGAGGCATCCTCCACCAACTGCGATAGATGGGCTCTGAAGACATCCGCATAGTCGGGGCTCGTCGATGCGTCCGACGTGGTCACAATGATCTCGACCTTCACGGCGGCGCACCCGCTGGGCAAGCCGGTCACGAATCCGGCGACAGACTGCCCTGGAGTGGAACCCGAGAAGGACCACACCGGGATGTGCGTGGAATCGCTCGACATGTTCACCAGCGAGGGCTGGCCTGTAGCAATCGACATGTTGTTTGCGCTCAGGTAGAGCGGGGACTCTGCCCGTCTGCCAGAAACTGGCTCTTCACCCCCCCGCGCACCATCCTCGAGAACCGCCTGTTTTTCTTCGCCGGATGAATTCACGGGATTGTTCGCCCCTAAGCTGGTAACGGAAGACGCGAGCAGCGCAGTGCATAGGAAAATTATCTCCATGAGAGTGAAACCGTGTCTTCTGTCTGCATGGATTGCATATCGCATAGCACTGCTTCCTCTTTCTGCTCTTTACTCGTGAGTACCAAAGGTAATACTTGGGGACAGCGAACCATGAGCCGGCCGGCTTAGCCGTAGGCGATAAAAATAGAAATGACCGGTGAGGGCACCGGTCCCACAACAGAGCGGGAAACACCCGGTTTTTCTGGGTGGTGGGCCGCGCTGGGTATGACCATTTGCGGCTGTCGTGCCATAGGGGGAGTGTAGCGCATCGTGGGAGAGGCCGCAAGGCGGGAGGCGAGATGGTCATAAATGGTTGCTGTTTCCCAGTAGAAGAGGAAGGAATGGACGGGGTGGACAGGGGAATGTGGGGAAGAGGGCGTATTCGCAGGGCGATCGCGTCAATGTCTTCGGGGTCCGCCCGCATTGGAGTTCATTCGTGGTTCTCTCCCTCTCTTCAGAACAGCACCCGCCAGACGCCCCGCACCGCTCCGCGCGCTGGATTTTGGCGCAGGAGGCGGGGAAGGTATACTCGTGCGAGACCAGAAACAAAACCTCTTCAGGAGATTCGACATGTCTGGAAAACGCGCGCGTGTGCTGGTGCTTGCGGCCATGTTGGTTTCGGGAAGCGCCGTTGCCGGCGAGGCAGCCGTGCAGTTGTACGTGGCGCCGAATGGGAACGACGCGTGGTCGGGAACGTTGGCGGCACCGAATGCGGACGGGACGGACGGACCGTTTGCGTCCATCACCGGCGCGCGCGACGCGGTGCGGCGCATTAAGGAGACAGGTGGATTGCCGGGGCCAGTTTCGGTGCAGCTCCGCGAAGGCGCTTACCGCGTTTCCGAACCCATCGTATTCGAGCCCCAGGACACCGGCACGGCGGCGGCGCCCATCACCTACGAAGCGTATCCTGGGGAACGCCCGGTCCTCAGCGGCGGGGAGCCAGTCACGGGCTGGACCCAAGAAGGAAGCATCTGGAAGGCGACGGTTCCGGAGGCGGGTCCACGGCCAGCGCCGTTCTGCGCGCTGTGGGTCAACGGCGCGTTTCGCGGTCCGGCCCGCAGCCCCAATGGCGACAATTTTGTCAGCGACGGCACCGCCCCGGTCATCAAGGCCCCCAATTCGGAGGTGGAAGTGGTGAGCCCGCACAACGCCATCCGGTACAAGGACGGCGATGTTCAGGAGTGGCAGAACATCGAAGACGTGCTCGTCGTCGGGCTGCATTCCTGGGACATCACGAAGCTTCCGGTCGACCGCATCGACATGGAACAGCGCCTCCTCATCATGAAACGGCCTGAAGGCGGCTGGGACTTCAACCGGTGGGCGGGCCCGGAACAGCGGTATTACGTAGAGAACATCCTCGAGGGTCTCGACGCCCCCGGCGAGTGGTACCTGGACCGGAAGACCAAGACCCTTTTGTACATTCCCATGCCCGGTGAAGACATGGCCACTGCCGAGGTGATCGCGCCGGTCACGCGGCAGCTTGTGGTATTGGAGGGCGATACGGCGAACGGCGGCTTTGTCAAACACCTGCATTTCAAGGGCATCGCGTTTCATCACACCGACTACAGCCTGCCACCCGAGGGCATGAACAGCCAGCAGGCCGCGGTTTCTGTGAATGCGGCCTTCCACGCGCGCGGCGCCCGGCATTGTTCGCTCGAGGGTTGCGAGATCGCGCACATCAGCAACTACGCGGTCTGGTTTGGCGAAGGTTGCCAGGACAACCTTATCGCCCGCAACCACATCCATGATTTGGGCGCGGGGGGCGTGCGATTGGGCGAAACGGGTGATGCCGCTACCGAGTACCAGGTGTGCCGCCACAACGTGGTCGACAACAACTGGATTCACGACGGCGGGACCATCTATCACCCGGCGGTGGGCGTGTGGATTGGGCGGACCTCGTATAACACGGTTTCGCATAACGAGATTCACGATTTCTACTACACGGGGGTGTCGGTAGGGTGGTCGTGGGGCTACGCCGCAAGCTCGGCGAACCACAACATCATTGAATACAACCACATTCATCATCTGGGGAAGCGGTATTTGAGCGACATGGGCGGCATTTACCTGCTTGGGCGCGCGCCGGGCACGGTGTGCCGTTACAACCACATCCACGACGTCTTCTCGTACTCGTACGGCGGCTGGGGGATATATCCCGATGAGGGCAGCTCGTGGCTGCGCATCGAGAACAACATCGTATACAACACGAAAACGGGCGGGTTCCACCAGCATTACGGCCAGGAAAACCGTATCGAGAACAACATCTTCGCGTACTCGCACGAGGGACAGATTCAACGCACCCGGATGGAAGAACATCTGTCGTTCACGTTCCGGCGAAACATCGTCTATTTCAACAACGGCCGGCTGTTGAGCAGCAATTGGAGCGACAACCAGTACGACCTCGATTTTAACTGTTACTGGGACGAGGCAGTCGGCGCCGCTCTGTTTGCGGGCAACACCCTCGAGCAGTGGCGCGAAAAGGGCCAGGATAAGCACTCGATCATCGCCGATCCGCTGTTCGAGAACCCGAAAGAGTTTGACTTCCGCCTGAAACCCGATTCCCCGGCGCTTGACGTCGGATTCGAGCCCATCGACACGAGCGGCATTGGTTTGTACGGGGATGAGACCTGGGTCGAGGGACCGAAGCATATCGAGCACCCCCCGTCGGAATTGCCCGAGCCGTTCGAGCCGAAGTTTGTTCGCGACGATTTCGAGGACACGCCCGTCGGGGAGGGCCCGAAGAATGCCGCGCCGCAGTGCACGACGGCCGAGGCCACCATCCGCGTAACCGATGAAGCGGCGGCCAGCGGAACAAAAAGCCTGAAAATCCAGGACAAACCGGACCTGGACAAACCCTGGAATCCCCACCTGGTCTACAATCCTCTGGTGTTCGCGGGTAAGGTCCGGGGCAGTTTCGACATTCGGGTCGAGCCCGGCGTATTGGTCTATTGCGAGTGGCGCACGTCGGGACATCCCTACAAAGTCGGGCCGCGCATCTACATCAACGGCGAGGGGACGTTGCTCGCGTCGGACAAGGAGTTGCTCAAGGTCCCCGCGGGGGAATGGGTCCATGTCGAGATCACCACGGCCCTTGGAGGAGAATGCAACGGGACCTTCACTGTGGCTGTTACGGTGCCGGGGAAAGACCCGGTGGTTGCGGAAGGGCTGCCTTACACCCACGGCGAATTCCGGCACCTCCAGTGGCTGGGATTTGTGGCGGACGGCAATGTGGACGGCGCGTTCTACCTCGATAACGTCCAGTTGGAGAACGTAGAACAATGATTGCTTCGAGCAGAAAAAGCGCGATCATTCCGGGAGCGATCGGCGCCCTGCTCCTGGCTGTTGCCGCGGGAGGGCAAGACGTGGATGGGGAGCGCTTCACCAATTCGCTGGGCATGGAGTTTGTGCGCGTCGCGCCCGGTACGTTCGCCATGGGCCAGCAGGAAGGCGGCGACTGGGATGAAGTTCCCGCGCATGAGGTGAGCATCTCGCAACCGTTCTACATGGGCGTGACCGAAGTTACCAATGCGCACTTCGAAGCCTTTGACCCGAAACACCGGGCGCTGCGGGGGAAAGAGGGATTCGCGACGGGCGATGATGAGGCGGCGGTCTTTGTGAGTTGGGACGAGGCGAACGCCTTCTGCGCCTGGCTATCGGAAAAAGAGGGTAAACCCTACCGTTTGCCGACCGAGGCCGAGTGGGAGTACGCGTGCCGCGCGGGAACAACCACCGCCTATTGGACGGGTGATGAGCTTCCCGCCGAGTTTCATAAGCACCAGGAGGCTTTCTGGCATCCCGTGCCGGTGTCTCTTCACGTGGGCATGACCCCGCCGAATCCGTGGGGCTTCTTTGACATGCACGGCAACGTCGAGGAATGGTGCCTGGACTGGTATGGGTCATATCGCGAAGAAACACAAACGGACCCCGTGGGCTATGCTAACGGCGATTTTCGCGTTACACGCGGCGGCAGCCACAGCACCGAGCTGTTTTACCTGCGTTCAGCGAACCGTTCGGGAGCGCTGCCCGAAGACAAGCATTGGCTGATCGGCTTCCGCGTTGTGATGGGAGATATGCCGGCAACCCCGCCTCTCCCCTCCCCCACCTCACCACGCTGGGCGCAGGATGTCTCGCAGACCCGCCACGCATGGGATGACGGCCCCGACCCGGAGAAGCCCTTATTCGACGGTCCCCGGCGCTTTGTGAAGATCCCGCCCGAGTCCAATGGGCCGCTCTTCTCGCAGCACAATCACTGCCCAGCGATATGCGCGTGTCCCAACGGCGACCTGCTGGCCATCTGGTATACGACCAACACCGAGCAGGGGCGTGAGCTGGCGATTGCGGCGTCGCGGTTGCGGAAAGGCGCAACGGAATGGGAACCGGCGGCCCCGTTCTGGGATGCGCCCGATCGCAACGACCACGCGAGCGCGTTGTATTGGGACGGCAAAGACACCCTGTTTCATCTCAACGGCATGAGCACCGACGCCACGTGGGGCAAGATGATTCTCATCTGCCGCACCAGCGCGGACAACGGCGCGACGTGGCAGCCGGCGCGAATCGTCAATCCTTATCATCAGTTGCGCAACATGCCCATCGCGGGTATCTTCGGTACGGAGGACGGGCGCATCGTGCTGCCGTGTGATGCGGTAACCGGCGGTGAAGGCGGTTCGGCCGTTCACATTTCGAGCGACGGCGGCGAAACATGGATAGATCCGGGGGCGGGCAGGCCCCAGCCAGAGTTCGAGGCCGGAAAGACGGGGGCGTGGATTGCCGGCATCCACGCGGGGGTGGTCGAATTGTCCGATGGGCGGTTCATGGCCCTGGGCCGCGGCGACACCATCGACGGCAAAATGCCCATGAGCATTTCCGTGGACGAAGGCCAGACGTGGTCCTATCGGGCGAGTCCATTCCCGCCTGTGAGTGGCGGACAGCGCCTGACCATGCGGCGCTTGAAAGAGGGACCAGTCCTGCTGGTTTCCTTCACGGACCCCAGCAGCGCCAAGGAAAAACAGGGGATGGAATTTGCCCGCGCGGACGGGTCGACCTTCACGGGATACGGCATGTTCGCGGCGATCTCGTACGACGATGGCGAAACCTGGCCCGTGCGGAAACTGGTGACCCCGGGCGACGATGCCGGCACCTTCGACGGCGGCGCGTGGACCCGCGAGTTCGTCATGGACGCCACCCACGCCGAACCCAAAGGCTATCTCGTTGCCGTTCAGGCCCCCGACGGCGTGATTCACCTCATCAGCAGCGCCCTGCACTACCAATTCAATCAGGCCTGGGTCGAGACGCCGGCGGAAGAGTGAGGTGTGAAGGGTAGGGACAACCATTTGACGGGGCTGAGCCCACAGGCTCTATATGACCCATACGACGTATAGGTCTCATAAGACCGATAGTAAGCCCTGCGACACTGTGTTTTGAAGATGCGCCTGGTCACGGTGCGGGCACGGCGAATTCACGCTCGTGCCCCTTCCATGTTGCTTTGAGAGTCAGGGGCAGAGTGGGC
>CAZFOG010000361.1:0-6486 GCA_964520685.1 uncultured Nitrospiraceae bacterium | reverse complement strand
ACGGGTTTTCCAACCCGTCCCGTAGAGCACCGCGGGCGGACACGCCCGCGCTCCGATCCAATACAAGACTGGAAGCGCGGCCCATTCGGCCCGCGCGTTGATTCATGGCGGGTTAGAAAACCCGCCCTCCGTTACGCCCTGGCCATGCCCGTTCTTTGACTCTACGCGAGGGTGTCGGCTAGCATCTGCACGCACTTCTTCTTGGCCACTATCAGGACGGGCAGTTATGGACACCTCGCGTAGCGTTGTTGTGCGGTTTATCAGGAATCACCGGTCGGGATTGCGCGAACTGGCGGTATTCCTGACGGTATTGAGCTTCTTCTTCGTGTCAGGCGCCTGCGGGCTCCTGTACCAGGTGGTCTGGACGCGGAAGCTCGTCCTGCTTTTCGGAACGGCCGCCTACGCGGTAGGGACGGTGCTGTCGATCTTCTTCCTGGGCCTGGCGCTCGGGAGCCTGTGGGGAGGGCGGCTGGCCGACCGCAGCAGGAATCCGCTGGGCCTGTACGGCGTGTTCGAGATCCTCATCGGGGCGTGGGCAATCCTGTTTATCGTGATGATCATGCCGGCGGAGGGGGTGGTGGTCCCGGCCCTGCGGGCCTTTGCCAATCAGCGGACCTTTGCTATCGGGCTGCGGGCCGTGCTGTCGCTGGCCTTTCTGCTGGTGCCGGTGGTGCTTATGGGGGCAACCCTGCCGCTGCTGGCCAAGTTCGTAACCACAAGCGCGCGGACGCGCGGCCTGCGCATCGGCGCCTTGTACAGCATCAACACGTTTGGGGCTGTTGCGGGATGCGCATTTGCCGGGTTCTGGCTTCTGGCCCAGTATGGCTACTTCCGCGCTACCCTGGCGGGTGCGGCGGCCAACGCCGTGGCCGGGCTGCTGGCGATTGGCCTGTCGAAGGTGGTGACCACGGGCGGGGAACGCGCCGAAGCGGACGCGATACAAACGGACAAGCCCGAGGCCATTGTGTCCGCCGGGAAGGTGGCACTGGTAATCGCCGTGTTCGCGTTATCCGGCTTCTGTGCGCTCGCCCTCGAGGTGGTGTGGACCCGGCTGCTGGTATTGGTGTTTACCGGAACCACCTACGCGTTCACAACCATGCTCGTGGCTATGTTGTGCGGCATCGCGACGGGAAGCGCCGTGGCCGCGGTCCTGGCGGACCGCGTCAAGAGTCCCGCGTTTGCCTTTGGGGTCATCGAGATGTGCGTGGGCATCGCGTGCATCCTGATGCTGGGCAATTTCGCCCGCATTGCCGCGCAGATGGGGCCGATGATGCAGGAGGCCGGCTTCAAATGGGCGGGGATAGTCCGGGGCAAGTTCCTGTTGACGTTTTCGGTGTTGTTTCTGCCCACGTTTTTGTTCGGCATGACCTTTCCGTTTGTGGTGCGGGCGGTAACGGCCGGCCGGGAACGGCTGGGACGCGACATCGGGCACCTGTACAGCGCCAACACCTTTGGCGGCGTGCTGGGAAGTCTTGCGGGCGCGTTCCTGGTGATCCCGCTGCTGGGCACCCACTGGGGCATCGTCACGCTGGCCTCGGCGCTGTTTGCGGGTGGGCTCGTTGTGACCCTGGCCAGTCCGGGACGGACCTTTCTCCGAAAGGGCGTTGTGGTCGTTGCGGCGGCGGGCCTGCTGGTCTGGGCGCTCACGCATATGCCCGAAAACGTTGGCATGGCCGTGAACCAAGCCTACCTGTCCGAGAAGAGCGAAATCCTGCACTACGACGAGGGCGTCGAGGGAACCGTGGTGGTGGCCGAGGAAGGCGTCGAGGACGGCGAGGAAGCGGGCCGCTATCTGTGGATCAACGCCATGCAGGCCACAGCTTCGATCGAGAAGGGCGTGCGGATGAACCGCCTCCAGGGCGCGTTGCCCCTCATGTTTTCGCACGACCCCGAAAATGTCCTGTTCATGTGTTTCGGCTCGGGCATCACCGCGGGCACGCTCGGCCTTTCCGAGGACTTCACCCGTATTGACGCGGTCGAATTGTCGGCAGATGTTCTCGAGGCGGCGCACTTCTTCAAAGAGCACAACCTCAACGTTATCGAGAATCCCAAGATTCGCTTTATCATCGACGACGGGCGCAATTTTCTGCTCACCACCGACAATCGGTATGACCTGATCACATTCGAGCCCATGCCGCTGGCGCAGGCGGGGGTTTCGACGTTCTATACCCGCGAGTATTACGAGTCCTGCCTGGCCCATCTCGCGCCGGGCGGAGTGGTATCGCAATGGGTGCCGCTGCACAGCCTGAATCCCGAGATTGTGCGGTCTCTCGTCTACACCTTCACCTCTGTGTTTCCTGACTACTGCGCATGGTTTGTCAATGCCGACCTGTTTCTCACGGGGTCGAACCAGCCGCTCGTGATCGACATCGCGGCGCTGCGCGAACGGCTCGAGGACCCCGCCGTGTGCCAGGCCCTGGCAGCGGTTGGCTATCACGACATCCCCGAACTGCTGGCCAGCTTCTTCATGGGCAAGGAAGCCCTGGACGCCTATGCCAAGGGCGGTCAGCTCATGACCGACGACCGGCCGTGGGCAGAGTTCGTCGCGCCCAAACTCATGTACGAACGGCACGTAGCGGAAACCCTCGACCAGATGCTCCCCCATTTCGAGAGTCCCCTCTCCAGAATCTCGTTCGAGGGTATCCCGGAAGAGGGGGCCGAGGCGCTGCGCGCAGCCGTCCAGCGCCGCCACGAGGCCCGCCGCATCGATCTCGAGGGCGTCAGCAAGTACTACGGTGGCATGATGGGCAGCGGGCAGGAGGACTACTTCATCCGGGCGCTCGAGATTGACCCCGAGGATTTCTGCGCCCAACACTATCTGCTGCAGATCGTGCCGGCGGTGGCCAAGCAGTACATGCGCTGGCAGGAATACGACAAGGGTGTCGACTTGCTCACCAAAACAGTGCCGGTATTGCCTGATAACCGCGATTTGGTACTGATACTGGCCGACTTCTACTATGCGCGGGGCGACAAACGCCAGGCCTTTCTACAGTACATCCGCTACAAGTCACTGGGGGGGAAGGAACGCCGCGCCGACCTGCGCATCGAAGAAACGGCCCCGTATGCGGCGCCCGAAGCGCCTGCTCCTGACGGGACACCTCCCGCGGCGCCTCCGGACCCGCCCGGGTAAGCTCCACAAGCACCGTCAGACTCGCCTGCCTCCCGGCGGTGGCGGGCGGGCGCATCACTGGGTTTTTTCATCGAGGTATTTCTGCATGGCCCGCGCGAGGTCGTGGCCGAAGAGACGCGCCGTTGCCGGAGTGACGGTCGTACCGCCCGCATTGGCATAGGGTATCTCAATGGTAGCGGCCGCGGGTTCGCCCGCAAGACCGGCCAGCCATTGCGAGCAGTTGCCCGTGCCGGTATTCCATCCCACCCCGTGGGGCATGTCGTATTTCGGCGAATAGACAATGGGACCGCTCTGCACGGATTCGAGCATCGACGCCAGCACCTGCGCACGCGCCCAGCTTTCCTGATCGGGACCCCCGACGAAAAACACCTGTTCGTTGTCGCCGGGCGAGCCTGCCCCGCCGCGAATCCATGGACAGTGCAGATCGAGGCCTATGGTGAGATTGCCCCCGGACCATGGGGGCACGAACTCGCGGATGGCCCGCACCTCCGGATAGATGCTGGATTCGATGTAGTCGCGGTTGTGGTCGTGAGGGGCCCGGTTTTTGCCCTGGTCGCCCTGCTCCACGCCGTCCTTGTCGACGAAGGGGACGGCCAGTATCCGCGCATGCTCGCGAAGCCACCGGCCATGGGGCGTGTCGCTCACGACGGCCTCGAACACGCCCTCGAGCACGAAGCTCGCCATGGCTTCACAGGCATGGTGACGGCAGAACAGGGCGGCCCGGTACCGGGCATCGCCACTCGGGGCGCCGGCCTGCAGCCATTCGACGCGGCGGCCGCGCGCCGACGTGCAGAGCTCGCCGGTTTCAATAAGCCCGCCGGCGTCGTGCGTAGCGAGGAACTCCAGAAGATCGGCCTCGAGATACGGACACGTGAAGGCAAACCGCGCTTCGTTGCAGTCCGCAGCGAACGTGTACCGAAACGAACCGGCCTTGACCGTTTCCGTGCCAAGCCACGCCCAGGACTTTCCCGAATCGGTGCTCACGGCAGGGCCACGCACCCCGATGGGATTCTGGCCGCTGAACACAAAACTGACGGTACGGCCCGCCGCGCCGCGCACCCGGAAATTCCAGTAGAACCACCAGGTAGTGGTGTCGCGCAAGTCGGGCCGCAGCCGCACCGCATCGCCTTCAATGCCCTCGACGACGATGTTTCCCCCCGGATAATCCGCGTCGATCACCAATCCGTTGTTCTCCACGCTTCCGCCTTCCCGCGATTCGGTCATGCCAGTCCTTTCATGCCGGAAAAACTGGGAGACATACCCCCATCCACCTGATCGAGTGCGTTCACCCGGTCCACAAAGCCCGCGCTCACAACCTTCCGGCGTTACTTTTTCGCCAACCGCTCGAGGAGCTCGCGGCGGGTAGCGCGGAACGCCTCGACGCCGGTTTCGTACTGGTCGAAGTCGAGGATGTGTTTCGAGGCAAGCCCTTCCGCTGCTTCGGCATCCTCCCCGGCCAGCATGCAGAGCAGCTCATGGTCCACGATGCCGTCGCGCATGGCCTCGAACCGTATCGAATCCAGCGGGCCTTCCTTACCCGGATACACAATCCAGGGGTCGCCCGCGGGCAGATACTCCGGTCCTCCATGGGGCCGGGTGGTGTGGGTGAAGGGACTATCCGGGGTCCAGTGGTTATACCCCCAATGCAGGTAGCCGGTCGCGCCGTACCGGAAATTGATCCAGTGCAACAGCCGGGTCTTGATCAGCGGCTGTTCGAGAAACCGGTTGGCATATTCGCCCTGGGGAAACACGCACGTGTACATCCAGACCTCGTCGCCCGCTGCCTGGCGTTCACGGTAGTGTTCGTGGTCGCGGTGCCAGTAATTCAACTGGGGCACCCAGACGTCCATCGCCCCGGTGAGTTCCTTGGTGTGGCACGCCTCCATGATCGGCAGGTCGGGCGCGTATTTTCGCGCCAGGGCAGCCATGGCCCGGTACGAATCCACATTGCTCTCGATGGGCTCGTCGGCCAGATGCTGCATGTAAATCCCGAGCCACCCCTTGTCCTTGAGATGGGCGACCAGCGCCGGGAAGAACTGGGCATAGAACGCATCGGCTTCCGGGGTATCCGGCGCCACGTTTTCGCTGATGACGTTCCCCTCGTGGACCCGGCGAGTTTGGACGACGAAGTCCGACTCCCAGCCCCCCACGCGCCCGCCGATGTGCCCGCCCTCGATGCGGCCGATAACGCCCTCTTCCTGGAAGATGGTGACCCACCGGTCGAACCTCGAGAAATCGAACGTGAGCGCTCCGCCGGCGTCTGCGCCATAGGCGGCGAGACCTATCGCCGAGATCAGGGCCACATTGTGGCGGTGTTCGGCCATGTTGCGGGCGTAGCGGCGCAGGAGCGCATAGTACTCTTCCGATTCGGGCTCGGGAGCGATTGCCATGTGCTGCCACTGCATGCTGTACCACTCGGTTACCCACAACCGGGTCTTCTCGACAGCCACGTCGTGGACGCGCAAGGTCACCGGCGCTTCCGCGGCCGCTGTCACGTCGCCGGCCTGCCCTTTGAGCGTCACCGTACCACGATAGATGCCCGGTTTTGCATCGACCGGCACCGCCACCGTTATCCAGACCGGCTGCGCCTCGCCGGCGGCAACGTCCATCCGTACTTCCTCGAGCAAGGGGTCCGGATAATCCGCCGGGGGCTTTCGCAACTGGTCCGTTGACGGCGTCTGGGTCGGCCGGTCCACGGGAACATAGCCGACGAAGCGCACGGACTCCACCTCGAGGGTCTCGCCACCGCGCGTGCGCTTCAGCGGTGATGCTTCGGCAGTCAACCCGGTGAGCGGCCTTTCCGCGCGCACCACAATCTGAAACGATGCATGCTCGCCGCGCGCCGCGTCGGCATGGGCCGCGCCGCCATCGCCCGGCGCCGCGTCGCGAAACACCTTGACCAGCGGATCCACCGGCCAGCATTCGAGCGGGCCTGCCTCCTTCTTCATCATCGTGCCACACCCCATCGCCATGACCAGCACAAATACCGGAAACACCAACCGCTTCATTTTTGCCTGCCTTTCCGGCCGTCCCGGCCTGCGGCAAACCCGCGCCGCTGCCCGTATTCCCATCGCGCCGTCCAAGCATCATAGAAACCCGCGCACGCCAATGCAACCGCCCGATTGCTCCACCGGCGCTGAAGTGCCAGGGCAATTGCACTTAATGCGCCCCGCACGAATGGTCCTTCTGAGACGGGTCGTTTGTGGCCCCTGCCTCGAAGAATCGGTTTCTGCACGCTAAGAATCCTCCCCCAGAACGCCTTCCGGCGTTCCACCCCCTCCGAAGGGGGAGATGCGCGACAGCGTTGAGGTGGCATGCGCATCTTGCGCATGATTGTGGCTCTGGGCCCAAAAACC
>CAZFOG010000360.1:0-6501 GCA_964520685.1 uncultured Nitrospiraceae bacterium | reverse complement strand
AGGCCATCAACCTGAAGGGGAACTATGGGGCACACACGTTAAGAAAAACGTTCGGCTACCAGCAGCGGGTCCGGTTCGGGGTGGGGCTCCCGGAGCTCATGGTGTGCTTCAACCACAGTACACAGCGGCAGACGCTTGATTATCTTTGTATCCAGCCGGAGGAAGTCAGGAGCGTGTACGCCAACGAGATATAGCGTGTATGGCGCCTTTAGCGTAAATGAATGATTGCCTGGGTATCTGCGACAACGGTGTGCGTGAAATCAATTCTGTTGCGACCAGATGGTTTTACCAGTGGGACACGAAAAGAATGTGTTCAAGTGGTTCCGACGGATTAGAAATTGACGCCTGGCCAACGACTTCCAGCGGCGAGTAATTCTGTGGGTTGTCCAGGTCCGGCTCGCTCCGATAAACAGGCACCAGCCATTCCTCCTTCATCGGTGGGTAATGTGTCACTTTCGGCTCCATAGTAGGATCCCCCTTCATCAAAACATACTGCCCATCGCCGTGTGAATTTGTTACGGTGTAATTTCAGCCCCCCGGATCTTATCATAGACCTGCTGGAGCAGGTGCTGGCTGACAATATTATGGTCAGAAAAATCTTTTCTCAATCATCTTGCATCAATTTTAATAAATCATTGCCTTTGCCCTTTATTTGTGGGGGTTTGCGCAATATGGCAGAAACTTTGGGAAGTTCATCGGATTGAAAACATTCACCAGCAACAACTTCTGCCAAGAGTTCTGCCTGTTCGGGATAAATCTTAACCGTATCCTCCAGAACCCAGAGCAGTTCGAGCAACTCAGTCGTGAACTGGCTGGTCCAGCGTTCGGGGCGGATGTCGTCGAGCGGCGAAGACTTCTTTCCTGCGCCCTTTTTCATCCGATATTTAAGCCACGACTGAACCACCTTGAGGCCCGACACCTCGAACTCGTATACCTCGCGGGCAACGGGTGCAAACTCGCCCTTTCCCACATGCAATTTCCGGGTCATTTCATTGTAGTCGAAATCTTCCGGGTAGCCGCCGACATCGCCTGGAACGGCCTTCGTGCATCTTGCTGCACCACGCGGAACCTGGCCGCGCTGCTCGCCCTCAGGAACAAACCGTTCACCGTAAGTGTGCAGCCAGAGCAACCGCGCGCCGGCGTCTCGCACTTTCTCGAAGATTGCAATATCTTTTGTGATAGGCACGCGCAGCTCACGCGTCTCCAGTTCCTTGTGAAAGCGCGTCGTGAAGGCCGGTGACGCCAGCGCGCCATAGACATAGGCAAGGAAATCCTCCGGCATCACAGTGCGCTTGAATGCCTTGTACAGTAATTCAAGCAGGCCGGGAAGAATATTCGCCTCCGAAGCGTCAGCTGTGCGATATAGCGGAAAAACTTCCTTTGCTCCATAAGAACCACGGAAATGATGAAGATCGGGAATCAGCGCAGATGCTGTTGCCGCAGGCCCCTGTCCAAGTGGGTGGTTAAGCAGACTCGTCAAATACAACTGCCGTTCCCCGTGTACGCGCCAGAGGGCGGGTCCTGGTCTATCAATCAATCGCGCATCTGCAAAGATGTATTGCCGATCAAAGGATCGGTAAGCCAATCTTATTATGTTAGTCGGTGGCTCTTCTCTCGGTAAATCCAAAATAGGCCTGAGTTTGGCGTTCGAAGGGGGAAGTTGTGTAGCCCCTTCTTGAATTTTGCGTCCTGTTGGCGAATCCTTGAAAAGATTTCTACGTCTATCTCGATCTTCGTGGAGTAATGAGCTCCAGCATCGTTTGAGTGTCTCTTCTTCCGGAGCAATCACCCAGGTTCGGCCTGCCTTT
Organism: uncultured Nitrospiraceae bacterium; assembly: GCA_964520685.1. Lineage (GTDB taxonomy): Bacteria > Hydrogenedentota > Hydrogenedentia > Hydrogenedentales > SLHB01 > UBA2224. The sequence continues at coordinate 4,693 of CAZFOG010000360.1, read as the reverse complement.
ATGCCAGATTGTTGCCAAGGCATAAGATCCGTCAAGAGTGGTAGTTGGAAGTAATCGCCCTTGCCCGCTGGGCGGAAAGGGGCCTGCCAGTCCGCGGGACAATCCTCCCATTTAATCATCTTGAAATCAACGATGGCATCAAGTACTGCGAGTTTGGCGTCGCGGCTACCCTCGATGCGAGCATAATGGACTTTCGAGGGCTTATCCTCCTTCGCTTTTCTCGAACGGACTGCAATAGCGATTACGACGGGCGTCTGAATGGCAAAAACATTATCGTCTTTGCGCGTGCCGCGACCTTCGCCTCCGAGGTCGAGGATCCAGATTTCATCGCACAATCGGCGCATGTGCTCGCGCATTCCGCAAAAAGCATTGCCATCAAGATAGCTTGACGCGCTGATGAAACTTACAACACCGGGCCCATTGGCGGCGGGGTGCTCGAAGACCTTCCACAGCGCCCAGCGCCAAAAGTAAACATAGAGATTGTAGAGGTTCTTGACATGGACGCCATACCCGGCGGCAATAACGGGGTCGAGGAAATCGCGGAAGATTGCGTCGGTTCCTTTCTCCGTTTCGCCCCAGCGGACCCAGCCGCCAGTATGAGCTTTGTTGTCGATGGTGGCTGCCTCATGGCGATCGTAGGGAGGATTGCCAAGACAAACGATTACAGGAACGTCACTCTTAGCCTTGAGCGCCTTGGCATGCTGCTCTGCAATGGGACGGAGAAAAAGCGGTAGTTGGGGCGGTTTGGCATGAGGGCTTTCGAGCGTGTCTGTGAGATAAACGTGCGTGCCGTCGGGGGGTAGGTCCGCACCTTGGTCGCGCAGGGCGCGGCTGACGCGCAATTCGGATACGGCGTAGGGACCGACCATCAATTCGAAGCTGTAGAGGTTCTTTGCCAGTTCGGTGGCTTGCCCAGCGATGGCGCCCGCGCCCTGTTCAGCTTCGACGCGGCCGAGGGCGTGTTCGATGACGCCAAGCAAGTAGGTGCCCGTGCCGGCGGCTGGATCGAGCGTGACGACGCCGGGATCGACGAAGCCCAGCGGCTTGTTCAGGCGGTTGACAAGCAGGTCGTCGATCAGGCGCACCTGACAGCGTACGACCTCGACGGGTGTGTAATAGGCCCCTGCGTCCTTGCGCAGTTTGGGGTCGTAGGCTGCGAGGAAATCTTCGTAGAAGTAAAGCCAGGGATCTTCGGGTCCGGTGAATGTGGTGGGCGGCACAGCGGCGATGACACGTAGGACCAGATCGAGTGAGGCGGCCATTTCGGCGCGCGCACCGGGGTCGGTCAGGACTTGCAGGGCGCGGGAGAGGAGGTTATGTTGGGCAGCGAGCGTCTTTTCAGCGCTGTCAAGCGTGAGCGGGTCAGCCCCTTCGCTGCGGCCCAATAGCAAAGCAAATGTTACAGTCTGAGCGTAGGCGTCGGCGAATTGCTCGTCGGGTGCGTCGGGGAAGAGGAGTTGCCGCCAATCCTTAGCCAACTGGACGAGGAGCGAAGCGGGGTTTTTGAGAGCGTCGGTTACATCGTCCCGCAACATGCGTGTGAGCGGTGCGAGCAGCGCGGCAAATTCCTTAAGGTCGATCTTGCCCTTGCTGTCGGTTGGAATGATGGGTTGCCACGAGAAGAAATCGCGTAGGAGATGTTCGAGGGTGTCGGCGTCTTGCAGCGCGGCAGCCTTGGAGCCGTCGGTGGCCACATCGCCTACGAGACGGACGATCTTACCCACGAGTTCGCCGTTGCGATAGAGCGCCCATTCGTTGCCGTCGGTGTAAATGATATTCGGGATGGCGGAGAAGCGACTGAACTGGTCGCGGTTGTGGCCCTTGAAGCGGTTGGATGCCGCGCCCACGCCGGGGGCCTTCAGCTCGACGTATCCGGCGAGCAACTCGTTGAGATGAACCGCGTAGTCGGGACGACCAAGGCGATCTGGAAGGGGAGATTCGCCCGTGCAGACGACTTTCCAGCCGAGGGCATCAGCTACGCCCGCTATAAAGTTCTCAAAAGGGCCGCGCACCTGGTCTTCGGGCTCACCGGGAGTGAGTTGGGTCATCTTTTCCGTAACGGCAGCGGCGAAGTTTTGCAGCGCCTTGTGGATCGAAATCTTGCTTGTCATGATTACATCGTTGCCTTTCTATCCCGAAGATCCTGGTAGCTAAAGGCGCTGCTATATAGCGCGCTGGTTTTTGCGCGTCCCTACAAGAAGCTGGTTAAGTGTCAATATTTGCTTCAGAATTAGAGCAAACTGATATAAATTCCACCCAAAAATCAACTAATGCATCTTTATATTCCGATAAGTCTTTTGGAAGCACAAAAATATCATCACCAGCAATAGACAAGTAAACACGTGTTACTGCGCTTTGCATTATGTCCATTTCAGGATGGTTTCTGAGAGTAGGGTGTTTAAACATATCAGGCCGCATTTCACGCAGCTTGCTTGCTGAATCCCCTTCAGCATGTTTAACGGTATTTGAGACGACCCTTAATTCTTCAATTTTTCCCCACGATCGAAAAGAAAATATATCAATACCATCGGCCAGCAGTAACTTTCTAAAATAAGATAACTTCATTAATCCAATGTCATTTTCCTGCGTTGGGCGTAGCACTTCTCTCCTTAAAAAGAAAATTATTTGTTGCTCAAATAGGTGGTATATTGCTGTTGCCGTAATATTTAAAACGGCCTGTTTAATTCCTGAAAGTGTTATGTAATAATCGATACCAGCCTCTTGAGCTTTTTCGGCTAGGTCTTCAGAATCGATATCTGGTGAGTAACATAAAAAGCATAACCTGTTCCATTCCTTTTCTGATAATTCCTCGGCTTCTGTTTCAATATTATCGAATGTCGGAATTAGTCTGTTTTGAATAGATTCGTTTAATAATTCAATTTGCTTAATGAATTGGTTTCTGATGTATTCTTCCCAGAAACCTATATTGTAAAGATTTCTTCCCATTAGTTATTTTCCACCTAACGAAAAGCTCACCCCGAGCGCGCCACCGGCGTGCGATCTGAAGAGGCGACGTTTTAATGTTCTTTACATATCAATCACTACGTACCCTTATGATAGTTAAAGCGTCATGCGTTAATTCCAGTATGTCACGGTGCTTTTTTTCTTTAAAATATTTTGCCTGTGAGCTAAGGCCAACTTCTTCTATATTTGTCAGAATATCAAATAGTGTTTTCATTGATTTTACGGGCTGTATAGACTTAACGCGCTCTAACAATAAATGAGCAAAACTAAGCGGAGAAATAGCCTTTCCAATAATCGGTTCACTCCGCCAAATAGGAACTTCATTGACATTGTTAAAGAAAATATAATGGTTGTCGTTGTCTGAATAGCTTTCCGGACAACTTTGCAGGTCAGCAAGCCTCAACTTATCAAGGTCTACATTTACTTCGTAAAGCTCCCAGCGTTCAAAAAGCATGGGGCACGCGTAATAGACCATTGCGCCGCGGTTCCGACTGAGGTTGAACAGTAGTTCATGCTGAGATATGCCAGTATATGCATTCTTCTGTGTATCAAGGTCGACTCTGTAATAGGGGCGATTATCAACTTGGGGTGGTGTATATCTTGACCGTTTCTGCATAGGCTTGACAACTTTGAATTGTAAAAAATAACCAACAAATATTTCACTCAAATTGTAATTATTGGACATGGCACTTCGCTGAAGAATGTTAAAAAAATCGTCAACACCGAGGTCAGTCATAACATATGCTTGATCGAATCCAACAAAGCATTCTTTCTGGGGAGAGTATTTGAAGAAATTTATTTGCCCTCCTGGACCCAATCCGAACGTCGTGCGAAAAAGGTCCATAAGAGGCTTGTGATAGTGCATCTCTAATACAGTTTCGCTTATAGCCAATGATAGTCCCTCCAATTAATCATTAGTATGCTAACGCCAGGCGAGCATCTGGATTAAGCTCACAGACATAATCCTCGGCTACGGAAAGCATTCCCCCGGTCCCACAGGCGGGATCGTAGAGGGTCTTCAGGATCCCCTTGGGGGTCAGGATGTCGCCATCCGGCATAAAGATGAGGTTGACCATGAGGCGGATGACCTCGCGGGGGGTGAAGTGATCACCGGCTTCTTCGTTTGATACCTCGTTGAATTTCCGGATAAGTTCCTCGAATATGTAGCCCATCTCGATGTTCGAAACGACGGCCGGGTGCAGGTCGATTTCGCAGAACTTGGAAACGACCAGGTAAAGCCGGTCAGCTTTCTCTAACCTGGCGATCTGCTCTTCGAAGCCGAAGTTCTCGATGATGTCCCGGGCCCGGGCAGAGAAGCCCTTGATGTAATGGGTCAGGTTCGCGGCGATGTTGTTGGGATCGCCCTTGAGCTTTTCGAAGGTGTAGCGGCTGGTGTTGTAAAAGGGAACGCCCGACACGCGGCAAAGAAGGGGTTCGATGTTCTTTACCTTGCCGCCGGCAAGCTTCTTTTCCTCCGCCAGGACCTTTTCCTTTGTGGGCTCCAGGACGCAATCAAGGCGGCGAAGCATGGTCATGGGGAGCATGACATCTTTGTATTGATTCGGCCGGTAGGGCCCTCGCAGAAGGTCGGCAACGGACCATACGAAGCTTACTTTTTCACCGAAGTTGTTCATTCGAAATTGTTCCTCGCTATGTACACAGCAGTTATATGAACAGGTGTAGGTTCTCTAAAAGTCCTTTAAATCTGGGCATTAGTATCCAAAATCGT
>CAZFOG010000359.1:0-6540 GCA_964520685.1 uncultured Nitrospiraceae bacterium | reverse complement strand
CTCGCCTGCATTCTTGCCAGCGAATAGAACAGTTGACCCGTTGTGCGCCGGGTTATGGCGCCTGTCTGGCCCGGTATTCGCGCTCTTCCAGTACTGTGCCGTCGGTCTTGAGCATGCGCATGCGCATCACCGCGCGATCGGCCTCGACCCGGATGAGTGTAGCATTCTCAGGTTCGTTCGCGCCGCCAATGACGACGGGATAATCGCGGTCCGCTTCGGGTTCCAAATAGGCATGTCTGTGGGTGTGGCCCGATATCGACAGGTCGACCCCCGCGCCGTTGAGCGCAGCGATGATGGGCACGCGGTACTTGATGCCGCCCTCTGAAGGCGTCAACGGAATGTGGCACAGAACCACCCGGAACGCGGCTTCCCTAAACGCGTCGCTGTTCACCTGTTCCGCGATCCATTCCGCTTGTCTCCGGAGATAGGGCTCGAAATTCACCAGGCCGAAATACTCCTTGCTCTGGTCCGATTTGTCTTCCCCACCGTCGAGGACCAGGAAATATACCGGGCCCCATGTGAAGGCGTAGTAGTAGCCTCCATTGGGAAGGTCGAAGTACTCGAGCAACTGCCGTGCGTGCTGCCCGCGTGCTTCGTGATTGCCGCGCACAAACACAAAGGGGCGCGCGCCCCCGAGCGGCGCGGAACACGGTTCGAGAAACAGCGACGCTACCTGTTCCTGATCCTGAATGTGACCGAGCAGATCGCCGTTTACCGCCAGAAAATCAAAGGGCTCTTTCGCGGCCAGGGCATGAAGCTGCGACCAGGTCTCCGGAATCTGGTGCACGTCGTTCATCACGGCAACTGCAACCTTGTCCGCATTGGGCAGCGGCGGCGCGTATTGGATCACCTCGCTCTGAACCTCGCCGCCGAAATCCACCTGATAGGGATTGAAGCGGACGATTTCCTGTGACGTGACCCGGTAATAGCACGGTTGTCTGGGCGTCAACCCGGTGAGCCGGATGCTGTGAACCGTCTCGTACGCATCGATCAGGCCGTCGCGGCTGTCCTGCAACCGCCGCGCCAAATCAGCCGTCGGACCATAATCCACCCAACTCACGCAGGGCTTGTCCGTAATCCACATCACCGTCACTGCATCGGGCGTAGCATGCTGAAGGTAGGGTCCCGCGAGAATGCGGGGCGCCGCCACCGCTGCCTCCGGGGTGGTGTCCTGCGCAAAGACGGGGCGCACAAACGCAGCCGCGGTGGTGAGTCCCGCGGCCTTCAGAAATGCGCGCCGGCTGTTGGTCACATGCATCATGCTTTTCCTTTCCGTGTTCTGGTTGGCCATGGAATCACGGCCCGTGAAGCGGCGCTCTGCCGCGCACCCTTATCGTGTGCCTGCTGGCTTTCGGAAAATCAGTATACAATCCGTGCGATTGGGATGAAACTTGCCGAGGGTTAGCGTCTTCAGAATGATGTCCGCAACGAGAAACGCCGTGTCCGTCAGTCGGTTCAGGGCCCGCAAATACCGCTGGACGGGCCCTTCGTAGACCTTCCGGTAACACACCTCGAGCCCCTGTTGCTGCGCCAGGGCAACGACTCTTCGGGGCAGAATGTCCCATCGCATGCGCGTGGGGAACTGATCGAGTTCGGACAGGTCGCGTCTATCGCCAATCGCATGCCGGTAGAACAGGCCAGCTGCGGAAAATGGTGTGAACTTGGTGACGAGCCCTTTGATCGAGAGAATGTGCGGGAAAGCGAGCACCACAAGCCCTCCCTCCGCCAGGGCGCCGAAGAGGTTCGTCAGCGCTGCGTCGGGATGGGGCAGATGCTCGAGCACGTCCCAGCAGATGATGAGGTCGAACGACCCGGGCGGCCACCGATGCGTCTCGATGTCCCCGAGAACCTTCTCGTGCAGGAGGGTGTTCCTCGACAACTGCCGCTCGCTGATGTCGATGCCGGTCACATGCCACTGCGGCTCGACGGGGAGCTGGGTGGTCGAGCCGCAACCCGCCTCGAGCACCCGGAGCGGCGCTCTATCCGGAAGGTGCGACCGTATCGCCGCCTGAACCTCCGCGCGCAGCGCGTTCAGAAAAGCGTCGACGCGCTTGATTCGCTTTTCAACCCTGGCTGGCCGCATACAAGGCCTCGGGATCCTGGCGGTAGTACTCGCGAAACACGTCGTACAGCTCCGGATGGCCCATTTTCAGCGCCTGGGGGCATTCGAAGAAGAACTCCGTCGCCACGGCAAAGAATTCGGCCGGATTCGTAGCGCCATAAGGGTCCAGCAGGGTCTGCCGCCCGTGATCCACGTCGTCACACAACTGCTTGTAGACCGCGCTCAGCACCTGGCCCCATCGCAGGCGAAGCCCGGGCGGTACATCGGGCGGAAACCCCTCCGCGCCGGCATCCTGGAGGTCCAACTGATGGGCAAATTCGTGGAGGATCACGTTCTGGCCGTCGTGGGGGTGGCGGAATCCCTCGTGGGCGGAATCCCATGCGAGCACCACCACGCCGCGCTGCCAGGCCTCGCCGTCGCGCGCTTCCTCCCCGAAAATCGGGAACGGGTCGTAACTTGGAGACACGGTTTTGACGACAAATGCGCTGGGATAGACCAGGATGGTCACGAGGGACGGGAAATAGTCCGTTTCCCGGTGCAGCAGCAACACGCACGCATGGCCCGCCACGGTAACGCGGATTTCATCGGTCATGGCAAGCCCGCGGCACCCCTCGAAGTGCTTCTCCCCGAGAAAGACCTTGATATGGCGCCGGAGTTCGCGCTGGTCGTCCCGGGGAAGGCACCGGTAATACGGCACGTTCTTCTCGAGCGTCTTTTCCCATGCATCCGGGAAGGGCATGGCGCGCAGCTTATTTCGACGGCGATTCTTGAAAAACCCGAACATATATTCCTCGAATTTGCGGTCTGTCCATTGCCGCCGCATACTATCATGCACGCGGCCGCCGCGCGAAAAGCGGGCAGCCCCCCGGTTGCTTCCACAGCTTCACGAAGAGGGATGACGATGCGAAGACTCAGAGACCGCACTGGAATATCACAGATTCAACGGGACATGGAGTTCATGTGCGCGACCGTCGGGGTCCGTCTTGCCGGTTCCCCGGAAGAGGAGCGGGTTGCCGACTACATGCTCGACCGGTTCCGCGAACTCGGCCTCGTGAACACCGGGAAACTCGCGTTCTCCTGCAAACGGTGGCTGCCCGGCAGCGCGTCGGTGCAGGTGACGCCCGGCGGTCCTGTGCTCGATGCCCAGCACGTCACCCATTCGCCCGCGACGCCGCCGGAGGGTCTCGAGGGCGGCCTCGTCTTCTTCGAGCCCGTCGATTGGGAACAGGGCCTGCGCGGCGGCGCTCTGGACGGGAAGATCGGCCTCTTCCTGGGCGGGTACGGCGAGTCTGAGCGCGTCTTTATCGAACTGCATCAATCGGGCCTGGCGGCGCTCCTCTTTGTGGATACGCGCATGCAGACCGATTGGCCCATCGCGAATGGCGTGGGCGAACGGTTCATGAAACACATCACGAAACCCATGGCGTACCTCTCGCTCATGGACGCCTATGGCCTCGCCCGCGAGCGCGTATCGCGGGTCAGGCTGACCTGTTCGGGAAGCATGAGGGACGCGACCTCATGGAACGCGGCCGGCGAACTGCCGGGCCAGGACCCCCACGGGCGCATCATCGTCGTGAGCGGCCACATCGACTCGGTCTCGATCGGCCAGGGGGCGGACGACAACGCCAGCGGTATCGCGGCCACACTCGAGTGCGCGCGCCGGTTGCGCGGCCTCGAGCGAAAACACACGCTGCGCTTCATCGGGTTCGGCGCCGAGGAACAATTGTCGGTAGGCTCGAACCGGTACGTCTGCGAGCAGGCCGCCGACCTCGAGCGCATCGCGTGGGTGTGCAATTTCGACAGCATCGGCGCCCATTTCGGGCTATCGGAAGTCATGTGCACCGGCACGCCCGAGATGGAAGCCTATGTGCGCGGCGTCGTTGATGAGCGCCTCGAGTACGGCACGGCCTACGCCGGTGTCTGCCCGTATCAGGACCAGTTCCCGTTCACCGCACGCGGCATTCCCGGCGTATGGTTTGGCCGCAACACCCACGTGCCCGGCCACTGGTACCACCATTCCGAGCACAACACCCTCGAGGCCGTCTCCTGCGACGAGATTGCCTGGGCGGCGGAGACGGCGTGCGCCATGCTCGCGGAACTGGCATCATCCGGTGAATGGCCGTTCGAGCGCGCCGTCGACAACGCCATGCGCGAAAGGATCGACGGCTACCTGCGCGAGCTGTTCTGACACGCCGCGCACATCAACCGCTGTATGCGTGAATGGGTGATTCAATGAGAGGACCCCAAAACATCCCGTGCCGGAGGTTTCTGAACATGACCGCCGCGGGTAGGGGCCGGGCCGGATACGTCAACGTCAGCGGGGCGTCTCTTCCAAATCGGCCGGACGGCGTGCCCTGGAACCTGGGCTGTACCCTGGAAGCATTGTTGCGCGTCCACGAAATATGCGTACCTGCAAAGGAGCTGCCATGTCCCGCTCAACTCATTTGGTAATCGTCTGCGCGGCGCTTGCCTGTACGTCACTGGCGGCCGCCGAAGACTTGTCGGTCCTGCCCGAGACTCTCGACGGCACGCCTCGCGCGAATATGCTGAATGCCCATCTTATGTCGCGCGCGCATGCAGCCATCGACGCGAAGCTGGCCGCGTATGAGCTGCTCGAGACGCCCGAGCAGATTGGCGCCTGCCAGCAGCGAATGCACGATTTTTTCGTCGAGCAGATTGGCGGTTTCCCCGAGCGGACCCCCCTGAACGCGCGGATCGTCGATACCCAGCAACGCGACGGGTATCGCGTCGAAAAGGTCATTCTCGAGAGCATGCCCGGTCTCTTTGTTACGGCACTCCTGTATCTCCCCGAAGCCGAACCGCCCTATCCGGGAGTGCTCGTACCGTGCGGACACAGCACCGAGGGCAAGGGCCGCGACCTCTACCAACGCGCCCCGATTCTCATGGCGAAAAACGGCATGGCCGCCCTCTGCTACGACCCCATCGAACAGGGCGAACGCCGTCAGTTGTTCAACGATGACGGCACTCCGTACACCAGCGGCGTGCTCGGGCACCAGCTTATGGGTGTGGGATGCATTCTGCTGGGACGCAACGCCGCCATGTTCCGCATCTGGGACGGCATGCGCTGCATCGATTACCTCGAGAGCCGCGACGACATCGCTCCCGGGCGCATCGGCTGCACGGGCATCTCGGGGGGCGGCACACTCACCAGCTACCTCATGGCGCTCGATGACCGGATTGCCGCCGCCGCGCCCGGCTGCTATATCACCAGTCTCAGGCGTCACATTGAAACCACCGGCCCCCAGGACGCGGAACAGAACATCCACGCCCAGATCGCCTTTGGCATGGGCCACGAAGACTACGTCATGATGCGCGCGCCCAAACCCACCCTCATCATGACCGCCACGGATGATTACTTTGACATCGACGGCGCCTGGGACAGTTTCCGCATGGCCAAGCGCCTCTACGAAAAAACGGGATACGCGGAGCGCGTAGACCTCTTTGAAACCGAGGGCGAACACGGATTCCCGCAGTCGATGCGCGTGGCGGCATGCCGGTGGATGCGGCGGTGGCTCCTTCACATCGACGACGCGGTTACCGAAGACCCCTTCCCCATCGCCGCCGAAGAGGAAACCTGGTGCACACCCAATGGGCGCGTGATGGACCTTCCGGGGGCACGAACCACCTACGACATCAATGTCGAATACGCCGAGACCCTTGCCGCGGGCCGCGCGCAACTGTGGCAACAACCCGACAAAGCGCCCGCGCTGCAACAGGTGCGCGCCATCACCGGCATTCGCCCCCTCACCGGCTTGCCCGTGCCCCAGTGGGAGAAGACCGCCTCGGTTGAACGAACGGTGTACCGCATCGACAAGCTGATCATTCGTCCCGGCGCGGATATCTTTCTGCCTGCACTTGCTTTTGTGCCGCCGAATCCCGACACGAATGCGTACCTCTACGTTCACGAGTCGGGAAAACACAGCGATGCGGCCCCGGGCGGCCCCATTGAAAAGCTCGCCCTGGAGGGCCATATCGTACTGGCGGTCGACCTGCGCGGGCTCGGCGAAACCCTCTCATCGGATAAGACCGCCTACAACGGCCACCTCGGCGCCGATTGGCAGGACGTGTATCTCGCCTACGTACTGGGTTCGTCCTATTTGGCCATGCGTGCCGAGGACATCCTGGTCTGCGCGCGCTTCCTGCAAGGCTATCCCGGAGGCGATGCTTCCAACGCGGTCCATCTCCTCAGTGTCGGTTGCACCGGTCCGCCCGCGCTCCACGCCGCGGCCCTCGAGCCCCAGCTGTTTGCCTCCGTGCATCTGCATCGAAGCCTGGTTTCATGGTCTAACGTGGTGCGTACGCCCCGCGCCATACGGCAATTGGCCAACACCGTCCACGGCGCGCTGGAAGTCTATGATCTGCCCGAGCTGGTGGCGTCCCTCCCGCCGGAAAGGGTCACCGTCACCGAACCCCTTGATGGGGCCGGGCAGCCGTTCCGAGTCCAGAATCTTCAAGGC
>CAZFOG010000358.1:0-6688 GCA_964520685.1 uncultured Nitrospiraceae bacterium | reverse complement strand
TTTTCGCTAACAACGAGAACATGCTCGGCATTCACTGGGCCAACGGCAACTTCGCCCTCGATTACAACTGCTACTGGAGCACCTTGAGCGAGGACCTCGATTTCGGCGGGCGCGATTTCGAGCAGTTGCAGGCCGAGGGTCACGACGTGCACTCCATTATCGCCGATCCGCTCTTTGCGGACCCCCAGAACGCCGATTTCCGCCTCAACGAGATATCGCCCGCTCTCGCGCTTGGGTTCAAACCGTTCGATTCCTCAGAAGCGGGCCTCTACGGAGACCCCGAATGGGTCAACAAGCCGAGGCAGATTGTCCGCGAACCCTTCACGCCGCCGCCGGTGCCGGAGCCGGTGAGCATTGCGGACGGCTTTGAAGAGACGCCCGTGGGCGAGAAGCCCCGGGCTGCGTCAACGTCGGACGGGGAAGGCGATGCGATGATCCGCGTCACCGGTGAGACCGCCGGGTCGGGGAAGCAAAGCCTTAAGTTCACCGATGCGCCCGAACAGAAGTTTGCCTTTCTTCCCTACATGAGCTACGCGCCCCACCTGCGGACCGGCACGGCCGTGGGTTCCTTCGTGGGCCGTTTCGAGGAGGGTTCGGTCTTTTTTCACGAATGGCGCGACAACCATTCACCCTACCGCGTCGGACCGAGCGTGTGGGTGCGTAACGGCCAACTCTCCGCCAATGGCAAGTACCTCATGGACCTGCCCCTCGGCGTCTGGGTAAAGTTTGAGATCGTCAGCGTGCTGGGCAAGAACGCCAACGCCACCTACGACCTCACTGTCACGCTGCCGGACCAGGAGCCGAAGCGCTTCGAAGGTCTCGCCCAGAGCGGTGACGGCATCAAACGCCTGGATTGGTTCGGATTCGTCTCGAACGCAGACGCTGCCACAACGTTCTACATCGACGACATCGCCGTCCAGACGCGGAAGGAGTAGGGAAGAACACGGCGTGCGAAGAGATCGGCCGGTACTCTGGAGACCTAACGGTCGCCGGAGCGGCACGGTCTGCAGACCGTGCCGCAGCGAGTCTGGTGGTCATCCCTCACGCCAAGGTCTTTCCGATGCGGGACCGCCGCCTCCGGCGGCCGAGTTGGAGATGACCGGCGAGGGCGCCGGTCCCACACCCCGAGAGGGTTGCACGGCACGTGCAGCTCTGCTGTGTCATGGTCTCCCGACCATGACACTTCTACGACCGAAGGTCTCCAAAGAAGCCACGCTGCACCTGCCGCTCAGAGGGTCCCACTAGTATCGCCAGCATCCTCCTCGAGCTCTTCCGGCGGGGCATAGCGCTCGTGCCACCAGTCCGCCAGCCGGCACCCGCCAAAGAAGAGGCCAATGCCAACACCGAGTTGGAACACAACGGCGATGCTGCTGCCCAATGACGTTGTCGTGAGATACCCCAACTGGCCACTCATGCTGCCCGGCGGCGAGAAAATCATCACGATGTTGACGAGCAGTCCCGTGAGCTGACCAACCGCCCGGATGAGTACGAGAACGCCGATAAGCGAGAATCCGATGGCCTGGAATTCCCGGCTGCCAAGGCTGGTCTTTGTGACGATTCCCATGGGCTCAGCGCCGTATCCCAGCCACGCGGCCAGCCGATCGGCACACACAAGCAACACGATGCCCACAACTGCGGGGGAAAGGGACGCAAGCAACCCCAGAAGGCCAGCGCGCGGGTCTGCAAGAAGTTGGTTCAACATACTGACTGTATACTGCAAGTACATGCATGCAACGAGCAGCGCATACACCCCCAGCAGCCGCAACCCCATCGCCATAAATCCCCGCTGACTCATTGGATGCCCCCTTCCGTTGCTCTCGAAAGCCCCTGTGACCTGTCTGCCACCCTATGCAAGTTACACAGAAAGTGCAAGAAGTCACGGGCTGGGACTAGAGCGCCACGAAACCACTCCCATGACGCAGGCCCTGTGCCGGCGACCGGCATCAAAACGGCACGTCGTCCTCGCCATCGTCGACGGCCCGGGTGTCGTAGCTGTCGGGCTCGTACCCGCCCACGCCGGGAGGCGGCTCTTCGATGCGCCGCGCCGGCCCGCCTTCCACAAGGTCGCCGAAACGCTGCATGGGTTTGTCAAACAGCAGGTGGATGTACCCGGTGGGACCGTTGCGCTGCTTCGCCACGTCGAGACGCACCTTGCTTTGAAACGAATTCTCCCCCTCTTCGGCAGCCACGCGCGACAGCATCAGGACCACGTCGGCGTCCTGTTCGATAGCGCCGGATTCCCGGAGATGGGACAGCTTTGGAATGCCTGAATCGTCTTTCTCAGCTTCGCGGCTCAACTGGGACAAGGCAAGCACGGGGACTTTCAGCTCGCGGGCAAGCCCTTTTACCGAGCGCGATATCTCGGCGATTTCCTGCTGCCGGTTGTCCGGGCGCCGGCCTCCGGCATTCATGAGCTGAAGGTAGTCGACGATAACCAGGTCGAGATTGTGCTGGGAAGCATGGCGGCGCGCCTTGGAACGCAATTCCAGAATGCTGATGTTGGGCGTGTCGTCGATGAAAATGGGCGCATTGTTGAGCTTTCCCGCGGCCGTCTGAAGCTTCGAGAACACCTGCTTTGCGAGGAAGCCCGCGCGCAGCTTTCCTGAGTCGATCTGCCCTTCCATGCAGATCATGCGCTGGACCAGCTGCTCCTTGGCCATTTCGAGGCTGAAGATGAGCACGGTCTTGGCATCCTGCACCGCGGCATGGCGCGCCATGTTGAGCGCGAGGGCCGTCTTTCCGACGGAAGGCCGCGCAGCCAGAATGACCATGTCCGAGTCCTGCAACCCGGACAGGATTTCGTCCAGTTTGACGAAGCCCGTGGCGATTCCCGTAATGCCCTTGTGCGACTTAATGATACTTTCGATCTTCTCGACGGCAGGCTGCAGCAATTCGCCCACGTGTTGGATGGGATTGAGCTGCCGCTTCTCCGCGATCGCAAAGATGTCCGCCTCGGCGCCATCGAGCAGGATATTGACGTCTTCGCGCCCCTCGTAAGCCTTGCCGATGACGCGCGTGCATATCGTTATTGTACGCCGCAAGATGGCCGTATCGAGCACGATGCGCGCGTAGTGCTCGATATTGGCCGACGTGGGGACCGCGCTGGTCAGTTCGGAAACGTAACTGGCGCCGCCCGCCTCCTCGAGAGTGCCGTCACGATTGAGCTGGTGCACCAGCGTGGTGATATCCACGGCCATGTTGCCGCGGTAGAGCGACAACATGGCGCCATAGATTTGTTGATGCGCCTGGGCATAAAAGACTTCGGCCGGATTCTCACGCAGGATCCCGACGGCCGTCCCGATGGCGTCGGGATCGAGCAGCATCGCCCCCAGCACCGCCCGCTCTGCGTCGATGTCGTGGGGCGGGGTACGGTCGAAGACCGGGTCGGTTTTGGGGCGCGTCGCCACCGCAGATTACTCCTCGGACGTTGATTCCCCGGGTGCTTCCGCGGCCACTTCGGCCTTTTCGGCGGCCGTGGTTTCTTGCAGGGCTGGGGTCTCAGCAGGCGTCTCGGGCTCTTCGGCGCTCACCCAGACTTTGAGTTCGGCCTTGATGCCTTTCATGAGACGCACCGGCACCGAGTAGATGCCCAGACTCTTGATGGGTTCCTCGAGCTCGATTTGTTTACGATCGAACTTGTGGCCCATCTCGAGCAGTTTCTGGGCGATCACGGCCGTCGTGACCGAACCGAAGATCTTCTCGTTTTCGCCGGCCCGCGTCTTAATCTCGACGGTCAGGCCCTCGATATTCTTCGCTTTCTGGGTCAGTTCCGCGCGCACCTTCTCTTCGCGGCGCGCGATAATCCGGCGCTGATGCTCCATCTCTTTCGCACTGCCCGAGTCGGCAGGCACTGCCAGTCTCCGGGGAAACAGGTAGTTGCGGGCGTAGCCGTCCGCCACCGTCACCGTGGCGCCCATATCGCCCAGATGCGGCACATTCTCACTCAGGATTACCTTCACGGCATCCACCTCCCTTATGGCTTCACACCAGCCGCCCGGCGATACGCCGGACAGACTCCTCAAGGCACATGTCTGACACACCGGGCTATTCGTCGCCGCCGCGGCCCTCGCGCAGTTTATCACGGACCGCCACCAGGCGGTCGACTTTTGCGCGAAGCTCCCACCACGTGTCGAAGAGCCCGAGAAAGCTCAAGAGCCACCCCCCCGCGTACATCATGAACACCACGAGGGCGATGACGACGAACAGGTGGGGCTGCAGGTGGCGCAACGCGTACACCACAATGCTCAGCCCGTTGAGCCAGTATATCGCAGCCAGGCCGATCGCGGCATTCCACGTGACGGCCCGAAGCACATCGTTTTGCGCGTAGTACTGTTCCACAAACCACAGCGCCGCGCATGCAATCGCGGGCCACACAAGCCACTCGGGCGGCCGCATCCTGCCAAACGTCGTACGCGGACCCGGCAACCCATGCCGCAACCGCACCCAGAGGGCCGTCACGCCGGCGGCCAGGGCCGCGCATACCAGAAACGAGGCAAACATCAGGCCCATGCTGACATCGGCCCAATGGTCGACCAGCATCCACCGGAAGAAATCGAACACCGCCTGCTGGTCCGCGGCCGGTTCGGCTCCCTGCCCTGACCCGGTAACAAGCATCTCGTACGAGGCGGCTGCCTGGCGCACCCAGCTGGCCCATGTCATGTGAACCAGTAGAAACGCCGCAAACACCCCGAACGTCCAGGCCGTAACCGCGGCAACCAGGCTGCCGAACGGCCATTGGCGGCGTATTCCGGTTCCGAGTACGGCCCCCGCCAGCACAAACACGCCGTAAAACAGGCCTGCCTGCACCCTGAGGGTGACAAACGCCCCGATCAGAACCACGCAGGCAATGGCAGTGCCGCCCAGCCACGCCCGCCCGGTCGCCCAGTACACAGCGACCAGCAGGACAAACGGAAGCGGTGCGACCGGATTAGCCCCGGCCCACGACAACACGGCACAGAAGAACCCCGCTGCCGCAAACGCCGAAACGTGGCGGAACACCGTCACGAGGCCGCCGGCCGCCACGCGCGAACCCCGGTTAATCCGCCACGTACGGCAGCAGCGCAATCTGCCGTGCCAACTTGATGGCGCGGGTTAGCATACGCTGATGCTGGGCGGTTGCCCCCGTGATGCGGCGCGGAATGATCTTCCCGCGTTCCGTCACGTAATGTTTGAGAAGATTGACGTCTTTATAGTCGATGTAGACGACCCGGTCGACCGTTAACCGGCAGACCTTGGCCCGGCCGGAGCCGCGCTTCTTCTTGCGGCGCTTCTTCGACCGTTTACCCATTGCTCTTGCCATGGTTCCTTCACTCCTAGTGCAGAAGGGCTAGTGCTAGAACGGGACATCGTCCTCGGGGACCGGCTCCTCGATTTCCCGCGGGGCGGGTTTGCTGCCGGAACCGCTGTCCGTGTCCCAATCCAAAGTTTGAATGCGATCTGCCTGCACCTCAATCTTGGTGCGTTTCTGCCCGGTATTCTTGTCTTCCCATTGATCGCTGCGCAACATGCCCTCGACCATGATGGGGCGGCCCTTCTTCAGGTTTTCGCCGCAATACTCGGCCGTGCCGCGCCACGCAACAACGTCGACAAACAACGTCTCTTCGCGCCGGTCGCCTTCACGGGTCTTGTAATTGCGGGACACAGCCAGTCCCATTCGGCACAGAGGGGTTCCGCTCGATAGATAACGCAATTCGGGGTCGCGTGTCAGGCGCCCCGTCAGGAAGACTTTGTTGAGTTCCGGCATCCGCAGATCCGACATCCGTCCATCCCTCCAAGCGTTGATGCGTTAATCGTCATCGTCATCGGATGCAGCCGAACGGCCGTGCCGTCTCCGGCGCCCGCGGTCGTCGTCATCGTCGTCGTCATCGTCGTCGTCGCGATAACGCGATGGGCGGCGTCTGCGGCCGCGGTCATCGTCGTCATCATCGTCGTCGGATGTCCGCGTACCGGTACCGGCCTGCACCTCGAGTTGTTTGCGCCGTTCCTGTTCGGCTTCGAGACGTAACGTGGGCTCGTCGAAATGGACCACCAGACTGCGAATAATGTTTTCCGCCAGCCGGAAGTAGCCTTCCAGGCGGGCGATAAACCCCGGTTCCGCCTGGAACCGCAGCAACACATAGCAGCCTTCAGTGCAACGCTTGACCTCGTAGGCCAATTTGCGCTTGCCCTGGATTTCCGAGCGCACGATAGTTCCGCCGTTATCAGTCACGAGCTTCTCGACGTTCTTGGCTATCGTCTGGATCTCATCGTCTTTCACCTCAGGGTGGACGATGTAGAGCGCTTCGTATGTCCGCACTAGTATTCACCTCCTTTACGGGTAATTTTTGCCAGAAGCACGAAGCGCATATCATAGCAAACAAATACGGGCGCCTCAAGTTCCGCGTTTCCCATATCGCTCCCGCACCGGCCTGCTCTGTACCCGGCATCCCACCGCTGCGGGGATGGAACGGTCCGCCGCCCCGCCTGCCAGAGGGCAGCATATCCGCTGACTCCACGTGCGATCAAATGTCCCTATGTAGAAAAATGACTGGTGCCAGAGGGCAGGCGTAACGGAGGGCGGGTTTTCCACCCCGCCTATAATCAGCGCGCGGGCCGAAAAGGCGGCGCTTCCCCTTTTGGGCCGGAGTGCGGGCCTGTCCGCCCGCGGTGATCTATTGGACGGGTTGGAAAACCCGTCCTCCGTTACCGG
>CAZFOG010000357.1:0-6718 GCA_964520685.1 uncultured Nitrospiraceae bacterium | reverse complement strand
GCGTTCGGGATCCGTGTTTCTGGAGGCGCACCGGTCCCGGCTGATTGGAGTGAGAAGTCCCCCAACACGACAGGAAGGCATGGCCATGAAGGGCAAGCAGTTCACGAGACGTACATTCCTGATGGGATCGCTGGCGGTGACGGCGGGATGCACAACCTCGGGCGGTGTGAAGCCGAAGTTGGTACGTGCGCCGCGCAAGGTGTCGCCCAACGAGAAGCTGAATATCGCGGGCGTGGGCGTGGGTGGACGCGGCAACGCGGATATCCGCGAGAGCGTGCGCGATACCGAAAACTGCGTGGCCTTGTGCGACGTGGACTGGGACCGCGCGTCAGGCACGTTTCAACAATTCCCGAACGCAACCAAGTACAAAGACTACCGCGTGATGCTCGAGAAAGAGTACAACAACATCGACGCGGTCACGATTGCCACGTCGGACCATATGCATGCCCATATCGCCCTGGCGGCCATGGAACTCGGCAAGCACGTGTATGTCGAGAAACCCCTCACGCACAATGTTTACGAAGCGCGCAAGCTTCTCGAAGCGTCGCGGCGTTACAACGTGCAGACCCAGATGGGCAACCAGGGCCACTCGGGGGACGGCGTCCGCGAGATGTGTGAGATTGTGTGGTCGGGGATAGCGGGGGACATCAAGGAGGTGCACATCTGGACGAACCGGCCGATCTGGCCCCAGGGCATTGCCGAGCCGCTGCCGGCGCGCCCGGTTCCTGAGACGCTGGACTGGAATCTGTGGATCGGCTGCGCGCCGATGCGGCCGTACAATCCGGAATATGCGCCGTTCAAGTGGCGCGGCTGGTGGGATTTCGGCGCGGGCGCGCTGGGCGATATGGGCTGCCATATCATGGACCCGGCGTTCTGGGCGCTGGACCTGAGCAATCCCATCAGCGTCGAGTGCATCTATCAGAAGGACAAGAACGATCAGACGGCTCCGACGCAGTCCATCGTCAAGTATGAGTTTCCGGAACGGTTCAACACGTTTGCGCAGAAACTGATGGCTCCGGTGTCGGTGTACTGGTATGAGGGCGGCCTGCTGCCCGAACGGCCGGAAGGGGTTCCGGCGGACGAACAGCTGGGCGGAGACGACAACGGGTCACTCTTCATCGGGACGCGGGAAATCCTCACGACGGGCCCCTATGGCGGCGGTTCGCGGGTGGTGCCAGCGAAGCGGAACGAAGAACTCAAGGATTTCCTTGCGAGCATACCCAAGACGCTCGAACGGATCCCGGTGGGGCATCACGAGAGCTGGGTGAGAGCGTGCAAGGGCGAAGGGACGCCCGCCTCGAATTTCGAGTACAGTGTGCCCCTGACCGAGACGGTGCTGCTGGGCAATCTGGCCATGCGCTCGGGCCAGAAAGTCTACTGGGATGCCGCCAATATGAAGGTCACGAACGACATTCCGGGCGTCGAGAAATACGTACATCGCGACTATCGCCGGGGTTGGAACCTCGTGTAATCCGTTCGACTGCCGTTCGGGAAAGCGCCCCCTCGCTTCGGTGGGGGGGTGTTTTCGTTTCTGGAGGTATCTACCGGGGCTGTTCGCCGAAGACAACCGCTTCGAAGACGGAGAACCGCGCACCCTCGTGCCAATCGTGCGGCGCGAGGCCCGCTTTCATGCAAAGATGGTCGAGGGTGGTGTCGCGGTCCCAGCCCTGCTCCGGGGCGACCTGGGGAAGGAACACGGCGCGATGACCGGCCTTTTCAATCGTCATCCCGTGCTTGCCAATGACAATGTCGCCGGGACCGCTTACGCGAATCGGCGGTGTGAGGGCGGAGATCTCAAAATCCAGCTCGGGCAGCTCTTCGCCGCTGACATTCGGGAACCGGTAATCCTTCAGGCCGGCATTCAGCGCATTGTCCATAACGGCCTGATAGAGGGGACGCCGGGGTTCAATCTCGCCGATGCACCCGCGGAGCTTCCCATGCTTGTGGAGCGTCACGAAGGCGCCCATCACCTGCGCCATAGCGGGGGTAATCTCGATGCCCATTTCTTCGGGTGTGGGAACTTTTCCCGCCGCCAGGAAGGCGCGCAGGGATTCACGCGCAAGCGCGAGCAGACGGCTCTTGTCTTCATCCGTGAGGGGCAGGGAGGGAGCCGGCTCAGACATTGCGCTTCCTTTCGTCGTCGACTGCAGGGCCAGGGCGGCTGACCGTCCGCCGCCGCCGGCATGGCCACCACCACTCATTGTGCCCCTGCCCGTGCATCCCGTCAAGGCGAGAAGATGCCGGTGCGCAACATTGTGCCGCTACGGATTGATGCCCATCTGGTGTTCGCGGGCGTGGACCAGCCGCGTCAGCAACAAGTTAACGGGGCACGAGACGCCTCTTTCTTCGGCATACCGGCAGATCGCGCCGTTGAGAGCATCGATCTCGGTGCAGCGCTTCAGCCGGAAATCTTCGCGCATGCTGGCATAGTGCCTGGCTGTGGGCGGGATGAGCCTCTCGAATAGAAGAGTCACATAGGCTTCGGGGGTATCGGGGTCGAGGCAGACGTTCATCGCCTGGCCGACGGCGTACAGTTCATGGATCACGTCGCGCATGATCGCGCGGGTGTGCCCGGTGTCCAGCAACGCGCCGTAGGGCACGTCGAGCAGGGCGGACAAAGGGTTCAGGGCGCAGTTGTAGGCCACTTTTCCCCAGAGGACCGTGGCGATACTGTCGGTGTAGATGGTGGGCACGCCCGAGGCATTCATGGCTTCGGCGATTGCGCGCACCCGCCCGGCTGGTGCGTCGGGCGAATACACGCCCAGCGCGGTGGGATTCGCGATGACGGTGATTTCGGCCGAGCCGGGCTCGGGCAGCCACACGCCGTAAATGGCCCGCGCGCCAACCGTGCGGCGCCACCCGACGGTCTCGGCGATGATTTCGGCGTTGCCAAGCCCGTTCTGGTACGAGCAGACGAGGGTGTCGTCGTCGACCAGGGGGGCGATGGCAGTCACGGCCGCGCGGGTGTCATACGATTTCACGGTGATCAGAATGAGATCGAAATTACCGGGTTCTAGCGCGCCGGTATCGGTGGCCGTCGCGAGATTGGAGACGAGGTGCTCGCCCCAGATGCCCGTGATGCGCAGGCCCTGGGTGGCAATGGCGTGCATGTGGGGCGGGCGCCCGACGAGGGTAACGGTATGCCCGGCTCTCGCCAGAAATCCTCCCACCGCGGAACCCAGGGCCCCCGCGCCCATCACTAACACCCGCATGTTTCACTCCTACGAATGGTCCTTGATGAAATCCCGAATCCACTCGGCCTGTTCGAGCTGGCCCTCGATAAGCACGGTCGCGAGGATGTCATACCCGTCGACAAGACCGTCCGCCAAAGCCTTGGCCAGTGCCTCCCATTGGTGACGCACGGACTCCATGGGCATGGGCGCCGCGGTGGGATAGTCGCGCAGATAGCATCCCATGAGAATGGGGCGGTCGCCGAAGAGGCCGCGGCACCGCTTGAGGTCCTCTTCGAGGGTCATCAGCCGCTCGTATCCCCAGACCCAGAAGGTCACCACGTCCATATAGGGCATGAGGGGCTGCCAGAAGCCGGGCGGCTCGAGTTCGTGGCTGTAGACGACCGCGTGCAGTTTGAGATTGGGATTTTCGCTCCGCAGGGCGTCATGGACACGGGCGCACTCCTCCGCGCCGTGCCCGTACTTCGTCATGAGGCCTTTCATGTCGTCATAATAGGCGCCGGAAATATTGGGAAATGCGCGCGAGAACCGGCTGACCTTTTCGGCCTCGGCGCGCACGGTCTCGGGCTTGCCGTCGCAGTAACTGGCCGAGCCGCCTCCCTCCGTATCGCGGAAGCGCCACTTCGAAATGTCGGGCACGACCTCCTCGAGGTGCGCCAGGCGTCCCAGGGCCAGGGCGGTGGTGTCATGAAACAGGAAGTGCACCTTCCGGACGCCGAAAAACTCGGCGCCATCCCCGATACCGAAGATGGACGGGTGCACGCCCGGGTCCAGGCCCTGGCCTTCCCATACCCATCCCACATCGGCCATCTTCATTGTGCCGCGCCTCCGGCCATCGCGGGCTGGGGCGTGAGGTGTTTTTCAAAAAACCGGTACATGAACCAGCGGCAGCGTTCGTTGACGGGTTTGGCGAGGTCCATGGTGTGGGGCCATCCCTCGAAACGCTCGTATTCATGGGGGATGCCGAGTTCCTCGAGACGGGCCGCCAGCCCGTCCGCCTGGTCCACCGGTACCACCTCGTCGATGCTGCCCTGGAAGATGAGGGTGGGCGGGTCGCCCGCATCGAGATAGTGCATCGGCGAGGATTTGAGGTAAACGTCCGGATTCTCGTCATATGTGGCGCCAAGGAAGCCCTTAACGTCGCCGGATTCCTTGGCGATATCGGCGGTAAGGTCCCAGGGACCGTAGAAATTGACTACGGCCTGGACGGCGCTGCTCACGTCCGGGTTGCCACCCTCGCCCTCGAGTTCCGGCACGCCGGCGCTGTATCCGACCATCATGGCGAGGTGTCCGCCCGCGGAGCCGCCGATGACGGCAATGTTGTCGGGATCAATGCCGTAGGTCTCGGCGTTGGCGCGCATCCACCGCACCGCGCACTTGGCGTCCTGCACTGCCGCGGGGAACTTCGCCTGGTCCGACAGCCGGTAGGAGATGGTGGCGGCGGCGTAGCCCTGTTGGGCAAAGTTGTAGGTATAGAGGTGGTAGATCTCGCGCTCGCCGCCTTTCCAGGCGCCGCCGTGGATGAAGATAAGGCCCGGGCAGGGCCCTTCGGCGTTCTTCGGCAAGGCCAGGTTAAGTTTAAGCGAGATGCCATCGACGTTGGCGTACTCGATATCCCTGATTTCCTTGACGCCCTCCGGCACGGTGACGTTCTCATCGAGGAGTTCAATTTCGCCCCTGCCGATGGCCATCATGACTTCCGCGGTCGAACCGTACCCTTTCGGCATGGCCGGCGGTTCCGCCAGGGCGGCGACCGGGTCGCCTGTCGTGGCGGGTTCTTCAGTGCTTGTTTCCGGCGAAGGCTCAGGCTCGGCCGGCGGCGCTGCCGGCGCCTCGGGGGGTTGCGCAGTTGGCTGGTCGACTCGCTCTTCCGGTGTTTCTACCGGAACAGGAGGAGCCTCTTTGGGAGCGCATGCGCAAAGCAGTGTACATGCAAGCACCAGGATAAACCCATACGCAAGGCCGTGTTTAGCGTGAGTCATGGCGGCATCTCCTCCGTGTGGCATTGTCGCTGATAGTTTGGGAATCAGGGATTCAGATTAGCCCAACGCCGGCGTTCGCCGCAACCAGACAATCGCAATGACGAGCAGGATGCACGCGGGGAGGAGCCATGGAAACGCCCGCTGCACGCTGGAACGCTGGGCGAAGTTGCCGAGCGCCTTCGGCGCGACCACACCGCCCATCATGCCGAGGGTCGACATGGTGCCGAAGATGGTGCCGTAGACCGCCGGGTAGAATTTTGAGAACACCATGCCCAGTGTTGTCGGAAAACACGGGCCGATGCCGAGTCCAGCGATGATTACCCAGACCCGGCAGGCGCGGGGCGAGCCCGCAAATCGCAACCCGATGATCGAGAACACGAGAAGCAGGGCGCCGGCGGTGACGATGAGGACGCCCTGGGCCGCGATTCCCGGGGCCAGGCTCACGCCCAGACGGCCTGCAATAATCGCCAGGGCGAAATACGAGAGCAGGCGTTGCGCCGATGCGTCGCGGTGGGCCTCGGATGCGTCGGGTTTGGAACGCGCCAGCACTTCTTTGCCGCAACTCGGCAGCCAGCTCGACAGACTGGTCTCGATGGACGAGTAGAAGAATCCCCACACGGACGCCGCGAGGACGGCCGGTTGGCGTACGATATCCAGGGCCGTAGATAAACTGAACCCGGTCTCGGTTGCCGGGTAGGTGGCGAACATGGCCGGCAGCAGCGGAAGCCCGGGCAAGATCGCCAGAGCCGACACGGCGCGCTCGAAGCGAAGCCGTTCAAACAATACGCTTGCCACCAGCGGCGTCAGCAGCAATCCCGCGCCGAAGAACACATTCCCGAGGTTGCTTGCCGCGGCCGGGTTCGTGCCGTCAAACAGGGTGACCGTAATGAGGGTATTGCCTGCTGCGTTGACCGACATGGCCCCGAAGCCAAGCAAGACGCAGGCGGCCATGGCTGCCCAGAAAGTCTTGCAGCGCGCGATAAGGAGCGTGCACAGGGTTACATCGAGGAATCCAAAAAGCGCGATGGGGCGGTAGCCAATGGCGTCAACAAGAAAACCCAGAGCGGGGCAGGATATCATGCTCGAGAACATGAACCCCGCCACGAGCGTGCCGAAAGCGCTCTTGCCGATGCCCAGGCGCGGCATGATCTTCACGCTGAGCGAGCCCAACAGCGCGAAACAGAATCCAAGGCAATACACCCCGGATACGGCCACGATCTTAATAAGCACCGGCGGACCCTTCCTGCTGTAATCGTCAAATCCTGCCGCGCGATGGTACGTCTTCCCGCACTCATGCGCAAGCGAAAAGCCGGGACTGACCCAAGCGAGTCACGCAGGCCCGCGTGACGAGACAAGTCTGCCTCGAAAACTTGCCTCTCCCCCGGAATGTGGGACCGGCGCCCTCGCCGGTCATTTCTGTTTTCATCGTCTACGGCTGAGCCAAATGGCTCATGGTTCGCTGCCTCGAAAATTCCAAATCCGGGCGTATCCCCCGTCCGTGCTTGTCCGTGTGGGTCCGTGTGGGTCCATGTGCGACGGTTTCCC
>CAZFOG010000356.1:0-6732 GCA_964520685.1 uncultured Nitrospiraceae bacterium | reverse complement strand
CGATGACGATGACCGCCGCATTGGTGATTTCGCCCGGGTAATAGCGCAAACGCTCGCGCACGATTTGTTCCATGCGCGCCTGAACGTGGAAGTCGAGGGTGGTCCGCAGACGGCCCTGTTTCTCGGCGAGGGGGCGGAGGCTCATGGCGAGGTGAGGAGACAGGGCGGGGAATTCATGCCACGCCGCACCGATGGGCATTTTGCACGCGCGCGCATAATCATTGGCATCGATGTAACCCTCGTGGAGCATCCGATTGAGGACATGATTGCGCCGTTCTCGGGCACGCACCGGATGTTCGAGGGGCATGTACGGACCGGGGGCTTTCGGGAGGCCCGCCAGCAATGCGGCCTCGGCCAGATTCAGCTCGCGGGCAGGCTTTCCGAAATACCGCAGCGATGCCGCTTCGCACCCGACGAGATTCAGCCCGTACGGCGCCGAGTTAAGGTAGGTCTCCAGGATTTCATCTTTCGAGATGCGTCTCTCGAGGCGCAAGGCGGCCACCGCCTGGCGGAGTTTGCCCGATACGGAGCGCGTGGGCGGGAGACCACGCTTGGCAACTTGCATGGTTAAGGTGGAAGCGCCGGAAACGACCCCGCCTCGACGCGTATTCGACGCGGTCGCCCGGAGGATTGCCAGCGGATCCACGCCGGGATGCATGCGAAACCGCTGATCCTCAGTAGCCAGGGTGGCGTTGATGAGGTGCGGGCTGATGGCGGCCATGGGCCGGGGAAAGCACCATTGCTCTTCCTCATTGAGGAAAAAGTAGAGGGGTCTCCCCTCGCGATCAAGCAGTTCGCTCGAGGCCGGCAACTCGAGGAAGGGCCGTGTATCCATAGGCCACGCCAGCATCACACCAACGGCCAGGGCGGTGGCAACGCAGACGGGGAGCGCCCGGCGTGGCGAGGCCACCGCCTTGAGCAACCGTTTGATGCGGGCTTTGCTGGAACGGATCATTGCCGGGGCTTCACCTCCACATGCCCCATGCTCGTGGCGGCGCGAACGGACGCCTCGTACATGCATTCGGCTGTGGCCGCGGGCGCCTGATAGTCGCCGGGGGTCACGGCACGCACCACGTAGTAGTAGCGATGCCCGGTGGACTTGCTGCGGAGCGTGTTGAAGGCCAACACAATGCGGTCGTCGCGTACGTCAACATAACTCGGATTGCTGACCTCCTTGAACTTCCCGGGAGGCAGGGCCTCGGCGTTCAGGCGCGGATTCTCGATTTCAAAGCCGGCGGGGAGTTTGTCGACCACAACGACATTCTCGAGGTTCTGGTCCGGCTTAATCAGGAGCTCGACGACGTAGCTGTCGGACTGGAAGAACGAGCTTTCGGAATACGGGGTTCCCTGGTTCGTGAAGTACCGCCGGGTGATGGCGATGTCCTCGGCGTAGCCCTCCGTATCGGGCTTCTCGGGCACGCCCGCCGTGGTGATGTTGACGAAGATGGGCGATTGGCCGGTATTGGTGACCGTGTATTCACCGCCCACGCCTTCGTGCCTCTCGCGGAAGATGACACGGCCCCGGATTTCCTGCTGGCCGTTGGGGCCGGCAATGGTAGCGGACGCCTGGTCGGCGTTGACAGCAAGCGATTCGAGGTAATCGCTGAGCGCCGACGCGACAAAGGCCCGCTCCTGGGTGTTCCAGTTGCGGGAGCTGGAGAGGTACCGGATCAAATCGGTTGCCTTCTTGTGCAGGTCTGGCGAGTTGGCGTCGATCTGCGCGAGAGACAACACCTCTACGGCGGCGTTACGGATATCCGAGTTGAGGGTGCCGCCCGGTTCCGCCACCTCGTACGGCTGCGATGGCGAGGACGACAGATACATGGCGACGCGGTCTTTGTCCTGGGTGGTTTTTGCCAAGGCTGCGGCGAGCAGGAACCGGGCCGACTGCGGAATCGCAATGCTGTCGAACCGGCGTATCTGGTGGATCGCATTGATGTCGCCGCCCAGTGCCAGCACATAGGTCGCATAAGCACGGAGATACAGGTTCGACGGCGTCTCTTTCTGTGTCCAGTCGTTTGCGATGCCGCGGACGTATTCCTGCAGGGCTTCCAAGGGCTGTTGTGGGAGCTCGAATTCACGGCCGTTCTTGACCAGTGTCAGGAAGTGCAGGCCGTACACCGAACCATACGGATAGGGTTCAGACGAGCCGGGCCAGTAGCCCAGGCCGCCCGAAGCGGTCTGCATCGAGAAAAGGCGTCCAATTCCGGCTTCGATATAGTCATTGAGACGCGCCTCGTCTTTGAGTACCTCCTCGACCATGTCCTGGCTCTTGCGCAGGAGATACATGGGCATCAACGCCGAGGTGGTCTGCTCGACGCATCCGTAAGGATAGGTGACCAGAAATTTGAGGGCGTCGTAGAGCTGGATTTGGGGGTTGGCGCTCACAACCAGGTCGAGTTCGGCTTGCTCGTTGGCAATGAACCGCGTGTTCTTGAACGTTTGAGACGTGCCTGCCGCAACCTCAATCATCTCGTGATGGGATTGATACGCCGCGGGCGGTCTGACGGGCAGCGGTGTTTCGTGAACGAGACGCTCGCTCTCCGCGCCCTGAGAATCGAGCACGACGGCTTCCCAGCGAATGTTGCCTTGCCCGGTGGCTTCGGCAGCCTGCAGCGGGATCTCGATGCTGGCCTCGCTGTTTGCGGGCACGCTTAGCGTCTTGGGCTCGCCCGAGATCTGCAGGGGGCCGGTAACCGTGTTGGAAATCCGGACCTGGCACGGTTCATTGGTGGTGTTGAACAGCACGGCGCGGCAGGTGGCCGTGTCGCCGGGCAGGAGGAAACGCGGGAGGCTGGTGCGCAGCATGTAGGGCCGGCGCACATATACGGAGTCTGCGGAAGCGCCAGCCGCGGAGTCCGTGCATGCCACGGCAACCAGGCGCAACTGGCCGGAGAATTCCGGCAAATCCATGAGGACATTGGCGGTCCCGTCTGGGCCGGTCCGCACAACGCCCGACCACAGCGCGACGGGCTTGATCCAGTTCTCGTCCGCCGCGCCGGAACGTTTCGCGAGCCGGCGCAGGGCATCGCCGCCGGATTCGGGCTTGTCGAAGTCGTAGGCCACCTTGTCGTAGTAATGGGCACGCCTGTAATCGGGCCGGCGGGCTCGGGAGAAATGTTCGTAGGGGGCGGGATTCTGGTAGTTCGTGATGTCGTGGATGCCCTCATCCACCGCCGCAAGGGTCAATTCCGCCTCGATGGGATTGCCCGTGTGGTCCGATACGCGGACGGAGAATTCGCGCTGCCCGGCGGGCCGGACCTCCTCGGGCAAATCGGGAAATGCCACGGCGAGCTTTCGCGCTGGGTTGTCAACATTGAGGCTGATGAGGGCGAAGCTCGAGAAGGGATGCATCTGGGTCTTGCCAAGCTCGACAGCATGGATGACCGTCACCTCGAACCAGGCATTGGGAAAGTGGTTTTCGTCTACCGGTACCTGGACGATGCCCACGTTGTTCTCGATGGCCACGGGGAGCATGGATTGGAGCGAATCGCCCTGGATGGTGACGACCCCGTGTCCGTCGAACGGCGATTCTATCTTCAGAGTCGCTGTGTCGCCGATGGCGTATCGGTCCTTATCGAGTGAGAGCTTGATCAGACTGGGACGCGCCGAGGATACCAGGCTGATGCGGTCTCCGTAGGAATAGAACGTGACCGTACTGAACTGCTTGGTCTTATCGGAAACGACACGCAAGCGGTAGTATCCCCAATCGTTCAAATCGAACGCCGCGGAACCCTTACCGTCCTGCAGCGAGATTTGCCTGGAATCGACGGGATCAAAGGCCTTGGTCCAATTGGAGCTGTAGTGGCTGTAGTACCGGCGGACGTAATAGTTCCAGACCTGTTTTTCGAGATAAACCGTTGCCTTCTGCAGTTCGGCCGGTGAGCCGTCGGGCTTGACCGCGGCGACGAAGGCCTGGATACCGGCCGCGCCTTCGGGTTTCGCCACACGTAGCCCAAGACAGAGCTCGGAGGGGAAATACATGGCCTCGGCCGTGCCATAGACGGCGCGTCCGCCCAGTTCAAAGACCCCGGCGAAGACGGTGGCCGTGAGCGGGCTGGTGGCATCGGGCGGTGCGGCCTGCGAGAAGGTGAACGACGCCTTGCCGTTTGCGTCGGTCTGTTTCTCTCCGACGGAGATGGTGTCGGGTTCGAACTCGGAGTCGTTTTCGAAGGTGTACCCTTCCCATCCGGCCGGGTTCCATCCCTTGCGCTCCAGGGCGACTTTTGCGCTGCTCAACCGGTCGGCAGCGGGCGCGCCGAAGAGGTGCCGCGCTTCGACGTGGATATCGTAGGCCTGGCCCGCAAGCCAGAGGGTCTGAGGCAGTTCCACGACGGTTTCGATGCGGTTGGGGACGAATTCCTCGAGGCTGAACTGGTAGCTGCCGACGGGTTCCTCGCTTCCGGGGACCACCAGCATGATGGTGTACTTGCCCGTGGGAAACTGCTTCTGGGTCTCGATATCCAGCTCGCCGCTCCCAAACGCCGAGAGATTCGTAATCTGGGTTTTCAGAACGCGGCCGTTGGGCTTGAGCACTTTCAGGAGCAGAGGCGTGCTGGCCAGGGCATCGCCATAGTGTGTACGCACGAGCCAGCGCGCATGGACGGTTTCACCGGGGCGGTAGAGGTCCCGATCGGCGTAGATGAAGGCGTCATAGGCGTCTTTGTCGTATAAAGGCATGCCGGGCAGGAGTTCCGGGGTGTCGTCATCCCGCCTCGTCAGTTCAATCAGGGTAGAGTCATCCTCGTATTCGAGCACGGCCACCGCCGGCGTGCCGAGGGACTTGTCGAGGTTGGACATGCGAAGGACGCCCTGCTCGTCGGTGTGCCCGATGGCGAGCAACTGGTTCTTGTCGGAATGGAGCGTGACTTTGGCGCGGTGAAGCGGCTCGAGGGAGAACAGGTTGTGTGCGAACAGCATGATCCCGTCATCGAGCCAGTGTGCGAGCACGCCGATATTGGTGAACAAAACGATCTTGGTCGCCGTGGGACCATCCTCAGCACGGGCCTGTACGCAGAAGACGCCGCGTTTGTCGGGGGGAAGCAGTTTTTCGAGATTGACGGTTGCACTGACAAGCTCGTCCCGGCGGGGAGGCATCTCGAGTTCGGTGGATGTGACCTGTTCGCTCCATTTGCGAATGAAGTTCTGGCCGCGCTGCCCTGATTCCCAGTAGTTGTCCTGCGAAACGTTCATGGCCATGTCTTCGATCGCCACTGCGACGTTCGAGGGGAACATGCGATAGATGTCGAGGGTGACCTTCTCCACGTTCCGCGCGTTGACGGCCAGGGCAGAAATAGCACGGGTCGGGAAGTAGAATTTCCCGTCGTGGTTGAACCCGATATAGGCGGGTATTTCGTCCGTTTCAAAGGAACGGGTAACCGCCGTCTGGCTCCTGCCGCCGCCCGCATACTTGACACCCTCGCTTAAACGAAGCTGATACGAGGTTTTCGAGCGGAAGGTGCCGTAAACTCGGTAATAGCGTTGACCTTCGGGGGTGACGCGGAGATTTTCGACTGCGGGGGTAAATGTCAGATTCTTCTCGAGCTCCTCTGAATTCACTGCGACATTCAAGCGCAACAAAAGGTACAGGCCTTCCTTGTAGTCGCGCCCCAACCAAGTGCCTTCGATGCGCAGGGGGGGGGCAGGGCGGCTGACGTCGTACCGGTAGGGTTCGCGCAAGGCCGCGTTCGGCTCGCCCGGGAGACCCGACTCTATTGCGAGGGTCACCCCGATCTCGTCCTGCTGCTCGGGCTGGAATTCCAGGGTCTTGTCCTGTGACAACTCGTCCCCCAGCACTTCGAAAGACACGTCATTTCCCGTGGCCGTTTCAGTCAGTTTGAGCCGTGAGACCAGCGCATCGTTACGGACCATGTGCGAGAACTTTACGAAAAGCGTGTGGATGTCGCCGTCGGTCGAGCCCCAGCGCACGGATGCCACCTTGAGGGGATCGGGGCGGGTATCGAGCAGGGCGGTGTAGTCTTCAAGAAGGGTTCGGCCCTGGGCGCCCTCCATCCCCTTGGCGAGATGGACGCGTATGGACGGGTATTCCTCCCCGGGTATTTCCCCAAGTATGCGGTGCTCGGTGGCCGCGCCCGTTGTCGCGACTTGAAAGGGTACCGCGCTTTCGGTGTCCGAGCGGGTAACGGCGATGCTGGCGGCCACGGTTTCGGCGGACACGGGTTTCGAGAACTGCACGACGATCTCCCGCTTCGTCCCTTCGAACTTGCCCCACTGAACCGATACAACAGAGAAAAACGGTTCCTGGGGGTACGCGAAGACGTGGTCCTCGGCGAGTTCGGCCGCGCCCGCCGCGTCGGTGAGGCCCTTGAGAATCTTGACGCGTATGGGTTCGGACAGGCCCGTGGCGAACACAAGGCGGACAACGCCCTCCTCGCCGGGCTCGATCTCATACTCGACGGGTTCCCCGTCGAGATTCTCGACGGAAAGATGCTCGCGTAACGCAATGGGCTCGACTTCCGCGGGGAAGAGGATGCCCAGGACCACACGGTCCGTTGCCTCCTCGATTTCCCACATCCTGCGCGGTTCAAACGCAAAGGAGGCAAAGTGAAACTGCCGTGCCCCCTCGGGGAGCGCCGCGCCCTTTGGCGATGTCAGGCGCGCATTCAGGACCACCGAGTAGACGACATCTTCGGCGAACGGCTCGGCCGCTTGAAATGCCGCGAAATTGCGCGCGAGCCGGAATTCGCCCTCGACGGGCGGGTCAATGGTGAA
>CAZFOG010000355.1:0-6765 GCA_964520685.1 uncultured Nitrospiraceae bacterium | reverse complement strand
GCGCGGGCATCCCCGTGGCGTATGCCGTGCCCGTTCGGGTTCTTTTCGGATGTAACATCGTCCGTCCGCGGGGGCTTCCCGGCCGCTTACATGAATATGCTGCGGCTCTGGCTGTAGTATGTAGACATCAAGCGCGGGGATTCCACGGCGCCGGATAAAGCCGGCGCAGAGGAGTACGTTATGGGCAAGGCAGGGGGCTGGCTCTCGGCGGGGGTGCTGTTTGTAGCGGCTATGGGCGCATTCATGTGGGGTGTGGGGCAGAAACGGCTTGCCGATGACCTGAACACGCGCCTGGCGGCGGCCAACAAGAACAGTGCCCTACTCGAGCAGAACCTCGCGGAGATGGGCGCGCGCGTAGACGCCGCCACGCGGGAAGTCCAGGATCTCGAGTCGCGCGTTGAAGCGATGCCGCAGATGGACCCCGGTGAGGCAGCGGCGGCGCGCCCATCGGAGACAGGCCAGAACAATGAGGCAATGGAGGCCATGTTGCGGGCCTTCCAGGAGCAGCCCGAGGCACAGGGCGGAGGCGAAAACCCGCTCGCGGCAATGTTCTCGGGAGAACAGGGCAAGAATCTGGCGCGCATGTCAGCCCAGACAACCGTTCCGGCCATGTATGGCGCACTTTTTACCGAGTTGAACCTGCCTGCCGAGGCCGAAGCCAAGGTGCGCGATATGCTGGTGGATGCCATTGCCGAACAGGTTACCCAGGGCATGGATGCCATGAACAAGAAGGGCGACCCTGAGGCGATGCGGCAGAACATGGAGGCGCGCGGCCAGAAACTCCGGGCCGAGCTCGCCACGGTGCTTACGGCCGACGAGCTGGCCGTCTTCGACGAATACGAGGCCAACAAGGAACGCCGCATGCTCGAATCGGGCATCGAGGTTCAATTGACCATGTTTGCGTCCGGATTGACCGAAGAAAACCGGACCATGTTCCGCGACGTCATTGTCGAGGAGCTCACCGCGCAGGGCCAGTGGGTGGACAATCCCGATGTCTATGCCAATCCGGGGGGCGCCATTGACCGTCAGATGGAGGCTTTCCGCGCAGCACGTGACCGGGTGGCGCCCGTTCTCGATGCCGGCCAGGCCGCCCATGCAGACGCATTCGTCCAGCAAATGGAAACCATGATGAACGCCCAGCGCGAGTTCCTGGAGAATCTTATGAACCGCGAAAAGCCGCTGGAAACGCCACCGCCGCCTGAACCACCCGAGCAATAATCCCACCGTGGGCTTCGCCATAACCCGGAATGCATGCTTAGTGGCACAGATTCTTCCCACCGCAGAGGCCGCCGGGAACGCGGAGGTCCGCAGAGTAAGACAGAGCGAAGAGAGAGCCGGAACCCAGCCCCGGAAGGCGTCTACATTCCCGGAACTCGGGTTGCGGGCGCCGGCCAATTCCCTTGGAGGGGGGGATAAGATCTTGAAAGTAAGGCGTTTATGACCCTCTCCCGCCAGAAGTCTTTGCAGCTTGCACGAATTTCAGACGATAGTAGCTCGGATCCCAGGGGTCTGTTCGGGTTTTTCCTGTATTTTCAGCGGGGTATGCCATGCATACAATTTATTCGGGCTTCGTGCTCGCTTGATCTCCTGCCGTTTTGGTGGTAATGTTCCATGGTTCTACTGAAGGGGGGAACGTGCCGGAGAAACCGCCGAGTCAGCCGGGCGCGTTGCGGGCCATGGCCTTGGTGGGCCAACTGGGTCTGGTGATGGCCGTGCCCATTGTGCTGGGGGTGGGTGCGGGCGTGTATCTGGACGCCTGGCTGGGCGGGAGGGGAGCCGTTCTGGCCGTGATGATACTATTGGGAATAGGAGGCGGAGCCGCAGGCGTGTACCGGCTTCTTGCGAAGGAGATCACGTGGAAACGCTGAGGCGGTTCCGGCTGATGGCGGTTCGCCTGGGCCTGCTGGTGACGGCGGTGACGGCGCTCGGCGGATATGCCCTGAACCCCGCCCTTGGCAAAGGGCTTCTGGGGGGCGGCATCGCGGGCGTGCTGGCGTTCTGGATTCTGGCCCGGCAGACCGAAAAACTTGCAAACCTGCCCCGCGAAAAGATACATTCCGTGACCTACGGCTGGACGGCGTTACGGCTGTTGTTCTACGGGGTCGTCCTGGCATGGGGATACCGGCTCGACCCGGCTGCGTTGCGCGGACTGGTGGGCGCGACTGCGGGCCTGTTCATCATTCAGGGTGTGGTCCTGTTGCTGGGTGTGACGGGACTCGACCTGAAGACCGAGGAAGACGGGAATGGAGAACATCGGTGAACGGCTGATATGGCATTACGTGCCGTTTACGGACATCGCGCTGCCTCTGGGAGGCATCAACGTGTTGACGGTTTTCAACACGCTGGTGGTGATGCTGGTATTGTTAACGCTGATGTTCCTGGCCACGCGCAAACTCGAGAAGATTCCCGGCCGCGGGCAACTCATGGTCGAGATGTTTGTGGGCGCCTTCGACAATCTGGTGGCGTCTTCGCTCGAGCTCGAGACCCAGCGCGAGAACCGCAAGTACTTTCCGCTCATCGCGTCGCTGTTCTGTTTTCTGCTGTTGTCGAATTTCATGGGGTTCTTTCCGGGCAGCCTATTCGAAGAACCCACCGGGGATATCAATACCACGCTGTCCCTCGGCATTATGGGCATGACGATCGCGACGTTTTCCGCCATGCGGGCCAAGGGGCTCGGAGGATACTTCGAGGAATTGCTGGGCCCGATGTGGTCCCAGGAAGGCGCCGAGGGCATGGCGCGCATCGCGGGCAAGCTGTCCGCCTTGTTTTTCCTGCCGCTGAATGTAATCGGCGAGCTCTCCAAAATCGTGTCCATTTCATTCCGTTTGTTCGGCAACATCATGGGGGGCGCGATCATCATCATCGTCGTCTCGACCCTGACCTATCATCTGGTGCTGCCCATCGGAATGAACCTGTTCTTTGTGTTTTTTGTAGGGACGATTCAGGCCTTCGTATTCACGATGCTGACGCTGACGTACATCGCGGTGGCCATCAAGTGAGCGCGGCATAGAGAGGGACTGGGTACACGCGTTGGACATTTCGATAGAAACCTGG
Organism: uncultured Nitrospiraceae bacterium; assembly: GCA_964520685.1. Lineage (GTDB taxonomy): Bacteria > Hydrogenedentota > Hydrogenedentia > Hydrogenedentales > SLHB01 > UBA2224. The sequence goes on along the minus strand of CAZFOG010000355.1, from coordinate 3,711 downwards.
CTGGTAATCGGTCGCTGCATCGGGGCGGGGCTTGCCCTGGGATTCGGCGGTATTGGCGCGGCAATCGGGATGGGACTTGCCGCGGGGCAAGCGACTGAAGGCATTATGCGCCAACCCGCCCGGCACGGCCATATGCTGCGCACGATGCTGATCGGCCAGGCCGTGGGCGGCAGTTCGTCCACGTTTGCGCTGGTCATCGGCATGCTGATTATTTTCCTTGGCGTGCGCGCTCCGGAGGAGATTGGCGGCAATGTCGTGTGCGCGTTTATCGCGGCGGGCATCGCAAGCGGCTTCGGGTGCTTCGGCAGCGGCGCGGGATGCGGCTATCCGGCCGGTGCGGCGTGCGACGGCGTGGCGCGGAATCCGCGGCGGTCCTCGCAGGTCATCTCCGCCATGGTGATCGGCCAGGCGGTGGCGCAGTCTCCGAGTCTTTTCGCGACGGTAATAGCCCTGATCCTGCTGTTCACGCCGCAGGCCGGTACGGACTGGGCGACCATGGGGATCTTGCTGGGCGCGGGCACCGCGATCGGCGTGGGGGCCATGGGCCCGGGGTATGGTTCGGGCCAGGCGGCCGGGGGGGCGCTGGCGGGCATTGCCCGATGGCCGCGCGCGCACCGGCTGGTCGTTCGCACGATGCTTGTGGGGCAGGCGGTGTGCGAAACACCGGCGGTCTTTGGGTTGCTGGTTGCGTTCATCATGCTCTATGCATTGCACGATACCGAGAACACGGTGGTCTGGTGGTCGAGAACGCTTGCGGCGGGGCTCTCGGTCGGAATTGGCGGCATTGGGCCGGGCATCGGGAGCGGGCTGGCGGCCAGCAGCGGGTGCATGGCTTCCGCATCGAATCCGCGGAAAGAAGCGGTGGTGCTGCGCACCATGCTCACGGGCCAGGCGGTATCGCAGTCGACGGCGATCTACGCGCTGATTATCGCGCTGGTGATATTGTTTGTTGTGTAACGCTGAGCGCGCCGGGTAACGGCGCACGAGTGGGAGAAGACGAATATGGATCTGAGCACGGTGGTCACAGTGTTGCAGACCGTGACGGCCCAGGCGGGAGACGCCGCGGCATCGGCAATCACGGGAGCGGACATCCGCTCGGCGGGCGCCTTTATCGGCGCCGGTATCTGCATGGGATTCGGCGCGATCGGGCCGGGCGTTGGTGAGGGATTCGCCGCGGGCAAGGCCTGCGAGGCGATCGGGCGCGCGCCCGAAAACGCCGGTCTGCTCACCCGGACGATGCTAATCGGGCAGGCGGTGTCCGAGTCTACGGGGATTTACTCGCTGGTGGTGGCCTTGTTGATTCTATTCGTGATGCTGTAAACAGCGAAACAACCGGGCAGCGATGGTCACAATCAATCTCACCATAGTGGTTCAACTGGTTTTGTTCCTGCTCTTCTTGTGGGTCATGAACAAACTGGTGCTTCAACCCGTGCTTCGCCGCCTTGATGAACGTGAACACGATATCGAGCAGAACGCGAGGGCGGTGAAGGAGGATGCGAAGACGGCCAAGGCGCTCGAGTCGCAGTACACCGCCGAGCTGTCGGCGGCGCGGCGCGCGGCCGCGGCCCGGTTTGCCCGCGAGCGGGCCGCCGCAATGGACTCCCGCAACCAGCGGCTCACACAGGCCCGGCACGACGGGGACCGCGCCGTCATGGCGGTCGAACGCGAAGGCAAGGACCAGATCGCGGCCCAGCGCGGCGAATTTGATGCCATGGCCGCCGAGGTGGCCGACGCCATGGCCAGGCAGCTTCAGCTCAAGGGGGATGGAACATGACCCCCGCCAAACGGTTCTTGCTGCTCTTTTTCGCGGTCTATGTGGCTGGCGCGGTGGCGATCATTGTGTTCTTCGGGCCGCCCGGCTATTCCGGGGCCTACATGGAGCAGTACAAAGACGCTCATCAACACTACCTCGAGATCGTGAAGGGCAGCGAATACAAACGCTATATCGAGCGCCCGGAACTCCATCCCGCGGAAGGCGCGTTCGCGCATGACGTTGCCTTTGTCGAGGAGTATGAGAGCCGCGAGGCGTTTCAACAGGAACAGCGGCGGGTCTACCTTTTCAATCTGCTGTTCGAATTCTACAATGCCGCCGCCGTCGTGCTAATCGCCGTGCGTTTTGGCAGGAAGCCGTTTCTGAAATTCCTCGATGAAAAGATCGACGAGATCCGCCGGCGGATTCGGAAGAGCGAAGAGACGCGCGCACGCGCCGCGAAACAGAAAGCGGAAGCCGCGGCGAAACTCAACGGGCTTGAAGACGAAAAAGGCCAAATCGAAGCTCAGACCGACGAAGCGATCCGCGCGGAGAAGGAGACCCTTGAGGCCATGACCGAAGAGGTGCTCCAACATATCGCAATCGAGACAGAAGAGCGCCGTCAGCGTGAGGAACGCCAGGCCGCCATGCAAATGAAGGCCGAGATTGTGGAACGTTCGGTCACCCGCCTGGCCGAGCGCCTTCGCGGCGAGTTGACCGAATCGGAACAGGCGGCGCTGGTAGACCAGTTCGTGAGCCGCCTGGAGCGCATCACATGACGGATTTTCTCATAGCGGAACGGTATGCCAATGCCTTGAGCGCCGCGTTGCCCGACGATGGCGACATCGAACGGGCATCGGCGTCGTTGCTGCAGATCAGCGAACTGTTCAGCACGCACCACGAGCTGCACAGCTGCCTGGCGAATCCCGCGATCGAAGTCCATCTGCGCGAGCAGGTGCTGGACGAAATCCTGAACCGCCTCGGGGCGGACCGGGCGGTGGCGCGGCTGGTGCACGAGCTAATGGAGCGCGGGCGCACGGCCGTCCTGTCCAAGACTGCCGGCTGTTTCGAAGACATTGTGGACGAACGCCTCAACCGGGTATCGGCACGGGTGACGACGGCGACGCCCTTGAGCGCCGAACAACAGGAACGGCTGAAGGACAAACTGAGCGAGCACACCGGAAAAACGGCGCGGTTGAAGTGCGACGTGGACCCCGGACTTATTGGCGGCGTAGTAGCCCGCATCGGCTGGGAACTGATCGATGACAGCGTACGTACGCGGTTGGCGCGATTGAAAGAAGCGCTCATTGCGGAGGATGTGAAGGCTTATGAGACTCCAGGCGACTGAAATCACCGAAATCATAAAACAGCGCATCGCCGACTACGATTCCAAAGTCGACGTTGCGGAAGTCGGTACGGTCATCCAGGCCAGCGACGGCATCGCGCGCGTCTATGGACTCGAGAACGCCATGGCGGGCGAACTGCTTGATTTCCCCCACGATGTCATGGGGATGGTGCTGAATCTCGAGGAAGACAACGTCGGCGCCGTATTGTTCGGCCACTACGAGAAGATCGCCGAGGGCGACACGGTGCGCCGAACGGGCCGTATCGCCTCGGTACCGGTTACGGAGAGCATGATCGGCCGCGTGGTAAACGCGCTCGGGGAGCCTCTCGATGGGCGCGGGTCGATCAGTTCCGAGGAGTACTTCCCCGTTGAGCGCATTGCGCCGGGCATCGTGGAGCGCCAGCCCGTTAAAGAGCCGCTGCAGACCGGGTTGAAGGCCGTGGACTCGATGACGGCGATCGGACGCGGCCAGCGCGAATTGATCATCGGCGACCGGCAGACGGGGAAGACCGCCCTGGCGGTGGATACCATCATCAATCAGAAGGGCCAGAACGTCATCTGCATCTACGTGGCCATTGGACAGAAGCGGTCGACGGTCGCGCGTGTAGTCGAGGAT
>CAZFOG010000354.1:0-6814 GCA_964520685.1 uncultured Nitrospiraceae bacterium | reverse complement strand
AGCGGGTGGAAAAGCGCCTGTATTGGCGTAGACCTCGATCCCATCCAGGGTGTCGAGATGCCGCAGTCGCGCGCGGGCATCTTCGGGGAACACATCATCCATTTCCGGATGCTTCAGATAAGCACCTATGGCGCAGGCGGGCTCCATGGCGTTCCAAAGGTTGGGACCCAGTGCCTTGAGAAAGCGGATCATGCGCTCAGGATACATCCCATCCTCGCCGAGCCATTCGCGAATTCCGCAGGAAGCCATGAGACCGCCGGGAATGCCTCCTTCGGCGACCCCGATGCGTTCCGCGGGGTACTGGTCATGAAGAAACCGCGTTAGTGCGGTTTCGGGCATGAGGTGTGCCCGCTCGATGGTGGGGTTGAGTCCGCAGTTGGCGACAAGCAAGTCTATGGCGAGCACGGCTGCGAAGACATACCCCAGCAAGCGCCGGTACGGGATGCGCGTTCCTGTGGCCAGAAGCAGGAGTCCGGTTACCGCGAAGCCTGCGGCCACGCCCAGTTGCGGATACAGATATGCATTCAGCCCCCGCATGCGAATGATGGCGCTGTCAAAGCGCCAGACGCCTGCTACGACCAATGATGCAAGCACAACGACGCCAATGGGCGGCACGAGAGCACGCCAGGGTCTTGTGCCGCCTATCCAGGTGTCCAAACCGATGGCGCCCAACAGGGGCAGGGCAAAAACGGCAAAGCAGATGTGATAGCTGCGTTTGATGGCACTAAAGAACGGCAGCGAGTGGACGTAATTGAACGGGTAGAGCTCGAACGTGAGGGCGAGCCCGAATCCGGCCGCCAGCGCGAGGGCAATGACTGCGGCACGCTTCTGGCGGGTGCTGCCACGTGCAAACAGCGCCACGGCGACGCACAGCCATACCGCGATGCCAGGGTAGATCATGGAATAACGGTTCGAGTCAAGGTCGCCCCAGTAATTGCCGTCCGCTGCGGTGCCAAAGAAACGCGGAATCCAGAAAACGGCGGCCGCGCTGAAAGGGAGTCCCCGTTCCGCGCCGAATGCCGCCAGGTCCTGGCCCTGGTATTGGTTGCCCAGGTACTCGAAGAACGGCGCGAGTTGTGCGGCACACACCAGGATGGCGAGAACCCAAGCGCTTGCCCAGAGGGCGACCGGCGCGCCCAGTGGCAAGCCCTGGCGTTTCTGAAAAGCCAGGCGCACCATAAAGTAGACAGACAGGCCCAGGAGCATGGTGAACGCCGTGACCGGGTGGCCGGCGAGCAGGAGCAGGGTTGCGCCGCACAGGGCCGTGAAGAATCCTTTCCGGTAACGGCGCTGGAAGAGGAGTTCGCTGGCCATCACCAGCACGGCCAGCCAGGGACTGAGGTCGGGGAGGCACCAATTACACCAAATAAGGTTGTAACTCGCGAACATCCAGCCAACGGAACAAAAGGCCGCTGCCGGTGGGCGCAATCGCATCACGCGGGCACATACATAGGCGGCCATCCCCGACAGCCAGAGTTTGAAGAGTATATAGATGGTCGTTGCATGGTCGACATCGAGGAAGACGTGCAAGAGACGCGGGGGATAAAAAACGGCGCTCTGGTAATTGGCCAGGAGGGGAAGTCCGGCAAACTCGTAGGGATTCCACAACGGCCATTCCCCCGCTCGAACGGCCTCGCGAGAGAGGATGTACCAGGGGCGGAAGAGGGTCAACACGTCGGCCATAAGGGGGTTGGCCGGCCCCTGCCAGTCTTCAGAGGCGTACGATTCCCAGGGACGTTGCTGGAAGACCATGTCCGCGGGCGAGATCATCTGGCCCTGAAAGAACACCGCGGGGAATGCCGCAACGAGGAGGGCAAGCAGGAGCAACGACTGTGTTCCCACCTCCTTGAGCGTGATAGACATTCCTCGGGCGGTGTCGCCGGCCGTCATGTATGGCCTCTCATAAAGACTCCCGCGCAAAACGCCGCGCCTTGTCGAGCCCACGCGCCGGAGCACGTCATATGCGCGTCACCCCTGGCGAATTCGGTTGAAGACACCGTGTGGCAATGCCCCACTCACTGCGCGGCGCGGAATACGCAGTCTTATTCGCGCTTCGATTCTTCATAGATGGCCCGAACTTCTTCCGGTGCCAGACAGACATTGTATATCACGATGTCGTCCATCAGGCCTCGCACGAAATAGACATCTTCGCTGAGCCCGTAGCGGCCGACCAGCAGGGGATTGGCGCTTGGGAGGGGCCGTCCCGCGACGCGTTTCCACCCCACCAGTTCGCCGTTGATGTAGGCCTGCATTTCCCCGAACCCGTATGTCGCGGTCAGGAGCTGCCATTCGCCGGCTTTGGGATAGCCCGCGTCCAGGGTCCCGACTCCCGCGATGTAAAATCGCAACTGCTCGCGGAAAATCTGCAGGAAATAGCCGGACTGTTGCCACGCGCCTTTGCAGATGAGCACGGGCATGCCGTTGAGGTCATCCATCTTAACCCACATCGAAATGGAAAGCTGTTCCTCAGGATTCCACTCGGGCTGAGGCGCCAGTTCGGCCCAGCCGCTGCCACCCAGGGCCAAGGCATTCTCGGCAATCTGGGCCACGCCGGCGAGAAATGTGTCGTCTTCAAAGGACAGTTCAATCATGGGCTTCAGGGGCGTCTCCGCGGGGATAACCCCGACGCGCCGCGAAGCGGGTCCCGTCTTGCCGTCCGGCGCGATGGCGGTGATTTCGTAGGTGAAGATCTCACCGGAAGAAGCCCGGTCGGAATACTGAATGTAATGGCCGTATTCAGACGCGAGGTCAATGGATTGGACGGCTTGGTCATTCTGGTCGTATTTGGTCACCCGGTACAGCGCAGCCTGGGGCGCGGAGGCTTCCCACCCAAGCACGACCCGGCCGCCGCGGGTCGAGACGATAATGTTTTGCGGCGCTTGTGGCAGCGGCAGTTCCGGCACGTCGACACGCAGATAGCGCTCCGCGGTATGGCCTGTAAGGAGGTTCCGGACCGTGACATTGTAGCGCACTTGCTGCCCGGACGGCGGAGCGGCGTCTTCGTACCACCCATCGGGCGTGGTGCCGAGCACTTCGCTGCCCCGCGCAACCGTGTAAACTTCGCCCGGGCGTATTCCCCAGCTCAGCTTGACGCTGTAGGCTTCCGGGTCTATCTCGGACGCGACCTTGGCCGGTTTGACCTCCCGCTCGGACGGTGCGGGGGGTGTTGATGGCGGCGCGGTCTTGACCTGGATGGACGAGAACGTCTGGGTTGGGAACGTCTCGGGGGCCACGAGAAGGGTTCGGAACCGGGACGTGACCTCGACGCCCCACTCGAAACTGGGCCACTCGGCGGCTTCGTCAGGAAAGGCCAGGGCGAAGGTCTGAGCACCCATCTGGTAAAGCTCCCGCTTCTCCCAGTTCGCGGCGCCAAGCTGCCTGGCACGCACGCGGACATTCACATCCTCGACGCCCGGCCCAAGCACGATAACCCGGTCGGGGAGTACGAGGATGCGCGGCTCAATGACCAAATCTGCCGGTAATTCGGTGAGTTCCGCGATTCGTTCGGACGGCAGGTCGAGGCGCGCGCGCACATCGGCCCACGCACGGCCATTCATCGATGCCAGAACCCCCAGTTGCCCTTTTGTTGTGGTCCAGCGCGAGTAGGCGTACATGGCATCGGCCAGCTTGGACTTTCGAATGGTGTCCAGTGCGGCTTCGTTATCCCCGTCCGAAAGGTTCTTCGCAAATTCGCCGTCAGGACCGAGCATGGCCGCGGCCTGATCGTAGGCGAGCACGGCGGCAATGAGCGAAAGACCAGCCTGAAGCCGGGCGGCGCGGTCGGGGCGGATGGTGCCGCCCATGAGGGCCTCCTTGAGGGCATCGCCAACACCCAGCGTGAGCGTGGGCACGAGTTCCTTCGCAGCATCGGGGACCGGAACGAGGTCGGTGATTTCCTTCAAGGCGCCGCGCAGGGTTCTGCGGTCTTCCCCAATGGCGTTACGTACCTCGAGCGCGATCTGGGCAAGTTCCGCCCGCTTTTCTTCATCCCCCACGGACCAGGCAAAAGGGGCGCCTTCGTTTTGTCCGGCTCCGCCAACGTAGCGGTATCCGAGTGCCTGGAGTCTCAACAAGCCCGGCGCGAGTGTAGCGCCAAGTTCCTCTCCGAAAAGGTCTCTGGCTCGGCGTTCCATGAATGTCTCAGGCGTAAGGCTGGGATCCCACGCGAAGCGCGCGGTATAGGTCATGGCCTCTTCGACGGACCTGGTGCGCCAATGAACGCCGATGAGTCCGTTGCATCCCTTGCTGCGCGCATCGCGGCATGCGCCGGCGGTTTCATAGAGGTTGGGCTGGGGCATCCACAGATCGCCATTGAATTCGTGCCAGATAATGGGCCAGCACTGGCGGTCGGGCGATATCTTGTCGTACACGTTGCTGATATTGGCGGTGGTCCAGATGTTGTCGAGCGCAGCCAGGGCGATGTCCTTTGGCAGGAGGGCGTCCATACCGGGATACAGGTCGGTGCATTGAAGCCAGGCATCGCCCCCCCAGCCGCTGACGACGAGGCGGATATCCGGCCGCAGGGCATCGAGCAATTGCTTGCCGTGCATGGCGAAGAGAACCATACGCGCGGCCTCGGCACGGCGCCGTGCATCCGGCACGTCTTCAAAGGCTCCGCTCCATCGGTTGGCATAGGATTGCCACGCGGAACGGGCTTTGGGGTCTTCTCCCGGATGAAGGCCCTTCCCTTCCGCTTGCCAGAGCCACAAACAGTCGATGTGGGGATAATCCTCGAGGACCCCCCGCAAACGGGTTTCGAAGCGGTCCCGAACCACCGGGTCAAGTGCATCGCCCTTGACCTCAAATCCAAGGCTCACCTGGAGACCGCGAGTCTTGGCGTAATTGATGGCTTCGCGCAAGATTGCCTTGGCTTGCTGGATGGCAGGCCGGGACTCTTCGACCAGTGCGTCGGAGGCCCCGAAGGTCTTCCGCGCGAAGAAGCGCCCCGTTCCGGCAAAGAACTCTTCCGTGGCCAGAGGCTTCACGTCCCATCGCGCGTTTTCCATGTTTGCAAGGGGCTCTCCGCCCAGTAATTCGCCATCGAATTCATACGCCGCGAACGGCTGGTCATCACGCACATAGAATGTGACCATGTTCATGCGCATCCGGACAAGGGCGTCGACATAGGCCTTGTAATCCGGGATATCCCACGTGGAATGGCCCATCAGATAGTCGTAAACCGGCAAGGAACCACGCACCGCGAATGCAGGCGTAACGCTCTTTCCGAACGGAGCCAGTTTCAGGGCCGGAACGTCGGCAAAGGAGTCAGGCAGGGTCTCCTGAGACGTGTAAAACCCGAAGCCCAGCTCTTCCAGGAACCCATAGACGCCGTTCTGCGCGGCCACGGGCGTTTTGCCGGCGATGATAACCAGCCCATTGTCCTCGCTCTCGGAGAAGAGGATGTACCCGTCCGCTCCGGGTTCCTCGAGGCCAAAGGGCCACGCCGAGGACGTGGCCGGAAGGGACTGGGAAGTTCCCAACACCATGCCCTGGGCCTGCTCGGGGACCGCGTCAACCGTTTCGATCGGATACAACGCGCCCGTCGTGCTGTAGAGGAGCCGCTGCAAATCCGTTGCCGCAATCTGTTCGATGTTAGAGGCTTCCGGGCCAAGGTATATGGCCGGCGCGGCATACCCGCTTACGGCCATACCCATCAGAACAAGCGTCAATAAGGACCGTCTAACGCGCATGGACAAACTCCCCTGTTCGCTATGAGCCATTGTGCTAACCGGAAACGCCGGAGCCCGTAAGAGAGGTTGGAAGAGACAGCCCGGATGCCCTCCAAACGGGCGAACAATGGGTAGTCTACCTGTTGATTTCGCGGAAATAAAGCCGGAGGACTACTGGACAGCAATCCATTGCCAGCCCGCTTTCTGCTTTGGCGAACGCTGCTCACCGGACACTCTTTCTCGAAGCTCCGTTGCCCGTCCGGTGTGGGACCAGCGCCCTCGCCGGTCTTCTGCCCGTCCACCCGAATCTCCCGGCACGCGCGTAATCTGCACGAGCCATCTGCGCCGCTTCTTCAGCAAGCGGGCGTGGAATCCGCCTTCCCTCATCCGGCAACTCGGCTATGTGCACCGACGCACTTCCGTGTGCTATGCTATGCGGCGTCCATGTCGGGGCGTAGCGCAGTCCGGTTTAGCGCGCCTGCTTTGGGAGCAGGAGGTCGCCGGTTCGAATCCGGCCGCCCCGACCATGTACGACTCATCCGGCCCGTGGTTTGCACGAGTGAGCCACTGGCCATTTTTGTGCAAAAACGGGCAAAGTGTAACAAATGGTGTAGCACACGATCCCGTTTCTTCCATGCGAATTTGGCCGGTGAACGGCCTATCCGTATGGAGGAACGCACCGTGGCAACCATCCACCGCAAAAGTAAGTCCGGCACTTGGTATATCTTGTACAGAGAGAATGGCAAGCGGATACATCGCAGTCTGGGCACGAAGAGCTTGCGCAAGGCGCAATCCTCAGAACGTCGCACAAGGCCGGGTTTACAATCACCGCACGAAGCGATTAGTCCAAGACAAGAACTGGTTCAGAGAGTGCCATTAGGACGGATTTGACGACCTTCATCGCCTCAGCAACCTCTCACTTGGCACGCCGTAACTTCCGCTAAGTACCCCTCCCCGTACCGTCCTTTCCAGTGTACATCAATAAGCACCCCCCTACAATTGACCCAATGGTGCTGGTATCAAACACGTTTCAAGTGCGTTTGGGCCATCCCAGCCGCCGGATATAGTCAGACGGTCGCGCGTCATTCACTTCTCCGCCGCACCCGGGCCATCCCCGCGACGCGGCCCACCGGGAATGTGCCGTC
>CAZFOG010000353.1:0-6861 GCA_964520685.1 uncultured Nitrospiraceae bacterium | reverse complement strand
TACGATGCCTGTTCAAGGTACTCGAAACTGAGGGTAGTCGATGAGCGGACAAGGGTCCGGTTAGGGGGAATGTATCGTATGTGCAAGCTCGCAGGGTGCCCCATCTTTCGCGTGAGCGGTCTGAACTTGAACCGGGCGGTATGGCTCCTGGCAGTTCTCCTCGCCGGCCTTGCCCCGCTGGCCTCGGCGGTGCCGTATTTCGGCGACGAGGTTTTCACCTACCATCAACCGGACGGCTCGTCTTTCGGCGTGCGGCTGTACGGCGACGAGTTCTTTGCCTATCAGCGCACGGCGGACGACAGTCGCGAGGTGGTGCTGGATGAAGCCACGGGATTCTGGTGCTATGCGAAACTTGCCCCGGACGGCCGTTCGTTTATCTCGACCGGCGTGCCAGTCGTCACCATCGAGAAGTCTTCCGACTCCAGTAACAAGGCGTTGGCGGTGTCCGCTGGAGCAGCGCAACCGCTCGAGACGCTGCCATACGACGTGATTATCGAGCGTGTAGAGGACTCGAAGGCCGTCCTGGGTGCGCCGGTGCTTGAAACCCTGACTCAGGCCGTCGGCGACAAAATGGTTCCTCCCCTGACCAAGGTCGAGGGGGACATCATTGGCTTGTGCATCCTGGTGGATTTCCCCGATGACGAGGCGACCATATCGCAGGCGGAAGTCGGGCGGTTTCTGAATCAAACCACGGAATACACGGAATTCGGCAATGCGTGTTCGGTGAACGAATATTTTCACATTCAGTCGAACGGGAAGCTGAACTATACGAACATTGTCACGCCGTGGGTCCGCATGCCCCATCCCAAGATTTACTACGATGACAATTCGCTGGAATCGGCAAAGCCATCGCAGCTTGTCAACACAGCCCTTGATATTCTCGCGTCCCAGGGATTCGATTTCACGGGTATCAGCGCGGTCAACATCTATTATGCGGGGTTCTGTTATTCCGGATGGCGGCGAGGTTTGTGGCCTCATTCCGCCGGCGGGTACCAGATGACCAACATGGGCGATGCGCCGACCCTCGGCACGTTTTGCCATGAAAACGGGCACATGATCTGCGGGTTTCCGGATTTGTATTCGTATACCGCCTCGTATCTGGGCACTTCCGGTTCGATCGTGAGCGACTACTGCCTGATGTGTGGCGGCGGCGGCACCCATCCTCCCAATTTCTCTCCCGTCTTAAAGGACAACGCCGGCTGGGCTGATATCGTTGAAGTGGCCTACGATTCCGGTCCGCAGCACGCGCTATTGCAGGCAGACCGGAACCGGTTCTACAAATACGCCAATCCGGACCGACCAACCGAGTATTTCATGCTCGAGAACCGGAACGCCTCCGGTTACGAAGGCCCCTATGGCGGGGCTGGCCCGTCAGCGCCGGGAAGCGGGCTGGTGATCTGGCACGTCGACAAGACCGGCAGCAACATGTACAGCTCGATTCAGAATCCCTTGATTGAGGAGGAGGAGCTGTTCTCGACTCCCTATTATGCCTTTATCGTAGAAGCCGACCCAGCAGGAGGAGAACTCTGGTACGGGAATCCCGCGCCCGATCCGAACGCCAATGACACATTCTATGCGGGGCACGGCGCGAATCCCGTGCATTCCCATCCGCCGCTGCCGGTCAATCCCATGTTTGGAATCACGGACCCCGACGATCCCGAGAAGGTCTTCTTGAGTTATCCGGACCTGTGTTTCTGGAACCGCGAAGATCCCGGTGCGGGGCGTACGGTGCTCTCGAACCTTGTGCTGCATTCCTTCGGTGACCAGGGGCATTACATGCCCTTCATCATCGGCGTGAACAAGAATGGCACTGCGGACTGGCAGGTTCTCGGGGTGACAGGCACTCCCAAGATTTCCATGACCTGCTCATCGATTGCGGCCCGGTGCAACTGGGGGCAGAACCCGCCCAGCCAGAACTTCAGGGTGTTCAATGCCGGCGGGCAAATGGCGCTGTTTTTCACTGTCGAGAGCGATCAGCCATGGCTCAAGGTGTCACCGACATCTAACTATGCGCTACCGGGGCTTGGAGGGGAGGCTATCGAGGTCTCCTTTGATGCCACAGGCCTCGCGTCCGGCACGCATCTGGGCACCATCACCGTATTTGCGCCCGACCAGGTACCAGCCAATCCGCTGTATATCGGCGTTACTCTGAAGGTTGGTGAACGCCCGCTGCTGCAAGTAACCCCTCCAACGATCACGGTGAGCCTCGATCCCAGCGAAGAATCTTCCGACCAGCATATCGTGGTGAAGAATGCTGGCGGGAGCACCATGAAGTACACGGTAACCAGCAGTTGCCCAGGGTCTCCCTGGAATTGGCTGGAGCCCGCCGCAACCTCGGGCACCTGCATTGGCGGGATGCAGGACGCTGTCTATCTTAATATCTCGCCGAGGAACGAAAGCATGAGCCCGGTCGTGTTACCCGCTGGTTTGCACACGGGCACCGTTACCGTCACGGCGGGAGGCGCATTGGGTTCGCCGGCTACCGCGACGGTAAACCTGACCGTAGGAGAATACATCGAGGTCGTCTCGCCCAACGGAGGCGAGATCTGGCAGCCCAACTTTGACCTGAGCGTTCCGATCGTATGGGCAACTAGCACGACCGACCCCGTCAGTATCGAGCTTCTCAAGTGGGACTCAGGGGCGTCGGATTACGTGGTCGTCGAGACCCTTGCCAGCGCCATACCTTATGACGGCGACCCTGACGCTAACGGCCGGGCAACCTTTAATTGGTCCTTGCCCATCGGCTTCACGCCGGGCGCGGATTACCGCGTCCGAGTGTTTAGCGGCGGCGCAAGCTGGGATACGGCCGCGAACCGCGATATGGGAGACGCCGACTTCCGCATTATGCGGGTCGCCTACGACGCCGATATGCAATCGGATCCCGGCTGGACCGTCCAAGGTCAATGGGCGTGGGGTGAGCCCACCGGCGGCGGAAGCGCAGACGGTGTGGGCAATCCGGACCCTGTCGCGGGGTATACCGGCAACTCCGTGCTCGGCTACAACCTGAACGGCAACTATTCGAATTCGATGATTGCAGCCGAATACGCCACGTTCGGGCCCCTCGATTGCACCGACTTTGTCGATCTGCAGCTTACCTTCCGGCGCTGGTTGGGCGTCGAACGAACGGATGCTGCCGTCATCGAAATCAGCAGTAATGGCGCTGTGTGGCACGAAGTGTGGCGCAATCCCACGAACGCGGACATCACCGATGGCGACGCCGATGTCTGGGAACTTGTCTCGTACGACATTTCCGAACACGCCGATAACCAGCCGACGGTCTGGCTGCGCTGGGGCATGGGGCCCACGGACGCCACCGACCGGTTCTGCGGGTGGAATCTGGACGACGTGGCCGTGCACGGCAGGTATATGAAGGTGGGCCTGCTCCGCGTCCTGATTAGTCCCTCGGCTGTTGTGAGCGCTGGTGCGCAATGGCGCCGCGTCGGTACCTCGACGTGGCTCAACAGCGGCGACACGGAGGCCGATGTGCCCGTAGGGTCGCAGACGGTCGAGTTCAAGGATGTCGCGACCTGGATCAAACCCGAAAGCCAGTCCGTCAACATTCTCAAGAATCAGACGACCACCGCGAGTGGCACGTATTACCAGGTGGGTTCGCTGCAGGTGAACATCAGTCCGGCGGACGCGGTCACTGCCGGTGCCCAGTGGCGCCGTGTGGGACAGACCACCTGGCGCAACAGCGGCTACGTCGAGTCCGGCATCAACGTCGGCTCGTACGCTGTTGAATTCCGGACCATCAACGGATGGCACACGCCTGCCAACCAGGCAGTGACCGTTACGAGTGGGCAGACAACCCTCGCTACGGGCACGTACGAGCGCATCCTGTACGGGTCGCTGCAAGTGCTGCTTAGCCCGTCGGACGCTGTGGCCGCGGGTGCCCAGTGGCGGCGCGCGGGCACCTCAGTGTGGATGGCAAGCGGCTCTACGGAGAGCGATTTGCCGATTGGCTCGTACACCATCGAGTTCAAGACGATTGAAGGGTGGGAGACACCCGGCAATCAGTCCGTTACCATCACCGAGAATCAAACGGCCGCAGCCACGGCCAACTACATCAAGATCATCCAGACCGGTTCGTTGCAGGTCATGATCGAGCCGGTCGATGCGCGCATGGCAGGCGCCCAGTGGCGCCGCGTGGGCACGGCAGCGTGGTTTAACAGCGGTGTGACGGAGGCCGATGTCGAGGAAGGCGACCACATGGTCGAATTCAAATCGATTACCGGTTGGATACCGCCCGCGGACGCCGCCGTTACTGTCGAGCCTGATCAAACGGCTACGACTACGGGAACCTATACGAAATCGACCGGTGCGCTCCAGGTGACCATCCAGCCGCAAGGAGCGCGGGATGCCGGCGCTCTGTGGCGGCGTGTCGAATCGGTCGTTCCGAAGGATGACGCGGACGACCTCACGTCTGGAAACGTGTTCCGCGTTGGGACGCCTGTGCTGAACGGCACGACGCTCGAAGTGCCGTTACTGCTTTTCCGCGGCGACGACGCCACGTTGCAGGACGTGCTCGACAAGGACGGTTTCTTCGAGGGCGGGCCGGCCCCTGCCGCCTTTACCTTCGACGTGGTTTATGACCCGAACCTGCTGTACTTCCAGGGCGAGGCGGCGGACGAGTCCGGCGAGGCGCCCTCCAGTCAGGGGGTTCAGCCGTCGGACAATCTGATTGCCTGGTATGGCCATGAGGTGACGGTCAGCGAACCCGATGGTCCGGGCGCGGGCCGTGTGCGGCTGCTGTTCGCGGATCCGATCAACGGCAACCCGGTCACCACCGGCGATAACGTGCGCGAAGGCGGCGATCCGGAGATTTCCGAGAACCCGTTCCTCCTGGCGACGATGTTCTTCGATTGCGCCCTGGTGGACGGCGCTGCATCGGTGCATTTGCTTCTCCAGAATCTTGCCGTTACCGATGGCGAGCAGATGCTCGAGGATGTGTCTGTGCAGCCGGTTTCGTTCAAAGTGGACAAAGGTTCCGACTGGCTGCCCAGTGGCGTGACCGAAACTGAGATCCCGCCGGGCTCGTACGTGGTCGAGTTCAGCGCAGTCGCGGGCTGGACCGCGCCCGCCGAGCAGCCGGTTACGATCACGAGTGGCACGACAACTACTGCTACCGGAACGTACATCCAGCTTCCCACGACGGGTTCGCTGACGGTTACGCTCACGCCAGCAGAAGCGGTTGCCGCCGGCGCGCAGTGGCGGCGCCAGGGAACGACGGTCTGGTTTGACAGTGGCAGTACCGAGAGCAGCGTTCCTGCGGGAGCGCACAACATCGAGTTCAAGACCGTTTCGGGATGGGTTACCCCTGGGGTTCAGGCGGTAACGATTACGGCCGGCGAGGCCACAGCCGCGACCGGCGCGTACGCCGTAGTTGTGCCCTCGGGTTCATTGCAGGTCACGATTGGGCCTCCGGAAGCCGTGACCGCCGGCGCCCAGTGGCGGCGCACCGGAACGGCCACATGGCGCAACAGCGGGTCCACCGAAACGGGCGTGCCTGCCGGCGCTCATACCGTCGAGTTCAAAGCGGTGACGGGTTGGGACAAGCCGGCGAACGCGAGCGTGACCATCGTTGCCAATCAGACGGCCCAGGTTTCGGCGACGTATACAGCGCAGTCCGGTACCGGCGGATGTACGCTGACGTTGAAGGCCTTGCAGCCGTTTGTCGAAGTCATGGTCTACGAGCCGGTTCTCCCGTCGTCGCGGAACGAGCATGGCGTGCTGGCATGCGCTCCGGGAGTGCCCTTGGCAATCCGCATGCGCTCCGACGAAGCCATTGCCCAGGACTCGGTCTGGGGCGCGGTGAGTTGGGGCGATTCCACGGCGGACGGCGTAATGTGGGCGCCTCTTGATGGCGGACAACACGACGGCTGGGTTGTGTACCAGCCCGAGACGCCGTGGCAAGACAACGAAGTGGTCACGTTCACGGCCGGAGCGTATACCACGTCCGGTCATGAGATCGGCCCATTCATGTACGAGTTCGTCGTGAGCAGTTCCGCGTACGACGGGCCTGCCGCCGTCGTTGAATCCGGGGAGGCGGCGGACCAGCCCGAGTTCGTTGGGGCGGCGTACGAGATCCTTCCCGATATGGTCTGTCTGGAGCCCGAAACCATCCAGCTTCCGGTGCCCGAGGGCGTGGATGCCAGTGCGCTCGAACCGGCCTACCTGTTCGTTGAGAACGGGCAGGCGTCGTGGGTATCCGGTTCGCATGTGGCTGGCTGGCTCGAGCCCGGCTCCGTTCGTGTTGTCGACACCGCGGACGGCGTTTACGTCGAGTTCCAGGTGCGGCACGGCGGCGTTGTGCAACTGCGCAGACGAGTCGGGGATGTTTCGTCCGCGGGGATGAATGGTGCAGGTACCAGTGGAGACCTGCTGCTGTTCCTGGCGCTGGGCGGATTCCTGCTGCTGGGAAAGCGGGTAAGAGGCCGGACATCCGCGCGGTGCAGACAGTACATGTGATTGCAGAGTAACGCGTATTGCAGAACACTCGTGGCATGACCGGGGTTGTGCCACGAGTTTTTTCGTGTTTCCACGGCGCAGCACGCAAGACCCGGGGCTGACCCAATCATGGCGACCCGCGTGACCGGACTGTCCCGGCTTTTTGAAAGAATTCTCCCCCGGAACCTCCTGCCACCCGAGAGGGGAAGATGCGCGACGACGTTGAGGTGGCATGAGCATCTTGCTCATGATTGACTCCGGCAACGGAGGACGGGTTTTCTAACCCGTCCATACATCACCGCGGACGGACACGCCCGCGATTCGAGCCCATACAAGACGGGAAGCGCGGCCCTGTCGGCCCGCGCGTTGATTCAATGGCGGGTTGGAAAACCCGCCCTCCGTTGCGCCCGCAAT
>CAZFOG010000352.1:0-6870 GCA_964520685.1 uncultured Nitrospiraceae bacterium | reverse complement strand
CGCCCGCGTATGCCTACGCTTTCTGTCCCCGGCGCAATGCCGAAGAGATGCCTCAGATCCTTCAGGCTGTGCGAGATGCCTATACTCTCGAAACGAGCCCGCAGGCGACGCAGATCGCGTATCCTGGCGGTGAGGCGTTCGTTTTCTGGGAGCCGGGCGTGATGCACGATATGGAGGCGGACCAGAGCTGCCTCGTTGTCGTGCACGACGAGAATATCCATATTGCGGACCCGGCCTGGCACGACGGAGCAATCACAGTGAAGCTTGGAGGTCAACCACTTGAACCCATGGTATCGGAGCGGGGACGGACATCGGTCAGAAAGCTCGGGCTGCCGTGACCGGCTCAGCATGGCGTCAATTCCTGCCGGTGGCTTCAAGGGCACCAAAACCCAAGGCCTGAGAAGCTCCCTTCACTCCCTCTGCGTATTCATGCTTTTATCAGGGCCCCGAGCACAGGCGCGGCAATCAAGGTGCTGATAAGCACCAACACCCAGACGCGCCCCTTCAGGATGTTGTAGTCCTCGAGGAGGCGCGCCCACGAATGCCCGGCTGCATAGTGGCCGAAGAGAAACTCGAAGGCCATCGTGGCGGCGGTCCATCCAGCGCCGATAGCCCAGAGCTGCCCCGTCGTCGGCATTTCCGAAAGCAGCTTCAGGAACCCATACACAATTGCCCAAATCATGGCCACAAAGACCACCGTGCTTATTACATGCCCGGTTTGTTCACCCACGCGGGGTTGGTATACTTTCTCCCGGACACCGGCGTTCAGGATTGCCATGACGAGCAAGACTATCCAGACGGCAGCGACATACAGGTAAAGCATCGGACTCTCCCAAGAGGTTGGGCGTGATTAACCCGGCAAAGAGCATAGTGGATACCATCTGCACCGTGCAAAACCGCTGGGTGTTGGTTGTCCCGTTGCTCTTGTGCTCTTTACTGTGCGGCGCAGAAGAACCGGACACCGTTACCCTCTATTACTGGGGCGCCCACCTGGCCATCCAGGATGCCTTGACCGAATTTGAGCGGCTGCACGACGGGAGCGGCGGGACGCCCCGCATCAAGGTCATTTCCGGTCAAAGCGCCGAAGTCGCCGTGGGCGAAGACTCGCAGCGTTTGTTGTGCTCGATCGCGGGCGGCGATCCGGCTGACGTGGTGGTTTTCGCGCGCCACGCCGTGGGCGAATGGGCTTCGCGCGGGGCTTTTGTGCCGTTGCAGCCGCTTATCGAACGCGATCTGCGCGAGCGGCCCAACGATCCCTTCCTCATTCGCCGCGAGGATTTCTGGGAGCCGTGCTGGGAGGAGGCATCCTACGAAGGCCAGCTGTACGCGTTGCCCACGGACACCGACAACCGCGCCTTGTATTACAACCAGGACCTGCTTGACCGGAAGGCCCAAGAATTGGTCGCGGCAGGCTGTGTGGATCCGCAGGATCCCGGGAAGGCGGGCCCTCCGCGCACGTGGGCACAGTTGCGCGCGGCCGCCGAAATCCTGACCGAGTACGATGCGGCAGGCCGCCTGGTACGGGTAGGTTTCATCCCCAATTATGGCAATTCCTGGCTGTATCTCTACGGTTGGCTCAACGGGGGCGAGTACTTGAGCCCGGACGGGCAGACATGCACCCTCGATTCCCCGGAAATCGTCGAAGCACTCGTCTACATGACCGAGATTTACGAGGCCCTCGGCGGCGCGCAAGCCGTCTATGCCTTCCAGAGCACCTTGCAGACCGGCGACCTCGATCCATTTTTGAGCGACAAGGTGGCCATGAAGATCGACGGCAACTGGTTTCTGCCTCTTATCGCCAACCACCGGCCCGATATGCGCTTTGGCGTGGCGCTGCCGCCCGCGCCCGAAGGTAAACCCCAATTCGGCTGGTGCGGCGGCTGGTCCTATGTAATCCCCAGCGGCTGCGGCCATCCCGAAGAGGCCTGGGAACTTTGCAAATACCTTGTCTCTCCGCGGGCCAACAGAATCCGTCTGGAAGCAGAGCTTCGTATTGCCCGCGGACAGGGCACGGTCTTCATCCCGTCGTTCCATGCCAGGAGGGACATTACGCAATGGCAGATGGAAGAATTGATCTTCAACGATCCCAATACGTCGCCGCGGTTCAAGCAATCGGCCCGCGTATTTGTCGATTCGCTGCCTGAGTCCCGGTTTCGTCCCGTGACCCCCGTCGGGCAGCTTCTCTGGAACGAACACATTCGCGCGATGGAAGCTGGGATCTACCTGCAATTCGATCCAGCCGATGTGCGGCGAAATGCCCAACTGGCGCTTAGCAATAGCGCCAGCATCGTGCAACGCGAACTCGACCGTATCTACAAACCTGTCGAGCGGCCCGTTTTGCGATGGCCCCCGATTGTGGCGTCGTATGCCCTGCTGTTGGCTGTGGCGTTCGCCTGCATGGTGGTGTATTTCGGACGCCGCCGCAGGGAACGGGGGTATTTCCGACAGGAGTTTCGTGCGGGTTACGCGTTCGCGGCCCCGTGGTTCATCGGGTTTGCAGTATTCGGGGGTGGTCCGCTCGTTTTTTCGATCTTCATGAGTTTTTGCAGCTACGACGTGTTTTCACCGCCGCAATTCGTGGGATTCGCCAACTACCGCGAGATGGTTGCAGGCGACCCGTTGTTCTACAAATCGCTGTGGAATACGTTGTTCATGGCTCTGGCGATTCCGTCCGGCATGGCGGTAAGCCTGGGCATGGCTCTGCTGCTGAGTCATGAAGTCAAAGGGATGCCCGTCTACCGGACCTTTTTCTATCTGCCCGCCATCATGCCGGCCGTAGCCGCATCGCTCCTCTGGATTTGGATCCTGAACCCCGAACAGGGCGTCCTTAATGCGCTGCTCGAGCGCATGGGCATCCCGGGCCCCATGTGGCTGAACAGCCAGGCATGGTCAAAGCCCGCGTTGATCCTGATGATGCTGTGGAGCGCAGGCGGTGGCATGATCGTGTGGCTGGCCGGCATCAAAGGCATTCCCAAACACCTATACGAGGCTGCCGAGATCGACGGCGCGGGCTGGTTCAGCCGCCTGTGGAACGTGACCTTTCCCATGCTCACCCCCTACATCTTCTTCAACCTGATTATGGGATTGATTGGCACGTTTCAGATGTTTACCCAGGCCTATGTGATGACCCAGGGCGGGCCTGTCGACTCGACCCTCTTTTACGTCTATCACTTGTTTAACAATGCGTTCCGCTACATGCGGATGGGCTATGCCTCCGCTCTGGCGTGGGTGCTTTTCGGTATCGTCCTCATCCTGACCGTGACCCAAGTCCGGCTCGCCAGACGCTGGGTCCACTACGAGCACGAACGGTGAGCGCGGGGACGCGCGATCCCTGATGGCGAATTGTCGCATGCAGACGGGAAGGGAGGCGCTATCATGAGCAGTTCCGGTTTTTTTGACGGCATCGCCCGCCAGCCTTTATTCTTTGCTCGCGGTTCAGCTTGAATGCATTCACGGGAAAGAACCTCGATGTGCCTGGAACTGCCGGGGAGTTCAGATGACGAATCGAGTCCGGCCGCCAGAGTAGTTCCGGTTATCCGCGCATGTCCGGGTCGGTAACCGATAGGGGAATTGAGGCTATTGCCGCATTTGAGTAAACGGCGGAGCATAGACCAGGCATGACACCACACAACGTTATGTTGATGTTGCTCTCCTTTGGTGCCTTGCTGTTCGTGGCCCGCGTTTTGGGCGAATTGGCGGAAAGGCTGCACCAGCCCGCCGTCCTGGGAGAACTTCTCGCCGGCATTCTGCTGGGCCCAACCGTCCTGGGCAATGTGGCCCCCGGGTTCGCGGGGTTTCTATTCCCCGAGCACGGCCCCAACGCTGTCGTACTCGAGGCGATAGCTACGCTCGCCATAGTCTTTTTTCTCCTCGTGGCAGGGATCGAGGTGGACCTGTCTACGGTATGGAGGCAGGGGAATATCGGTCTCAAAGTGGGTATCGTCGGCATGGTGATCCCATTTGCCCTGGGACTGCTTGCGGCCTGGGTGGCGCCCCGGGCGCTTGGCCGTGAACCGGATGCGGATGCCCTCGTCTTTGCATTGTTTCTGGCGACGGCGCTATCGATAACGGCCTTGCCGGTTATCGCCAAGACCCTGATGGACCTCGGACTTTACCGCAGCGACATGGGCATGGCCGTTGTCAGTGCGGCCATTTTCAATGATCTGGTGGGCTGGATCGCCTTCGCCATTATCATGGGCATGATGGGAACGGTCAGCGCCCACTCCCATTCCATTCCGCTCACCATCACGTTGACCCTGGGGTTCGTAGCCGTGATGTTAACATTGGGGCGCTGGGCAATACACCGGGTTCTGCCCGCGTTGCAGGCCTACACGCGATGGCCCGGCGGCGTGCTCAGTTTTGCGCTCATTCTGGCCCTGTTCGGCGCCACATTCACCGAGTGGATCGGCATCCACGCCATCTTTGGCTCGTTTATTGTCGGCGTCGCTCTCGGCGATTCCTCCCATCTTCGTGAGCGCACCCGCGTGATCATCGATCAGTTCGTGTCGTTTGTGTTCGCTCCCGTCTTCTTTGCCAGCATCGGGCTGCGCGTAAACTTCGTAGCCCATTTCGACCCCGTCCTGGTGCTGACCATCCTGGTGGTCGCCTGTCTGTGCAAATTGGCTGGCGGTTTTCTCGGCGCCAGATGGGGGGGCATGGCCAAACGCGACGCGTGGGCCGTTGGTTTCGCCATGAATGCCAGGGGTGCGATGGAGATTATTCTCGGACTGCTCGCCTTGGAGGCAGGGATTATCCGCGAACGGTTGTTCGTGGCCATTGTCATTATGGCTATCGTCACATCCATGCTCAGCGGTCCCATGATGAATCTGATACTCAAGCCGACCAAAGGGTGCCGGCTGTTGGATGTGCTGGCTTCACGGCTGTTCCTCAGGAACATGCGGGCCACAAGCCGCCGCGAGGCCATCAGCGAATTGACTGGGGCCGTGTCGGAAGTCGTGGGGCTTGACGCTGGCGCGCTCGAGAGGGCCGTCTGGGCGCGTGAGGAAGCCCTGCCCACGGGTATCGGCAATGGAGTCGCCATTCCTCATGCGCGTATACCAGAACTGGACGAACCGGTCGTGGCCGCGGGCTTCTCGGAAACGGGAGTGGATTTTGACGCACCGGACGGCAAGCTCGCGAACCTGATCTTTCTGATTCTCACTCCCGAGAAGGACCCGGCCTCGCAACTCGAGCTCGGGGCCGATATTGCGCGCTGTTTTTAGAACGCGTCCATGCTTGACGGGGCATTACGGACGTCGAATTACACCGAATTCCTGGCCCTGCTCAAGAGCGCGGACGCAGAGCAATCGCCAACATAATTGGAACGCTGATTCTTGCGGAGGCTTCCTGAGACCGGGGAGGATGCACAATGCGCATCGGCGCACGGAAGAAAAGTAAAACGGATGAGCAACGTGGACGCGGCCACCGAGGCCGGGCCTGCGGCATTGAATATCTCAACATTCGCAAGGGCAACCGGGCCTGTGAGTCTGTCACGGATGCGTTCAGCATGAAGCATAGCGAGATCTGACGTGAGCGTTCCCCAATTGCGGCGTGACATGGAGTATCTGGCGGGGGTGTTGCCCCATCGCGGCGCGAATACCCGGGGCGAACGCTCTGCCGCGGAATACCTCGCAGAGCGCTTCAAGCAGTATACACTCGATGTTGAACTCGACGACTTTCACAGTATCGACGGTGAATGGCTGCTCTTCGCATCGTACTATGCCGAATTCACGGTGGTCGCCATTCTCGCGCTCTGGTGGCCCCTCGTTGCCTTTGGATACGGCCTCGCCGTGTTCACGGTCTACTTGGCCGAGTTCACGGGATACCGCATTTTTGGCCGCCTTCTGCCCCAATACGAGTCCCAGAACGTCATCTGCCGGTTCATCGCCCCGAAACCCCGCCGCCTCATCATTGTCACCGCCCACTACGATTCGCCCAAGGACAGCCCCCTGCAGGACGCGCGTGTGCGGAAATGGTTGCGTCCGGTGCACCTCTTTCTTGTCCTGTGCATGGTCGTCGTGGTGCTGTCCTGCGCCGTGCAGGGGCTCGGCATTCTCGAACATCTCGAGTTCGCATACGACGTGGCCCTCCGGTGGACGGCCGTGGGCTGTCTGCTCGGAGCGGCGGCCTTTCTCGTGTTCTCGGAACTCACATCCGATTATGGCTGCGGCGCCTGGGACAATGCTTCGGGGACCTGTGTCCTGCTCGAACTGGCGCGCCGTTTTCACAAAGACGGGCTCGACGGGGCCGACCTGTGGCTCGTGGCTACCGGCAGCAAGGAAGCAGGGCTGAACGGTATGCGGCATTTCATGAAGACGCACCATCTCGACCGCTCAAACACCTACTTCCTCAATCTCAACGCCGTCGGCGCCGCAAATCTCCGCTATGTAACTGCCGAAGGACTGCTCTCGACCTTTCGCAGCTCGAGGACCATGCTCGAGGCCGTCGAGCCGTCTGCCAAACGCTTCAACGCGGCCCCTGTCCGTTACCGGGAACTGCCCACCGACGCCTTGATCCCCCTGGCGCGCGGCTATCATACGCTCACCCTCACCTCGTCCTTCGAGAATCCGCCCGATGACCGGCTCCTGTCCGATGACACGCATCTCGATGTGCGCGACAGTGCCCTCTTTGCCGCTTCCGACCTGGCTGAAGATATCCTCCGCAACCTCGACCGCGAGCTTGGCGGGAACGAATAGGTTTTCGCAGGCCGAAGAAGTGGAGCTGATGAAAACGCCGCTCCCGGTTCGCCGTACAATGCCCTGTTATTCTCCGATTATACCGCCATACGCCGTCATCCTGTTTCGCGGTCGGTTACCATCCCAGCGTCTAGACAGGGCGAGTCGGCCCGCTGCCGGAAATCGCGGTTTGCCG
>CAZFOG010000351.1:0-6895 GCA_964520685.1 uncultured Nitrospiraceae bacterium | reverse complement strand
GTGTTCGCGGCTGGTGCCAGAATCAAACGGTTCACAAACATCCTGTCCGAAAGACATTGATGGGGAGTATCCGGCTATGCGTACCATCCTTCAGCACATGCTTTGCATTTCCTTCATCCTGGCAGCCTCAGAAGGCGGGGCTGCCGCCGTTGGGCAAGAGCCGGACGCTTTCAACCCGGACACGAAGACCGAATTGATGACGCCCATCGGTCTGGGCGAACTCCACATTGACGGGGAAATCGGACGGCGGCTCGACATCACCGTCAGCAACAACCTCCTCTCATTGGATACCGAGAACGTGTTTCTCGCTCCGTTTCGCCAGCGCAACCTCGAGTCGGGTTATATCGGCGTGGGCAAGCTGATTGACGCCACGGTGCGATTTGCGGCCTATTCCCGGAACGCTCAGGTACTCGAACTGAAGAACCGTCTGGTCGCAGAGGCGATCAAGACCCAGGAGCCTGATGGATACATCGGGATTCTTATTCCGGAAAGCCGATTGTGGGGCGTGTACGACATTCACGAGATGTCCTATCTCGTCCTGGGATTGACCAACGACTACAAGTACTTTGGCGACGAAGCGTCTCTGACGGCAGCCAGGAAACTGGCCGGTTTCATCATCGGGCGCTGGTCGGCCGAGCCGTCCCGCATACCAGGGCCGACGGGGAAGCGTCCCAACATGTACGGCGTGACCACGGGTCTGGATGCTGCGCTCCTGACGCTCTACGAACAGACGAACGACCAGCGGTACCTGGACTTCTGCACCACCTTCGAGCAATACAAGTTGCCGGAATGGAACTCGACCATCAAGATGGACGAGCCCGGCAAGCCGTACAACATGGATGACGAACGGCACTGCTACATCTTCATGGCCCTGTGTGTGGCCCAGTTGCAGTTGAACGATCTTCAGCCCAATCCGCAGCTATTCCGCCAGGCGCGGCAAGCTCTGGACTTTCTGACACGTCAGGACGGATTGCTGATTTCAGGTTCGTGCAGCTTGAACGAGGCGTGGCACGACAGTCAGGTGGGCAGTGGAAACGTGAGTGAAAGCTGTGCGACGGCCTATCTGATCCGCTTGATGGACCGGATGCTTCGGATAACGGGCGAGCCTGAGTATGGCAACATCATGGAACGGGCCGTCTACAACGCACTGTTCGCGGCCCAATCGCCAGATGGCCGGCAATTGCGCTATTTCTGCCCGCTCGAGGGCAATCGCGCGTATTTCGAGCGTGACACGTATTGCTGTCCGAATAATTTCCGGCGAATTATGGCCGAGTTGCCTGGCATGGTTTACTACCGTTCGCATGGCGGCGTGGCGGTGAATCTGTACACGCAGTCCACGGCAAATTTTGACCTGGGAGGCGGGCGCAGTTGCACGCTCCGGCAGGAAACGGATTATCCGGCGTCGGGATTCGTGAAAATCATCGTCACACCGTCGGAGGACATGGAGTTTTCGTTGCGGTTGCGCGTTCCGGGATGGTGTGAGCAGGCCACCATCGCTATCAATGGCGAAACGCCCGTCAACATTGCATCCCAAGGTACTTTCCACGAAATCCGCCGCATCTGGAAGCCCGGAGATGCCGTAACTCTCGATATGGACATGCCGTGGCGGCTGATTCGCGGTCGCAAATCGCAAGAGGGGAAGGCAGCGCTGATGCGCGGGCCAATTGTCTATTGCCTGGGAGGCGCTAATAATGCCGAACTGGTTCAGAAGTACGGGAACCTGGGTGATTTGATTCTCGAGCCCGCATCACTGGGCATGCCGGTCGCGGACACGTCGGTTCGGCCCGGCGGGCAAAAAGTCCTGGCAAAAGCGTGGCCGCCGGAGGGCGATGTGGGGGGGACGGCATCGCTCGATGTGGTATTGACCGAGTTTGTCGATCCCAGCGGCGTTGCGACACATTTCCGTATACCGGACTCGGCCAAGACCGTC
Source organism: uncultured Nitrospiraceae bacterium (assembly GCA_964520685.1). Classification (GTDB taxonomy): domain Bacteria; phylum Hydrogenedentota; class Hydrogenedentia; order Hydrogenedentales; family SLHB01; genus UBA2224. The sequence goes on along the minus strand of CAZFOG010000351.1, from coordinate 4,965 downwards.
GAGGATGAGCTGGTCAAGCGGGAGCCTTAACCTGCCGTTGCAGAGTTCATGACCGAATGCCCTGAAATCGTTGCGGTTTCTCGAGCAGACACTGCGTATCCGGTCAGCCAGTTCGTGGATTGACGTCCCGCGGCCGATTCTGCTCCAATGACGCCACGGGTGCCGCTGCATGCCGTGATTCATATGGCTGGATGCGGCGGGTGTACGGATTCTCATCGGTTTCGGATTTGGAATCAGGACGGAACATGCGTTGCCATGGGTGTTGTGGCACTGCAACAAGGCGGGTTGCCATTATGACATGTCTGTTGTTGTCTGTTAGCTGGGCACTCCACGCTTTCGCTTCGACTGAGGCGGATATCACGACACAGGCCTTTTCACAGGAGGTCGAGCGCGCCCTTTCTCCCGAACAGCCCTACGATTTCCACAGGCGCCTCTCGGAAGCACCCGTGCATGTGACCAGGCGGGAGCCGGACGCCAAACCCGCGGCAGATGAACTGGCGTTGCCGGACCAGGGATGGAAGCTGGTCTGGAACCCGAACAGCGGGGTAGTCCTTCAAAACGCCGTTCTGGATTTTCAAGATTACCTCAAGAATTCGATGGGGGTTCTGGTGGATGTGGAAGGCCGGGACTCACTGGACGGCTGGCAAAACCTGACCCGGTGCATTGTAGTTGGCACGCGCGACCAGTTGCCCGGATGTGGAACGGCCCTGACGGGGCCCAAGGATTATCAACTCATCGCGACGCCGGAGCACGTGACGGTCTGCGGTTACGATGAGCGGGGCGCGATGTTCGGCCTGTACAACATCGAGGCCCGAATGAACCTGCGCGAAGCGCCGTTCCTCCCATCGAACCTCGATACCGTACGGCACAGCCTGTACGACGTGCGCATGGTGCAATCCTGGATGGGGTGGATGGAGTTTCCGGACGCCCTCCTGTCACGGCTGGCGCACGACGGGTTTGACGCCATTTTCGCATCGGCTCTGGCGAATCCCAACGGCGACCGCAGCACCGCCGAGACTTCGACCGACTTCTACGCGCGGATCCTGTTCCGGATGCGCCATCAGGACCCCGCCCGGATGCGCGACCTCATCAACCGGGCCTCGAAGTACGGCATCAAAGTCTATACGCCGATCATCTACCAGTACATGGGGACTCCCGAGAGCGAAGAGGGGTTGCGCACGCTTGTGCGCGATATTGTGCAGGAATTCCCCGACATTCAGGGATACGTCTTGCTCACGGAGGGCTTCTGGTACAAGAAGTGGGGAGGCGGTCACGGCGCCAGTGAAGAGTACATGAAGGACTGGGCGCAGAACTGGAGCCGGGCCGTGGCCATCGCGGCCGAGGAATGCCACCGGGTGAATCCCGCGATCGAGATACTCCCGTGGGAATACAACATCGATTTCCGCCCGCAGAACGTCGACATGAAGCGGTATTTCATCCAGCAGCTTCCCCATGACACGATCCCGCTGCTCACGTGGGAAAACGGCAAGAGTTTCGAACTCGACGGGCTGCGGGGGCATCTTCGCGACTACGCCATCAGCCAGATCGGACCGGCGGAAGTGACGCAAGCCCAAATCGAGGAAGCACGCCGGCGGGGAATGAAAGTCTACACAAATGGAGATACGTTCGTTTGCGGTGCGCAATTGCAGACCGTGCCCTATCACCCGTTCCCGTACCAATGGCACGCGCGGTACGAGGCCATGGAAGCCTACGGCGTGAATGGAGCGATGGAGAGTTGGAGCACGGGATACTCCCCGAGTTTCATGACCGAGTTGCGGGGTTGGTACTGCTGGAGCGATGCCCCTCCCCTCGACGACCTGCTCGGCGCAATTGCGGCGCGCGAGTTCGGGAAGAACAACCGGGACGCGGTGTTGCACGCCTGGGACCTCTTCAGCCAGGCAATTCGTCTGGTGCCGGATACCGGCCCCAACATGGGCACGAGCAGCGCCATTGGCAATCCGCTCTTCTTCCGGGAACCGCCTCCGCGCACGGCACGCTTTACGCGTTCGTGGACGGATGAGGCCGCCTGGACAGGTTACCTGGGCGGCGAATTGAACCCGTATTGGCCGTTCACCGTCTCCCGGCTGGTGTTTTGTCCCGATTTCACGAACCAGACAAACCGGGCCGAATCGTATGCCCGAGCCGTCTCGGGAATCGAAGCGGCGGCGGACACGCCAGTGCTTCCGGTCTTTCTTAAATACCTCGGGCTTGCCGCCGGCAAGCTGGAGGAGGGCCTGAAGCCGTATCGGGCCGCCGCGCTCGCCAGTCCAGCCGCCAAACGCGAGACGGCCCTGCGGGAGGTTGTCATTGCCGAGCAGATCCAGCGGATGCTCGAGAGCAACCACGCGATCCTCGAATTTGAAGACCTCCGTCTGCAACTGGCAGCCGGGCAGGATACGCAGGGTGCGGGGGCTATTCTTGACCGGATGGAAGCCATCCTGCTCGACGAGATTGAACGCACCGAGCTGTCGCTGCATGCCGCCACGCGCGATTCGAGGCTCGGGTTCCAGCAGGAATGCGACTATGTATATACACCGTACTCGCTGCAGGAGAAGCTGAAATGCCTGCGCGATACGCTCGAGAAGGAACTGCCGGAGCAGCGGGAGGCGATGACCATGACTGAAACCTTGGCTGAACTCCCAACGGACGCGTTTGCGCGAGAGGTGGCCCGGGTGCTCCCCGAGGAAGAGCTTTACGACTACCACAAACGCCTGTCGGAAGGCCCTGTGCATGTGCCACGGCGGGACCCGGAAGCCAAACCCTCGGCGGATGAGCTGGCGCTGCCGGACCAGGGCTGGAAGCTGGTGTGGAATCCGCAAAGCGGGGCGGTGCTGGACACCGCCGTCCAAGACTTCCGGGACTACCTCAAGACCTCGATGGAGCTTGACGTCGCGATCGAGGGCAGGGATTCTCTTGAGGGATGGCAGAACCTCAGCCAATGCATCGTGGCGGGCACGCGTGAGCAGTTGCCCGGATGCGGTGAAGCCCTAAAGGGGCCCAAGGACTACCAGATCGTCGTGACACCCGAGCGGATTACGGTCTGCGGATACGACGAGCGGGGCGCGATGTTCGGCCTCTACAATCTCGAGGCCCGCATGAATCTGCGCGAAGGGCCGTTCCTGCCTGCCGGTCTGAATACCGTGCGCCACAGCCTCTACGACGCGCGGATGGTTCATTCCTGGATGGGGTGGATGGAGTGGCCGGATGCGCTGCTTTCGCATCTCGCCCATGACGGTTTTGACGGGATCTTCGCGTCATGTTACGCGAACCCGAACGGAGACCGTACCACAGCCGAGACCACGACCGAGTTCTATTCCCGAATGCTTTACCTGATACGGCACCAGGACCCTGCCCGTATTCACGACCTTATCGAGAGGGCCTCGCGTCACGGGATTAAGGTTTATACGCCGATCATTTACAGGACTCTCGGTACGCCGGAAAGCGAGGAAGGACTTCGCACGCTCGTACGCGACATTCTGGCCGAGTTTCCCGATATCCAGGGCTACATCCTGCTCACGGAAGGCTTCTGGTACAAGCAATGGGGAGGCCTTCACGGGGCCAGCGAAGAGGACGTGAAGGACTGGGCACAGAATTGGAGCCGCGCCGTCGGGATCGTGACCGAAGAATGCCACCGGGTGAATCCCGCCATCGAGGTTCTGCCCTGGGAATACAACATCGATTTCCGGCCGCAGAACGTCGAAATGAAACGCTATTTCATCCAGCAGCTTCCTGGCGACAGTATCCCCCTGCTCACGTGGGAGAACGGCAAGGGCTTCGAGATCGATGGCATGAAAGGCTACCTGCGCGATTACTCCCTGAACCAGATTGGACCTGCCGAGGTGACCGAGGGCCAGATTGCCGAGGCGCGCCAGCGCAACATGAAGGTCTACAGCAAGGCGGACTCGTTTGCCGCCTGGCAGTTTGGCACCATTCCCTATCTCCCGTTCCCTTATCAATGGTACGAGCGCTACAAGGCGCTCGAGAAGTACGGGGTGAATGGCACGCTCGAGAGCTGGAGCAGCGGGTACACCCCTAATATGATGACCGAGCTGCGGGCCTGGACCTGCTGGAGCGATGCCCCTGCGTTTGAAGAGCTTCTCGGCGCTGTTGCCGCGCGTAATTTCGGCAGCGAGCAGAAAGAAAGCGTCCTTGCCGCCTGGAACCACTTCAGCCAGGCCATCCGCCTCATGCCCGATACGGGTCCCAACATGGGAACCAACAACGCCATCGGGAATCCGCTCTTCTTTCAGGAACCGCCGCTCCGTACCGCGACGTTTACCCATTCCTGGACGGACCACGCGAAGTGGATGGGATACCTGGGCGCCCAGCTCAATCCCTATTGGCCCTTTACGGTGACCCGCATGGTCTTCTATCCCGATTTCACGAACCGGACTAACAAGGCCGAGCTTTACGCACGAGGCGCCACCGGCGTGGTCGTTGACCCGGAAACCAAGGTCTTGCCGGTCTTCCTGAAATACCTGCGGCAGGCCGCAGACCACATGGAAGAAGGCCTGAAACTGTACCGGGCCGCGGCGCTCGCGAGCCCCGAGTCCAAACGGCAGCAGGCGGTGCGCGATGTAGTGATCGCCGAGCAACTGCAGCGGATGATGCAGAGCAATTGCGCCGTGCTCGAGTTTGAAGCTCTCCGGCTTCAACAGGCCGCGGAACCGGACCCCGGGAAGGCATTGGCGATACTCGACCAGATGGAGACGATTCTGCGCGAGGAGATTGCCCGTACCGAGCTCTCGCTGCTCGCCGCGACACGGGACTCGCGTCTCGGGTTCCAGTACGAGCAGGACTACGTGTACACGCCCTATTCCCTGCGGGAGAAGCTCGAGAACCTTCGCGAAACCCTCGAGAAACAATTGCCGGAGCGGCGCAAAGCGATAGGCGTACAGCGCTGACCGTTCTGCGAAGACCCCGGAACGGGGTCCAATTTGAATAGCCGCGGGCGAAGCCCGTGGA
>CAZFOG010000350.1:0-6900 GCA_964520685.1 uncultured Nitrospiraceae bacterium | reverse complement strand
CCAACAATCCTCCCCCCGAACGCATCCCGGCGTTCCACCCCCTCCGATAGATGCCTTCCGGCGTTGAGGCGCCATGCGCATCTTGCGCATGATTGGTTCCGGCAACGGAGGACGGGTTTTCCAACCCGTCCATAGATCACCGCGGGCGGACACGCCCGCGCTCCGGTTCAATCCCAAAGCGGAAGCGCGGCCCGCTCGGCCTGCGCGCTGATTAGTGGCGGGTTGGAAAACGCGCCATCCGTTACACCCGCAACCCGAGTTTCCGGAAATGAAGAGGCTGGCAGCCTCTTCTACATTTCCGGATGTCTCCAACGTAGATGCGACTGCGCTCATGGACCACTGCCTCGGTTTTGTTTGGGCGGGCGGTCTCTGCTATCATAGGCGCATGCGGTGCCCGGCCGGGCATCCAATACAATGCCAATACCCCCGGAAAGATACGGCGATAGCCATGCTCACATAGCCACGCTCAGACCAGGAGGCCGATTCCGAATGCAAGTGTTTCGTGTAACCGCGTTGTGCGTAATTGTGCTGGGTTTCGCCGCCATAGCGGTCGTCGCAACAGCCCCCGGCCATCCCGAGATTGCTCCCCTGCTGGTGCTTCAAGACACCAGGGTCGCCGACCAGGACGACATGTGCGTCTGGCTTCACCCTGAAAACGCCACGCAGAGCACGATCATTGCCTCCGACAAAGCCGCCGCCAAACTCTTCGTATACGATCTCGAGGGCGCCACCCTGCAAGTCGTGCCCATCGATGGCAAACCTGGCAACATCGATCTGCGCCATGGATTCCCGCTGGGGGGGCGGAATGTTGACATCGTCGCCCTGAACGAGCGCGCTCATTCGTCCATACTCGTGTACGCCATCCACAAAAAGTCCCGGGAACTGGTCCGCGTCGACAACGACACGCTCCACACCGGCCCGAACTACGGGTTCACCCTGTATCGCAGCCCCACATCGGGCAAATTCTACGCCATCACCGTCGCGGGCGAAGGCGGCGGCAGCGTGGAACAATACGAGCTCGCCGATGACGGCACCGGGAAGGTCGCCGGCGTCAAAGTGCGCTCGTGGAATCTTGGCCTCAGCGAAGGCTGCGTTGGCGACGACGGCACGGGCCATCTCTACATCGCCGAGGAAGGGCGGGGCATCTGGAAAGTCGGCGCCGAACCCGATGATCCCACGCCGGGCGAGCTGATCATTCCTATCGGAACCCACGGTTTCGCGGCCGATGCCGAGGGAGTCGCCATCTGGTACGGCACCAACGGTTCCGGGTACCTCATCGCCTCGAGCCAGGGCAACAATCAATTCAAGGTCTTTGCTCGCGAAACGCCCCACGAATACATCACCACGTTCCAGGTGGCTGGCGCCGAACAGACCGACGGCATCGACGTCCTCAACGTGAATCTCGGCCCCGCGTTTCCGAACGGCATCTTCACCCTCCACAACGGCAAGGAAGCGCCGCATCCGGTCCTCGTGTGCGATTTGGGTGCGCTCAAGACCCTCGTCGAACCTCCCGGCGCGGCCGCCGCATCCGAATAGGCAGCGGTATGCCCCTGTGCGCTTGTTACGCGCGCACCGTTCCCGGTACCATGGGGACCGTCAAAATCCCCGGCAATGTCCGGCAACCGAACCGATGAACGCCCATGCCTTTTCGCGACGACGAAATCGAAATCAGCTTCTACAAGAGCCGCGGGCCCGGCGGGCAGAAGAAGAATGTCACCGAATCGGCCGTCCGGGTGCGTCATATCCCCACCGGACTTATCGTCACCGCCACCGAATCCCGGTCCCAGCACCGCAACAAGGCTGCCGCCCTCGAGGAACTCGAGCGCCGCCTGGCTCTCCGCCGCCGCAGACGCAAACGCCGCGTCGCCACGAAACCTACGGCGGCCTCGCGCCGAAGACACGCAGAAACGAAACGCAAGCTCGCGCGGAAGAAACAACTGCGCCAGATGCCAGAGCTGGATGACTGACCATGCCGGAGCGCTGCACATGGCCGAAGTGATCTTTGGCACGAACGCGATACGCGAGGCGTTGCGGGCCCATGGCCGCGTAAACCGCCTCTACCTGGCGAAAGACGCCAAGGTGCGCGACAAACAGACCCTCATCGATCTCGCACGCGCGCAAGGCATCCCGTACGACTTCGTGCCCCTCGCGAAACTGAATGACATGGCGAAATCCGGTGAACACCAGGGCGTGGTCGCAAGCGTCAGTCCGGTCCCGTACACCGATTTCGAGTCCTTCCTCGCCGCGTGCCCCGCCCAGGCGGCCGTGCTCGTCCTGGACGGCGTGCAACACCCGCGAAACCTGGGCATGTTGCTCCGGACCGCTGCCGGAGCCGGCGCCAGTGCCGTCATACTCGCCGCGCGCGGGGGCGCGCTGCTCGATGAGTCGGTGGTCCGGGCAAGCGCCGGCGCCGTGTTCCACGTGCCTGTCATCGCCGTGCCAAAACTGCCCGGCGCGCTCCGGCAGATGCAGCAGGCAGGGTTCTGGGTATACGGCATGGACGCAACGGGTGAGGAATCCGTTTTTTCCGTGTCCTGGCCCCAGCGCTGCGTGGTCGTGATGGGAAACGAGACAAAAGGCCTGCGCGGCCCCGTCCAAAAATGCTGCGACGCACTGGTGCGCATCCCCCTCGCACATGACTTGGACAGTCTGAACGTCGCCGTGGCGGCAGGGATTGCCCTTTTCCAGGTTGTGGCAGCGCGCGCGGGAACGTGACTCAGGCTGGTTCAGCGCCGGTCAGCCGAAATACCGCTTGAAATACCGGGGCTCGTCGATACGGTGCAACTCAAATTTCTGAAACCGCTCGACTTCCTCGTCCGTAATGGGCAGCGCCGGCCCTTCGTCGCCGGCATCGGCGGCGCGTGCACGGCGCGCACGGCGGGAACGGCGGCGAGGTGATAGAGGAAACGGCGTTCCTTCTTCGGAGAAATCGAAATTCATGATGCCCGAGAAGAGCTCGGGAGGCAGAAACTCCTCGACGATCTCGGCAATGTGATTGCGCCGTTCCTCTTTCGTGCCGCTCCGCAACACCTCGCGATTCAGCGCAATGGCTTTCCCGCGAAACAACACCACCAGTTCGTGGCACTCCGGACACGGCAGCATGACGACAACATCCCGGGGGACTCTGGCTGTCATGATCTGTGTCTTACCGCAATGTGGACAGGAAACAGCACTCATGGAAACCTCTTCGAGGTCGATGGCGAATCGCAACCAGCACACCCGTATTCTATTCCTTTTGGAGGGGAACTGTCAAACCGCGAGGCCCAAAACTGCCGCAAAAACCCCGAAAAACTGGTGTTTTGCACGCAACTGCACGGCCTTCAAGGGAGTAGCGCGTCGATCGCCTCGAGGTCCGCGGGGAAGGGCAGGGCGCAGCGAAACCCGATGAGCCGGCTCGCCTCGTCAAACAAGGCGCTTCGGCGTTCCGTCAGGGGAGTCTGCTCATCCTCGTAACACCCGCCGCGCACGGCGAGAACGGACCCGAACCAAATCTCCTCGAGGCTTCTTTCGGCATTGGCGCGATCATACGGGGTGACAAAGACACTGCGCGTCCATTCCATGACATTGCCCGCCACGTCGTAACAGCCAAACGGCGACCGGTCGAGCTCGAAGGAACCAACCGGGGCCGCCCCGGCATACTCGTCGGCCTCTCCCGCCGCACTAGCTGCCGTCGCATCCCATTCTGCGCCCCACGGATACAATCCTGCCATCCGGGGCCCGCCGTGGGCCGCGCGAGCCCATTGCGCCTCCGAGGGCAGGGTGCGTTTACCCCACTGCGCGGGAGCCGTACGGGCCGCATAGGCTAAGGCATCGTAAAATGTTACGCCTACCACCGGCGACGCGCGGAGCGATTCGCTCAGGCCGGCCGCACCCAGGTAGTCGGGAAGATGCCAGTTGTTGGCCGGTTCGAGCGCGAACGCCCGGAACTCCCCATTCGTAACCTCGAACTGGTCCATGAAGAAGCCGTCCACAAACACGGGGGCGCTGCCGTGCTCGACAACCGTCTCGCCCGGAAGAATAAACACCATGTCCGCAGGGCATATCACCGGCCCGAGATAGCACTCGAGCGCGTACCACCCGGCGCGAAACGCTTCCGTATCGCGTTGCCCGGCAAGGTCCTGCGCCGCCTGCCAGAAGGCGTCGCCCTCGTTCACGTAGGTGGGTTGTGTGAGCACACCGGCCACGGCCGCCGGCCCCGCGGTTCCGTCGCCGGCATCGTCACCCGCATCCCCCTCTGCCTGGGCGGCCACCGTTTTCGCTGACTCGCGAGCGGCCATGGCCACCGCTTCCTCGCGGGCGCGGTTCACCCGCACAGCCAGCTCATCGAAGGCCGCCGCGAACCCATCGCTCTGTGGCGTGACCGGAGCAACCGGCTCTTCGGGGACACCCGCCTCCTCTTCCGCACCGAGACGTTCCAGGCGCCACGCGCCAATCGCGGCCACCACCACGACAAGCCCCGCCAGGAGCGCCCCCAGGACCTTCCGGACCGGAAATCCCCGCGACACCGTCTGCAGTACGGGAATCTCGAAATCCGGGATTTCGATCCCGGTGCTCCGCTCGACCGTATCGAGCAAGCGCTGCAACTCGGCGCGCAAGTCCCCCGCGCTTTGATAGCGATCGTTCGGATCAAGGGCAAGGCACCTCGAGACAACGTCATCCAGAGCAGGCGGAGTCTCGTTCCGGATTTCCGAGGGCCGCTGCGCCAGGCCCGTCGGCACATTCCCCGTCAACAACTCGTACAGCATGGCGCCCAGGGCGTAGATGTCCGACCGGTGATCCACGGTGCTGCTGTCTTTGAGCTGCTCAGGCGACATGTATTTCGGCGTGCCCATGACCATCTGAGCGGACGTGAGCTGCACATTGGACTTCAGTTTCGAGATGCCGAAATCCATTAACTTGATCTTGCCGTCGGCCGCGATCATCACATTCTCGGGCTTCAGGTCGCGGTGCACGGTGAATTTATGGGCGAACTCGAGGGCCGTACTCAGTTGTATCATCAGGCGCAAGGCGTATGAAACCGGCATGCGCTGGCCGGCGGGAATCGAGTCGAGCCATTCGCGCAACGACCGGCCCTTGATGTACTCCATCGAAATGTATACGACGGTGCCCGCCATGCCGATGTCGTGCACGCGGATGATGTTCGGGTGCGAGAGCTGCCGCGCGATGCGGGCCTCGTTAAAGAACCGGTCGACCACGTGCTGGTCGTTCGTGAATTTCGGGAGCAAGGTCTTCAGGGCCACGTCCTCGTCGAGGGTGTTATCGTGCACCTTGTAGATGCAGCCCATCCCGCCGCGGCCGATCATGCTGAGCACGGTGTACCGGTTGGCCACGACCTGGCCCTGGTGAAAGGCCCAGCCCGAACCTTTGCCGCTGCCTGGTCCCGGCCCGTTGCTGAGCCGGGCGCCGGGAAGCCGTGTTCCACACCGGACGCACATCTGGTGCCCGGCTGGATAGGTGCTCCCGCATTTCGGACATTTCGTCTGTGCGTTCGCCATGGTTTTCCGCCGAATCCCTCGCCTGCGGTGTGAGTTCTATGGGTTCCCTATCAAATCGTACCCGGATAAGCACGCGGGTGCAAGCCGGAGCAGCCCCGGGAGCGCTGGTGTCACACCGGACGAGGCTCGAGCCGCTGGCTTCGGATGTCTCATCAGTGTCATCCGTAAAATCCACGGTCAAAAACCCCGGATCCGGCAGGACTTCAAATTGCACCCCGCTCCGGGGTCCGTGCTGCCATGGGACTGACCGCCTGGATTCGGGAGAATTCTTCTTTGGACTCCGCCCTTCGAAGTCGCCTATGATACATGGATCACAAACAGGCGGGACTACTCCCGTCGCTTCGTCTCGGGGAATCGCTGCAGAAAGGATACGCATCATGACAGTGAAGATTGGGTTTATCGGGTGTGGGGGCAACGCCAACTGGCACATGGACAGCCTGGTCAAGAATGCGCCGGAAGCCACCATCGTGGCCGTAACGGATATCGAGTTTCCCAAAGCGGAAGCAACGGCGAAGAAACACGGCGCAAAACCCTATGCCAGCCACAAGGAAATGCTCGCCCAGGAAAAACTCGATGCCTGCTACATCTCGATTCCGCCCCATCAGCACGGCGAACCCGAGATCGACGTCATTCAGAAGAGCCTCCCGTTTTTTGTCGAAAAGCCCCTGTCGACGAATCTGGCGTTGGCGGAAGACATCCTCGACCGCGTCCAGAAACGCGGCATCAAGACCTGCGTGGGCTACCAGATCCGCTACCTTGACATCTGCGACAAAGCTCGCGGCCTCCTTAAAGGCCAGTTCATCAACGCCGTCAATGCCCATTATGTCGGCGGCGCCCCTGGCGGATGGTACACGCGCATGGCCCTCTCGGGCGGACAGATCACCGAGCAGGCCACGCATCTGATTGATATGATGCGGTTCATCCTCGGCGAAATCGACTGGGTCGCGGCAACCAAACGCACCGGCGCCAAGGTGACCGCCGACACCCTCGATGCAACGGCCCTCAGTAAAGGGTCCGCCGCGGACGCCGTCGCGGGTCTTACGATCCACGAGTACAACATCTGGGACGCCACCGCCCTGCTCATGCAGTTCCGGTCGGGCATCCCCGCGACGTTCCTGTGCTCGTGCCAGGTCCCCTACATGTGGGATGTGATCTTCGACATCTTCACCACCGAGTTTCGTCTCAAGATGACCTTCGGCGGCATGGAAATCACCCGGAAACAAGGCGATGAGCTTGTGACGGAAACGATAACCGCCGACGATTCGCGCAACATCGACGCCGTGTTTGTCGAAGCGGTCAAGAAAAACGACTTCTCGGAAGTCCGAAGCAATTACGCCGATGCATTTCGAAGCTTGCGGGCAACCCTGGCTGCGACCGAAGCCGCAGTGACCGGCCGTATCGTCAA
>CAZFOG010000349.1:0-6935 GCA_964520685.1 uncultured Nitrospiraceae bacterium | reverse complement strand
CTGTTCGAGCTTGGAACCCTCGTGATGCGCGGTTATGATTGTTGTTCCCGGAAGACTGCGGGCGCGCGCGCCGTACGTTTCTCCGCTGGAAAGAGTGGGAGGTCACTATGCTTGGACTCATCTTGTCGGCCGTAATGGTTCACGCGGCATGCGGGGCGGCGCCAGTCGAGGCGGAGTTCGCGGAGGCGCGGCGATGGGTGGACGCAAAGTTCGCGGGCGTCGTTGAAGCGCCGATCTCTCCGGCCGATGCCATCCAGGTCATCGCCAATCACGGGCCGGTCCAGGCAAACGCGCGGGCGGGAGAACCTTTGCGTATCAATGCGGAGATCTTTCACCGCGGGCTGTATTGCCACGCGCCCAGCGAGCTCGTTATCCGCTTGTCCAAACCGGCGAAACAGTTCGAGGCCGTGGCGGGCATCGACAGCCGGGCCAATGGCGGCAGCGTGGTGTTCAGCCTTCGCGCAGGTGATGTGGAATCTTGGAGTTCGGGCGTCGTGCGTTTCGGCGACCCGGCGCAGCCGGTGTCGGTTGCCCTGAACGGGGCCACGGAGTTCACACTTGCCGTGAGCGACGCGGGCGACGGCATCTCGTGCGACCAGGCCAACTGGGCCGATGCGCGGGTGACGCTCGAGGACGGGGCCACGCTCTGGCTCGGCGAGTTGCCGATTCTTGGCGAAGACCGCAAGCCCTACAGTCCGGAACCGTTCTTCTCGTTTACGTACGGAGGACGGGCATCGGCGGAACTGCTGCCCGACTGGAACCTCGAGCGCGTGGTGCGCGAACTCGATGACACGCGAACACAGCATGAATTGACCTATACCGACCCCGAGACAGGCCTCGTCGTGCGGTGTGTGGGCATTGTGTACAGCGATTTCCCGGCGGTCGAGTGGACCCTCTATTTCAAGAACACCGGCACGGCCGATACGCCCATCCTTTCCGATATCCTGGCCATCGACTCAAGCTTTCCGCGTCCGGCCGGGACCGACCCCGTTCTCCATCACAACAAGGGCGACAACTGCACGAGCGATAGTTACGAACCGCTGGTGGATATCCTGGCACCCAACACGGACCTGCGCCTGGGCAGCACCGGCGGCCGCCCGACGCAGACGGGATTCCCGTATTACAACATCGCGGGACCCGACGGCGGCCTGCTCTTCGTCGTGAGTTGGGCCGGGCAATGGAGGGCGCAGTTCACGCGCGGCGGTGCCAGTGACGTGCGTCTCCGGGCCGGGCAGGAGCAAACCCATTTCACGCTGCACCCCGGCGAGGAGGTCCGCTCGCCCCTGATCGTGCTCCAGTTTTACGGGGGCGACTGGATTCGCGGCCAGAATCTGTGGCGCTCGTGGATGGTCGCGCACAACATGCCGCGCCAGAACGGCGAGCCCCTGAAACCGCAATGCTGCCTCTGCACGGGCAATTACTACCCCGCTTTGATGAGCACGGCCGCCGGCGAACTGGCGTTTATCACGCGGTACGCCGACGAAGGCATCAAAGCCGATTACTGGTGGCAAGATGCGGGGTGGTATCCCTGCGACGGCCCGGGCTGGCCTAAGACCGGCACCTGGGAAGTGGACCCGGTGCGGTTTCCCGGCGGCTTGAAGGAAGTGGGCGATTTTGCGCGTACCCACGGCATGGGAACCCTCGTCTGGTTTGAACCCGAACGCGTTCATGGCGGTACGTGGCTCACCGAACACCATCCCGAATGGATCCACGGCGGCGCCGGCGGAGGCCTGCTGAAATTAAGCGAGCCCGCATGCCTCGAGTGGTTACTCGAGCACATGGACCGGCTGATCACGGAGCAGCAGATCGACTTTTACCGGCAGGACTTCAACATTGATCCCCTGCCGTACTGGCAGGCGAGCGACGCCGCCGAAGCCCCCGACGGCAGCCGCCAGGGCATCACCGAGATTCGCCACGTCCAGGGGTACTTTCACTACTGGGACGAGCTGCAGCGCCGTCACCCGGGCATGCCCATCGATTCGTGCGCATCGGGCGGCCGGCGTAACGACCTCGAGACCATGCGCCGCGCCGTGCCGCTCCTGCGAAGCGACTGGTACGCGGGAGCTGCCGGCCAGCAGTGCCACACCTATGGCCTGTCGCTGTGGCTTCCCTTTAACGGAACCGGCGTGATCAGCCAGAAAGACGCCTATTGGATGCGGAGTTCCATGGTGGCGGAATTCACCTTCGGACCCGATGCGGCAGGGGTGGATGTGATTGACTTTGACCAGATGCGCGCGCGAGTCGAAGAATGGCGGCGTCTTTCCCCGTACTTTTTCGGCGATTTCTATCCCCTGACTCCCTACACCCTGTCTGAAACGCAGTGGATGGCCTGGCAATACGACCGGCCCGGCACGGGCGACGGCGCGCTCCAAGTGTTCCGCCGCGAGCAGAGTTTCTACGAGTCCGCCCGCTTCACGTTGCGCGGCCTCGACGCCGAAGCGCGTTATACCCTTACGAGCATCACGCAGAATACGGAAACGGAAGTCACCAGCCAGCAGCTCACGGGCGAGGGAGTGCTGTTCACGCTCCCCGAGAAAGCCCAGGCCGCAATCTATCTGTATAAACGTCTCGAATAAGCGGGGAACGGTTTGGTATTGGCGGGCGCCGCGTCCAGCCATGCGAATGGAGAAGCCGGCATGAGCGTTGAAACCGTTACGCGAGCGGGTATCGCGTCGGGACTTCGCGCGCTGGGCATCTGTCCCGGCGACGCGATTCTCGTGCACAGTTCCTTGAGCCATTTCGGGCACGTCGAGGGCGGCGCGGACGCGGTTATTGACGGCATCCTCGATGCGCTCGGCCCGGAAGGCACGCTCGTCGTGCCGGCGCTTACGGGGCATCCCGGGCTTTCACCGGAGAATCCGCCCCATGTCGATCTTCGCACAGCCCCGTGTTGGGTAGGCCGCATTCCCGAGACCGCGCGGCAGCGTCCCGAAGCCATACGCAGCGTGCATCCCACCCATTCGTGTGCGGCAATCGGGAAACGCGCCAGGGAGTTAACGCGCGACCACTACCTCTCTCCCACGCCCTGCGGCGTCACCTCGCCGTATTTCCGGCTGGCATTGGCGGGCGGGAAGATCGTCATGCTCGGATGCGGCCTGAGCACCTGCACCACCTGCCACACCGTCGAGGAACTCGCCAACGTCGATTTCCACCTCCAGCGGCGTGTGGCTTTCGGGTCGTGTATCGACCAGACCGGCGCACGCATCGAGACGCCCTGCCGCTTGCACAGCTACGACGGTCCCGGCCGGGACTATCCCGCCCTCGAGCCGCTGCTTCTCGAAAAAGGCCTCATGCATAAAGGAACCATCGGCAGCGCGGAAATCCGCGTCATCGATTCCATGGGATTGATCGAAACCGCCCTTGACCAACTCCGCTTCGATCCCTACTTCCTTACGGTCGAGAAAGGCCGTAAGAAACCGTGGGTATTCCCGCAAGGCGCCCTGGGCATGGTATGAAACACCGGGAATTTCCCGCTCCGGTGTGGGACCGGTGCCCTCACCGGTCATGTCCATTTTCATCGTCTACAAGTAAGCCATTCGGCTCATGGCCCGCTGCCTCGAAAATTCAAAAGCCGGGTATTTCCCCGTCCGTGTAGGTCCGTGCCTGTCCGTGTGGGTCCGTGCGCGAGCGTTCCGCACCGTTTCCCGCCGCGTTGCCTGGATGCTGCGTCTCCCTGTGGCGGTCCGGCGCATGAGGTGGATATGGTGCTCATTCCCACCCGTCGCGCATGAAGCGCTCTGCTTCTTCTTGAGTCAGGGGCACGAGAACACCGGTGGCGACGAGGTGGTCAAAGCCCTCCTGTGTTCTTTCAGACCACTTCGCGAGGATGGTGTCCCTGTCCTCCGCAAGGGCAGGGCTCCCTGCGGCCTCAAGCCTTCGCTCGTGCGCCGCAAAAAGGTCGCGCAAGGGCGTTTCCGGAGCAACGTATTCATCATGAACATGCGGCGGAGATATGTTGCCCAGGGGACCCGGCCCATGGGTCATCGTCGCGAGAATCCGGCCATCCTCGAGATGGGATGTACAAATCAAATTGGTAGCCGCCATTTCGCGCTCCCCGATACGGGTCTGTAGCCAGAGTATCACCACCACTCTTGTCTTGCTGGGATCAAGATACGTCATCCCGTAGGTGCGCTTGAATCCGATGAAACGGTCGCCCTTCGAGCACAGGAGCAACGTCAGTCCGCACTCTCGGCATTCCGCGGCACGCGGTTCCATGGCTTCTCGCGCTTCCTCCGGAAAGTCGCCCCATTCAACGAGGAAGGGGCGCTCTTCGGGGCGCCGCTCGCCCGCATGCGCAGGAAATGGCCGCCTCAAGAGCTTTCTAATCGCCAGATACAAGAATGCGCCTGGCTGCTTGTTGACGCACCGCCAAATCGTGCCCAGCGGGTATTCCGTGACGTCGATGGGCCGGTAGTACGTCATCATTCGCGTCTTCCCCTACTTTTCAATCGTGACTGCGTGACCGGATTCCACCGCTTCGACCGATGCCGCCGCCAAGGCCACGGCGCCGCGGGCGTCCTCGAGGCGCAAACGGTTCCACGGGCGGCCATCGATCGTGTCGAAAAACTCCAGGAATTCGGTGCGGAGCCCGTCGACACCCAACCGGTCGGGGTCTATCGGAACAGTCTTCGGCTCGCCGCCGTTCATGCAGATGCGGAGTGGATTGTCCCTGGACGTTTCAAGGTCGAGCGTGCCTTTCGGCCCGGTGATGCGCAACGAAGAGGTCATGGCGGCGCCCGATGGCAACACGAATCCCCCTTCCACCGTCGCCACGACATCGTTGGGGCAGGTGAACGCCGCGGTCATGCGCTCGCAGGCCCCAAGCGGATGCTTTTGGCCGGTTGCCGTGACCCCTGAGGGCGGGCCGCAAAGCCATTGCACCAGGTCGTAATCATGCAGGAGCAGGTCGAACGGGGCGCCGCCACCCTGGCCGGGCCGCATCCGCCACTCGAGGGCCTTGTCGCGGCTCTGCCAGCGTGTGGCATGAGACGCGGTTATGGTTCCCAACCGGCCGGTGTGCACAATCCCGGCCACGGCGGCATACAGGGGCGCGTGGCGGGTCAGATGCCCGACCATCAACACACGCTCCGAGCGGCGGGCAGCATCCATGAGCGCATCGGCATCGTCAGGGGACAGCGCGAGCGGCTTTTCGCAGAAGACGTGTTTGCCGGCATCGAGGGCAGCTTCCGCATGGGGTCGGTGAAGGTGGTTCGGCGACGAAATCGCGACGGCGTCGATGCGCGGCTCGTGCACCATGTCCTCGAACGGGATGACTGGAATCTCTGGAGCGGCCTCGAAGGGCTGGTCGAGGCGGTTGCGCGTAACGGAGACCACCTCGGCATGCTCCGGCAACAACCGCAGCACCGCGAAATGTTTGGCGGCGAAATTCCCGGCTCCGATCAAGGCCACGCGCAACACGTGCGTTCTCCGCAATCAAAGCGAGGCGGGAAGTCCTCTCCCCCGGGACTCCCCGCCGGCACACAGGCGTTATCCGCCGTGTTACAGGTATTCGTTCAGGATATTCTCGAGCATTTCCTGGCGGCCGCTCTGAACCTTCGGCTCGCCATTCTTTAAGGTATACGCCTCGAGCGCCTCAAAGTCCAGCCCGCCGGATTCGATTTTCGCGCCGAGCCCTTTGTCCCAGCCCGCATAGCGTTTCTGGATGAAGTTCTCGAGTTTCTTGCTCGTGAGCAGTCTGGCCGCGTTCTCGAGGCCTCGGGCAAACGCGTCCATCGCGCCGATATGGGCATGGAACAGGTCCACCGTGTCGACGGACTGGCGCCGCACCTTGGCGTCGAAGTTGAGACCACCGGTCTTGAACCCGCCGGCCCGCAAAATGATGTACATGGCGAGGGTGCACTCGCGGATATCGGTCGGAAACTGGTCCGTGTCCCAGCCGATGAGCAAATCGCCGCGGTTGGCGTCAACCGAACCGAGGATGCCGTTGGCCGCGGCATACTCGAGATCGTGGATGAACGTGTGGCCCGCCAGCGTGGCATGGTTGGATTCGATGTTGAGCTTGAAATGGTCAATCAGATTGTATTTCTGCAAAAACGCGTGGCACGCGGCCGCATCGAAATCGTATTGGTGTTTAGTGGGTTCCTTGGGTTTCGGCTCGATATAGAATTGTCCTTTGAACCCGATCTTCTCCTTGTACTCGACCGCCTGGCTCAAAAACCGGCCGAGATGATCGAGCTCGCGTTTCATGTTGGTGTTGAGGAGCGTGTCGTAGCCTTCGCGACCGCCCCAGAACACATAGCCCAGGCCGCCGAGTTCCTTGGTGGCCTCCAACGCCTTCTTCACCTTGCTTGCGGCATAAGCGTAAATCTCGGGCGACGGATTCGTCGCCGCGCCGGCCATGAACCGCCGGTTCGAAAACAGGTTGCTGGTGCCCCAGAGCAGTTTCACGCCAGTGTGCCGCTGGAGCTTCTTCGCCAGCCTGACCATCGTGTCGATGTTCCTGTTGCTCTCGGCAAGCGTATCGCCCTCGGGCGCGATATCGTGATCGTGGAAACACCAGAACCCCACGCCGAGCTTGGTAAAAAACTCGAACGCGGCGTGCATCGTCGCCTCGGCCTGTTCCATCGGGTCCGCCGGCTTATTGTAGTTGCGGAGCATCGTGCCCGGCCCGAACGGATCGCCGCCAAGACCCTTAAACGTGTGCCAGTAACACACCGAGAACCGCAGGTGCTCGGCCATGGTCTTGCCGAGGACTTTCTTCTTCGGGTTGTAATGCTTGAACGCAAGGGCATTCTTTGATTGCGGACCCTCGTACTTGATGGGCTTCTTCACCTCCGGGAAATACTCGGGCATGCGTCTCTCCTTCCAACCGCCGCCAAGGGCCCGGCGGGACACCATCGCACACGTGTCCCCACAGCTTAGCACACGCACGAGGGAAGGGGGAAACGCGGCAAGAAACCCCGGACGGTGCCTTG
>CAZFOG010000348.1:0-7025 GCA_964520685.1 uncultured Nitrospiraceae bacterium | reverse complement strand
ACAAGCGCCAGATGAAACGCGGCTGCACTTCTGCATCTTGTGCTTCGGGATCTTCCGAAGTGGCGCGGTTCAGGTACCAGTAGAAGGGCAGCACGCCCACTTCCTCGCCGTCGATATTGGGCAGCAACAGGGTTTCGGCCCGAGTCATCCACCACACATGCAGCGGATCCAGCGCGTCGCCTTCGTTGATGCCGAGACCGGTCACATTGCCGGCCACGTCTACCGCGACGAACTGCATGCCCATGTGCATGACCGCGCCGGAAGCGACCTTGCCGTAGTTTATGCCCGGAGCGCCGCCATCGTTGAAGGTCCACGCCGAGGCCACCACGTTGTTTTCATAATCCACATAGGGGCCGCTCGGATTGTCACGGTTGAAGCCCCTGTTCGGAATCACCGGCCCGGCAGTATTGCCCGGATCGTAGGGCGGCAACTGGGAAGACACGACATAGTCGTACGTGAGCTCGCCAATAGCCGGAACATAGGTACTGTCGCTGAACAGGGCCACCGTGGGCGGCAGGGAGTAATCGGACTGCGTCACCGGCCCGGCGAGGGTCTCGGGGAATCCCGCGACTTCGCGGGTGGTCTCGTTCGTCCAGTAGTCGAGGTCGGTCACCTCGCCTTCGATAAAGGCGCCCGTCACGGCATCCTTGGGCGGTTCATCGATAAAGGCGAACCCGTAATCGGGATTCACATCGAGCACGTCTCCGTAGCCGATGGTGAGCTCGAGATTCTCAGGCACAGCGTAGCCGTTCGACACCGATCCCACGTTGAAGAACGCCTGCGTGCCATGATGCAGCGGCGGAGCGGGCGGAACCGTCGGGAACTCCTCGAGCAGTTGATCGAACGGCCCGCCGGGAGGCGACGCTTCTGTCAGCGGCCGCCACGCGCCGAGTATCGGATCGTACGGGTGCAACGGGTCGGGCAGAAGAGCATTGATACCCTGCGCGGCATAGGGGCCGCCGAGGTTCTCGAGCCGCATGATGTTCGAGGGCTGGGCGGGCGCCACCGTCAACACCGGCCGCGGCGGGATGGTGTCGATGAGGAAATGCCGCCCCAGAACGGCCTGCTCGACAATGAGACCGCCGTCGGTCAGGTCATCCGGATCGTCTCCGAGATAGCCGTCGATCCCGAGGGGGATCACGATGACCGCGTGGCCGTCCGCGAGGTAGTCGCCCTGGGTCGGAGTTCCGCTGAGGTCCACATCGTCGATGATGGTCGTGATGGGATCGACGTTGGTGCCGAAATAGATACCCTCTCCGTAGTCCTCGAGTTCGATGGCAATGCACCGGCTGAGGTCGACATATCCCGGAAAGAACTCGACGCCCTGGGGCACGATGTAGACGATGATCTCGCCAGATACAGGGTCGGCGGGTATGGCGATGTCGTACACGCGGATCTGCACCTGCAGTTCGCCCGGCTCCATGCCCGGCACCGGGTCAGGCACCACTTCGGCGTAATACCAGGAAGGCAAGACGCCGCCGCCGGCGCCGCCCTGGATTTCATCGGCCCCGATATCCGGCAATCTGGGCGAGTCGCTGTACACACCCGTCCCCTGGACGTGCTCGGGCTCGCCGAGATCGGGCCGGCCTTCGAGCTCGTAATCCGCCTCGGTGAACGGCCGCTCGATGTACTTGCCGGCCTTGTCGCGCATGGGGTTCAGCTCGTTGCGGCCCCACGCATCGAGTGCGCCGTCGCCCACGACTTCGAGTTTACCGCGCCACCAGGGAAGGGCCGACGGGGCGCCTTCGGGCAGCAACATCGGATCCTTGGCGATGCTGCCGGTGCCCGGATTCACGTTCACATAGTCGCGGTAGTTCAGATACACATCGTTGAACAGCAGATCGGCATCCGACGGATCCATCAGGTCGTCGTTGTCTACCACGTAGAGGATGGTGTCCGGATTGCTTGTCAATACGCCATTATTCACCGAGCCCGGCAGGGCCCCGGGGTCGTCGACATAATTGGTGACCGTGACCTGAACCCTGTAATGGTTGCCCGGGGAGGTCGGGTCGGGCAGGCCATCGGGCGGGGCGGCCCCAGTCAGGTTATCGACGAGATCCAGCGTGGAATCCGGCTCGGGATGCAGCAGGGGACTGAGCAACGACATGAAGTCGGCCGCACGGATCACAATCATGTTGGGCGACACGCTGAAATGCTCGATTTCAACTTGCGCGGTCGTGGGTACGGCGCTGCTTTCGTCCGTGAAGGTAAAGGTGACAATCACCCGGTCGTCGAAGTTATAGCCCGTAATGGTAATGAACTGCTCGGGGTCTTGCATAGGCTCGATGATGAGCGAGGTGTTCACGTAGATCTGGTTCGGCTCGATCTCGACGATCTTCGGGAAACCGTCCATGATGTATGTAAACCATTCGCTCTCGGGAGCGCGCGCTTCGACGGGCGCAGGCTGTGTGTTGCCGGCGGGCGTAATGCGCCATACCGAACTGACCTCGTAGGTCGCGGGCAGTTCGAAGGGCGCGGGCGGGGTGCGCACGGTGATAAAGCCGCTGTTGTAGGTCGTGAGCCGCGCCTCGACGGGCCCTATGCGCACCAGGGGCACCTCCGCCATCGGGAAATCAGCGCCTTCAATGTTGAGGACGTCGCCGCCGCTCACGGGCCCCCAATGGACGGGCTCGACGATGCGCCAGCCGCCGTTCGCGGGTGGCGAGTCCGTGTGATTCAGGGTCAACGTGTTCGAGGTATTGCTGCGGATCAGGAAGCTGTTGTTGTTGACGTCGACGAGATACATTCCCGCGAGGGCGCCCCATCCCGGATCGGGCACGGCGGTAAACTGCTGAGAGGCGGCGCTCCACGAGCCGCCCATGCCCGAGGCGAGCGGGTAGGCCCCGCGTTCGACGCGCCATGCGCCACTCGCAGGCGAGCCGCCGTACAACGTCAATTCCGTGTCGGTGTTGGTCTGGATCATGAACGCCCGGAACGACGAGTCGATGAGGTAATGGCCGCCGAGCGCACCGGGTTCCCACGAGGCCGTGCCCGCGGTGAAGGTTCCGGGCGCGCCAAGGCCGCCCGCGCCCGATTCGACCGTACGCGGAGACACATTGGTGGCGATGATGCGCGGCAGGCTCTCCCAGAAGATGATGCCGTCCCTGATGACATCCTCTTTTACGGGCAGACCGGTGCATCCATCGTACGTGACCAGGGCCACGTCCACGGGATTCACATTGCCCGGGGAACTGGTCGGCACGCCGTAGGCCGTGACGTCAAAGACCGTGAACAGCGCTTCATAGAACGAGAACACGGTGTACTTGGCGGCGGAGACCGAAGCCAGGCTCAACTCGCCCGTGTCCCACCGCAGCTCGACGTCGGTCCACGGCCAGTTACTGCTCGGGTTGCGCGGATAGGGCCCGGCGATGCCGGAACCCAGCACGCGCACCTGGAACTGTTCGTTGGGCAGGGGCGTCGCCGGTACCGTCCGGGGTTCGACAACCCGGGCGTAGGTGCGCCAGTTCGCGGCCGACGGGGGTACATAGATCCCGTTCTTCATGGTCGAATAGAGATCGCGCCCGACCGGGTTGAACCCGCTCGAGCCGCGCAAGACGACCGTCACGTCTTTCTGCCCGAAGAAGCCCGCGGGCAAGCTGCCCAGGCCGAATTCGATGAAGGTGACATGGAACCCGCCCGGATCGGGAACGATGGCCAGAATGTCCGCGGCGGGAATCTCCTTGTTGTCGACGAATACACGAATATCGCCGGCGGCCCACGAATAGATATAGGCCCCCGCGCCGGCCGACGTCGACGGCATCACGGAGACGATTGCCGTGCCGTCCACGCAATCCGCCGCCGCGCCGATGATCTCGAAATAGACGTTGGAATCCTCTATCCAGTAGAACAGCGACGAGGTCCGCTTCAATTCGTTGACGGGCCCCGGCCCGTAGGTGTCGTTCAAGTCCGCATTCCGCACGTTCTCGATGACCACCTGCAATCCCGCGGTGTTGAACGCGGGCACATAGGGCATGCCGCCGGTGCGGTCGATGAACGCATTGGCCACGGTGATGTCATCGGGCCGCGCGGGGAGCTCGAAATCGATGAACCGCTGGGTGTGGCGAACGTGCTGCTCGACGCGTTCGTGGGGCATGGCCACGCCGTCGGCCCCGGCATCGCCTGGATTGTTGAGCGGGTCGTCGATGGTATAGGTGTTTCCTTCCAGATCATCGAACGTAATGCGCAGCCCGGCGTCTAATCCATCGCCGAACAGGGTCCGGGCGGCCAGAGCCGCCGAATTTGCGAGCGCGCCGGAGTTGTAGTCCATGAAATTCGAGGGGAACCACTCGAACTCGCTGGTCGATAGCAGGGGCAGCTCGGGATCGTTGTCGAGCAGGGGCGTGCCGTCGCCGAAATACGTGAAGGCCGTGGGCAGGATGTCATAGAGGCCGCTGGGGTTGGTGACCTCGACGTCGTAGGCGCCGCCGGCGCCAAACTCGGCCAGGGGGACCTGCACGTCGATGATCTTCCGCCAATCGCCCTCGGGAAGTCCGCTCACAATGGTCGAGACGGAGGCGTACGAGCACATCTGGCCGCCGATCCGCACCGCGCAGCCGCTGTCAAAGTTCCAGCCCAGGATATCCACCCGGAACACATTAGCGGAGGGCGCATCGGTGTTGAGGCGGCGGTAGAAATTGGGCACGATCTGGACGATATCGGGCTGGCGCACCCCGGCATTGCCGGTCGAGTCTTCACCACGGTAGCGGTACTCGCGCATGTTCTCATCGCCGGCCGGGCTGTCCACGAACGCACCCGTAGGATAGAGATTGCGCACCAGCACGTCCATGGGGCCGCTGTTGTGGTATATGGGGTCGAACCACGCCGGGACCGCGGGGGCTTTCGCGTGCAAGAGTGCCGACGACAGCCACGTGCGCTCGTTCGCCAGGAGGTCGGCGGGCCGCGCAATAATCCACGCGCCATCGGTCAGCGCAGCGGTCGACCCGATGAGGAACAGGGTGTCCACCGTGTTGGACGCGATGAGCCACCGGGTGGCGCCCTGAATCAGGTAGTAATCGCGGAACTGGTCGGGCGTCCAGACCGGCACGGGGGCATAAGGCGCGAAGGTGTTCGGGCCGACCACACCGTTTGTACCGGTAGCGGCGGTTTGGCCGACGCGGTCAATGACCCGGTTGCCGTTGAAGTCAAACCACACTTCGCCATCGACGTTGAATCGCACGCCCTCGACCAGAACCCAATTGCCGCCCTCGGGCGGACCCTGCGCGGGGGTCACCAGGGTTACATGAGGCTCCTCGGCCGGATCTTCGACGTACGTAAAGGCGTTCTGCAGGGTGTAGGTGCGCTCGTCTCCGGTGCCGTATTCGCGGACGATGTGGACGTCCACCTTCCCTGGCGCACTGTTGTACGCCGGCGGGATCGTTCCCACGATCCGGTCGGGGTCCGATGCCGGGGAAAACACCACGCCGGGGTTGTGGGTGCCGATGTCGCGCGGCCCGAAGAACACCCGCGTATCGCCGCCGGCCCCCGTCAGGCTGGTGCCGTAGATGGCCGCACTGGCGCCGCCGGTAACCACGTCGTACTCGGGAATGATGGTGATTCCGCTCGACCACACCAGGCCGCCGCCATCGCTCTCGGCCGACTGGGCCGTGCCGTTCTGGTAGACGATGGTGTTGCGCACCCGCGCATACTCGGGCGGTTCGGTGCTGCTGGCGGGGGTCCAGGACCGGTTCACCCACACGCCGCGCTCGCCATTGCCGATGATCGAGCAGTGCAGGATGTCGGTAATGAGTTCCGTCGAAGCGGGATTGGTGTCGACATGCACCCCGTCCGCGCCGTTGTCGGAAATACTGCAGTTAATCAGCAGGGCCCGCGCGTTGTCGCCCTCGATGGACACGCCGTGGTTCGCGTTCGAGTCCATCCAGCACCGGTTGATGGTCGGGCGGTAGGCATTCGGATTGTCGCCCACGACGCGAATGCCGTTGTTGCCGTTGAGCAAGCGCAGTCCCTCGACCCGCGGATTGTTGAGGTTATCGATGTCGTTCTCGAAGAGGGCGGCCGTGGTCCCGATGGTGATCACGTCCATGCCGCCGCCGTCGAGAACGGGCTCGAAGATGTTGACGCCGTCGGTGCGCGATTCGCCGAGGATGCGCACATTGGCATCGGCGGGCATTTCGACGCCGCCCGCCCACGGCGCGCTGTTGTTGCGTGCGACGATCAACACCGTGTAGGGCTCGTCCGTATCGCGCGACAAGGTGACGGCGTCGTTGATCGCGGTCTGCACGTTGGTGTAGGCCAGGCTGGGATCGGTCAGGTAGGCGTCCCAATAAAGGGGCACCTCCGTCGTATCCACCACCACCAGCACGTTGGGGATATCCTGTGCGGCGGCGGACATGGCGGTCATCACCACGGCCAGGGCCAGGTATCGGAACCGTCGGCTATGCAATAGGTCCGTCATCGGCTACTCTCCAGTATCAGGACGTGCGGCGCAGCGCCCGGTATCTGTCGATGCCTACCGCTCATAAATCACCCGTACTTTTTTCTGCGCGGTGGTTACGAAGTCGTAGCGCCAGTCGAGCTGGCCATCGTTGTTCAGGTCCTCGTTCGAGATATACCCGGATTCCGCGGTCACATTGATTTCAAACACATCGGAATGCGTCGAGATAAGATTCAACATGCGGCCGAACCGGCCCGTCAGCTCGAAGAACTCAGCCTCCTCGTCGCCGGCGCTGGCGGGGGTGATCAGCGGGGAAGCCGCCGCGGCCCATTCCGGGGAGCCGAGCGTATCCGCGTCGTACACCGCCAGGTCGCCCAGGGAGCGGTAATACCGCCCGTCCGGCCACTCGTAGCGTCCGGCCACGATAGTGGCGGCCAGGGCACGGGCGTTAATGACCTCGGGGTCGCCGGGGCCGTAGTTGTTGGTATCAGCAAGGAACCCGAGGGCAAACGTCGCAGGATCATATCCGGCCAGCACCCCGGGGATGCCCATCAGCGGGTTGAACGCAGCGGACGGGCCGGGCGACATCTGGGCCGTGTTGATGTTGATGCGGCCGTGGGAGCGGGCGCGCGGC
>CAZFOG010000347.1:0-7038 GCA_964520685.1 uncultured Nitrospiraceae bacterium | reverse complement strand
GCCGCTTCGCCGAAACCATCGGTCTCGCCAGTAACGGGTGAGCCGGATCAGGCGCACGCGACGTTCGAAAACCTTGGGACAGCGAACCCCGAGCTGTCCTGTTCATCCGTAGACGATTAAAATAGCGGGCGGCTGGCTCAAGAACTTCGGCACCGGCGCCACAATCATGCGCCAGCTGCGCATGGCACGTCGAGGGCCGCGCCTGGTCGGAGCTTAAGGCTGAGTGGTTGGGTCGCTGGATCTCCGCAAGCTGCCGCGTCTACGTTAATTGCCGGATTATCTTCCCGCGCGTTTTGCGGCAGCGACGGCGTTCTTCATGAGCATAGCGATGGTCATGGGGCCGACGCCTCCGGGAACGGGGGTGATGGCGCGGGCCTTTTTGCAGGCCGCTTTGAAGTCTACATCGCCGACCAGGCGGTAGCCCTTGGGGCTGTTCTTGTCCTCGACGCGGTTGACGCCGACGTCAATCACCACAGCGCCGTTTTTGATCATGCTTCCCTTGATAAACTCGGGCACGCCCATGGCCGCGACCAGAATGTCGGCCTGTTTCGTGATCGAGGCGAGCTTCTTGGTGCGTGAATGGCAGATGGTGACGGTGGCGTTGGCGCCCCGCGCTTTCTGGATGAGCAGCGCGGCCAGTGGTTTGCCGACGATATTGGACCGGCCCACGATGACGACGTGCTTGCCCTCGGGGTTGTTGCCTGTCCGGTTGAGGAGTTCCTGGCAGCCGTGCGGCGTGCAGGGCATCATGGCGGGCTCGCCGATCAGGAGCTTTCCTACGTTGACGGGATGGAAGCCGTCGGCGTCCTTCGCGGGATCGATGGCGGTGACAACCTTGTTCTCGTTGATGTGTTTTGGCAGGGGCGATTGAACGAGAAACGCGTGGACCTTCGGGTCTGCATTGAGTTTCTTGACCAGGTCCATAACACGCCGCTCGGTGGCGTTGGCGGGGAGTTTATGCACGAAGGAGTTCATGCCGAGTTCCTCGCAGGCGCGAGCCTTTCCGCGGACGTAGACGTGGCTGGCAGGGTCGTCGCCGACGATGACGACGGCCAGTCCGGGTGTGATGCCTTTTTTCTTGAGGGCGTCGACTTCTGCTTTGACCTCGGCCCGGATTTGGGCGGCGATCTTCTTGCCATCGATGAGTCTTGCGGTCTTGGGCATGGTTTCTACTCCTTCTGTCTTAAGGCCAGAAAGCTGGGCGACGCGGGATGCGCCGAGAACTCATTCGACGCTTCGTGAGTTCCTGGTATCCGGCACGCGTTAAACTCAGAACAATCCGACGATCTTCCCCTTGCCGTCGATATCCACGCGGGTTGCGCCCGGAATGGATGGCAACCCCGGCATCATGATGATGTCTCCACAGTACGGGACGATGAAGCCGGCTCCTGCGGCAAGCCGGACCTGGCGCACCGGCACGCGAAATCCCGCAGGCCGGCCCTTGAGCGCGGGGTTGTGCGACAGGGACAACTGCGTCTTGGCCATGCAAAGCGGCAGGTCGCCAAACCCGTTTTCGGCGATCCATGCAATATCTTTCTGGGCGGCGGGTTCGTAATCGACTCCGTCTGCGCCGTACATGGTTGTGGCGATAACCTCGATCTTGTCCATGATGTCCGCGTCGAGGGGGTAGAGGAAGCGGAACTGGTTCTCGCCCGATTCGGCGGCTTCGACGACCTTTTCCGCCAGCTCGACGCCTCCATCGCCGCCGCGGGCGTGGACGTCGCTGACCGCGACGGACCGTGCGCCCGCTTCAAGCGCGGCCTCACGGACGAGGTCGATTTCGGCCTGGGAATCCGCGGGAAACCGGTTGATGGCGACCACACAGGGTACGCCGAATGCCGCCACGTTTTCGATCTGCTTCTCGAGATTTGCCGCGCCGCGCCGGATGGCGTCGAGGTTTTCTTCGCGCAGTTTCGGGTCGAGGGGTTTTCCCGGGCGGATGATGAAATCGCCGCTGTGCATTTTAAGGGCGCGGATGGTCGCCACCACAACCATCGCGTCGGGTTTGAGGCCGCTGTAGCGGCATTTGATGTTAACGAACTTCTCGGCGCCCATGTCAACACCGAATCCGCTTTCGGTCACGACGTACTCGCCGAGTTTGAGGGCCAACCGATCGGCGAGTATCGAGCTGTTTCCGTGGGCGATGTTGGCAAACGGTCCCGTGTGGACAAGTACGGGCGTGTTTTCCGTGGTCTGCATGAGGGTGGGCATGAGGGCTTCGCGCAAGAGGACGGTCATGGCGCCGGCGGCCTGCAGGTCGTCAGCGGTCAGGGGGGCGCCGCTTCGGTCCTGGCCGATGACGACGTTGCCGATGCGTTTCCGGAGATCGCGCAGGCCCTGGGTGAGCGCCAGGAGGGCCATCAGTTCGCTCGCAACGGCGATATCGAAGCCGGATTCCCGGGGCACGCCGTGGGGCTTGCCGCCCAGGCCAATCACAATATTGCGCAGAGCGCGATCCGACACATCCATCACGCGCCGCCACGTGATGGCGTGGGGGTTGATGCCGAGCGCGTTGCCCTGGTGCAGGTGGTTGTCGATCATGGCGGCGAGGAGGTTATGGGCGATTTCGACGGCATGAATATCGCCGGTCAGGTGGAGATTAAACTCTTCCATGGGAACGACCTGGGCGTGGCCGCCGCCCGCGGCGCCGCCTTTGATACCGAAGGTGGGCCCCATCGAGGGCTGGCGAAGACAGGCAATCGAGGGCTTGGCGATTTTGTTGAGGCCCAGGCTGAGGCCAATGGTCGTGACCGTCTTGCCTTCGCCGAGGGGAGTGGGGGTAATGGCGGTGACATCAATGTACTTGCCGTTGGGCTTGTCGCTAAGCCGGTCGAGGGCCTCAAGGCGCACCTTGGCCTTGTAACGGCCGTAGGGCTCGAGTTCCTCGTCCTGAATACCCCACGCCGCCGCGAGTTCGGCGATCCGCCTCGGCTTCGTGGCTTGTGCGATATCCAGGTCGCTTAACACGATTCAGTCGCTCCTTATAGGGGGCAGGCCAACGCGGAGTGTCTTTGAGATTGCCGAATGCTGGCGCAGAAGTACCCCCCGGCCATCGGCGCGTATGATAGCCGAGGAGCCGAAAACCGTTCAAATGCAGGCCGGTTTTCAGGCAGGCAACAACGCCGCGAACCCCGGGGGGCGGCGTGTACTCACATCTCATACAGCGCCGAGAGCACCTCGCTGACGGGGGCTTTGGCCAGGCAGATGGAGGTGTCGGCGGCGCCATAGTACATCCAGATTTCGTCGCCGCGCTGCAGGATGCCGGTGGGAAATACGACATTCGGAATAAAACCGGTCTTTTCGTAGGGCGCCTCGGCCTGAAAGATGCAGTGTTTGGTTCTCGCGAGGACCTTGTGGGGCCGGTCGTACTCGAGGAGGGCGGCGCCGACGCGGTAGACCATTTCGCCGGCGTAGTGTTTAACACCGTGGTACAGCAGGAGCCAGCCGTCTTTGGTCTCGATGGGCGGAGGCCCGGAACCGACCTTGGCGGCGTCCCAAGCGGGGCCGCTGCCTTCCTGCAGGACACTGTGGGGCTCGCCCCAGTGGATCAGATCGGGCGAGTAGGCGAGCCAGATGTTCTCGACGCCACCGCCGGCATCGGGGCGGTGGAGGACCGCCCAGCGGCCGTCGAAGCGGTGGGGGAACAGGGCGGCGTCCTTGTTGTTGGGGGCGAAAATGAGGCCGAGTCGGTGGGCGGTCCGCAGGTCGCGACTTCGCGCAATGGC
The DNA here is from genome assembly GCA_964520685.1 of uncultured Nitrospiraceae bacterium. Classification (GTDB taxonomy): domain Bacteria; phylum Hydrogenedentota; class Hydrogenedentia; order Hydrogenedentales; family SLHB01; genus UBA2224. The sequence continues at coordinate 3,313 of CAZFOG010000347.1, read as the reverse complement.
TACGGCCGCACCCATAGGGGAATAGGCGGTGTAGGTGATGTACCAGCAGTTCTCCTCGGAGAGGAACACCACGCGGGGGTCTTCGCAGCCCCATTGTTCGTAACGCATATCCGGAAGGCCGTGTTTCAGGATGGGCTCGGATTCGATACGCCACCCGGTTGCGCCATCCCTGCTGCGGGCTGCGTGGATGTCTGAGAAGCCGGCGTCGTTTTCGGCGCGGAGGAGGAGCACCACCTCGCCGTCTTGCTCGGTGGCGCCGGGGTTGAGCACCGCGGCCGCTCGGAAGGGCATATCCTGGGAGGTCAGAATGGGGTTTGCTTCAGCGCGTTGAAAGATCGGGCGTTTCATGACGGTGTCAATTCCGCCTGTGGTCCGGCTCACTATTCGTGGTCCAATATAGCCTTCTCGTCAAACACCGCGTGCATGATGGTGGTGCGGATGTTGGTTGTGTAAATGATGTGTATTTTCTCATCGTTGGTCTGGATGGCATACGGATAGGCGAAGGTGTTGTCGCCGCCGGCGATGTCGCGCCGGTACGGATACGTCTTGTCGTTGTCGGTCGAGATGGCTACGGTCAGGGGCGAACGTTCGTTCATCGAGTTGTTATAGACCAGAAGCAAATGCCCGTTTTTGAGGCGCAGGAAATCGACGGCTGAATTGGGATTGGGGAAGTCCGTATTGACGGCATCGCTCCACGTGAATCCGCCGTCGTGCGACTCGCTGCGCAAGATATACCCTGTCTCGTCGGGCTCGAACCCTCCACCGCGGCGTATGTAGCAGACGAGATACTGGTCGTCGAGTTGCGCGACCTGGGGCTGCAGATTGCCTTGTTCGGATTTGATACGGTTGGTCTCGGTCCAGGTTTTGGTGTCATGGTTGTAGCGCAGGAAGAAACTCGAGGTTGTGTTCGCGGTTCGTTCGCGGTCCTCACCGGTCTCGTAATACATGGGAAGCAGAAAGTCGCCGTTCTTGAGCAGTTCGGGCCTTCCGCGGGCCATGGTGCCCTCCTCGAAGGTCAGCAAGAACGAGTCGGACCAGGTCTTGGCGCCGTCAGTCGAGATCTTGCCTTTCACGCGGGCGTTGCTCCACGTTTCGCCGTACTGGTTTACGTAGAAGAGCCAAACCACTCCTTTGGGTCCTTGCCAGACGACCGGGTTGCCCTCGCCGCGGTCGGGCGTGTCGGCAATTACAGCCGGGGTGGACCACTCAGTCTCGCCCTTTTTTTGACGCGAACCGTATACGGCGGTGTCTGCGCCGTATTCACCCGAACCGCCGTAATACGCGAGATAGAGGTCGCCATTGTCCAACTGGGTGATCGAGGCGGGATGCTTGTACAGTCCCGGGATTTCCGGTCCGAAGACACGGTAGGTCTCGATATTCTGGTCTTGCGCCGCGGCTGGGGCGATAGGTGCGAGACACAGTGTCAGAGCGATGGCCGTCTTGAGCATGGCGAATCCCTTCCCTTGGCGATGGCCACGTTTGGTGTCAAACAGTGTCGTCTCTTCGCGTGTCGCCTGTCAACCCGGCATGGACGGACACGGACAGGGGGGCGGGGGGACGGAGTGGTCGGGGGTGGGCTTGCGTGGTTGTGTTTTTGGGTGGAGATGCGGTACCTTGGCGGGGATGTGTGTCGGCACGGGAGGTGCTGAGGGGACATGAATGAATAAACGGGCGCGCCAAATGTATCCCAGTGACGGAACAATGGACGCGATGACCTTGGAAGAGGCCGAAGTCCTGGTTAGGGCACGAACGGGTGACCGGGTGGCATTCGGCGCGTTGGTAAAGGCTTACGAGCGGCGTGCTTACGCTGTGGCGTACGGCTTTGTCCACAATCGCGACGATGCCCTCGAGCTGGCACAGGAGGCATTTGCACGGGCCTACAAAGCGATGCCGCGGTTCAAGACGGACCTTCCGTTCTATCCGTGGCTGTATCGAATCATCAAGAATACGTGTATCAATCATTTGAAGAAACGCAGGCGGCGCGGCGAGACATCGCTGGACGGTCTTCTGGAATCGGGGTTCGACGTGGCCCATGCCGCGGAGAATCCGGTGCATGATGCGCAGTTGGGGGACTTGCGCTCGGCTATCGACTCAGCCATGAGGCGGCTCAGTAGCGAGCACTGCGAGATACTGATGATGCGGCATTTCCAGGACCTGTCGTACACGGAGATGGCGGAATGTCTCGAGATTCCCAAGGGCACGGTGATGTCGCGCCTGCATGCTGCACGGCGCGCGTTGCGTAATGCGCTCGGGGGGTCGCCGGAATGAGGCGTTTCGGGACGCCCCCGAGGGGGTAGTGATGGGCTTGCGATATGCATGACGACCGCGAAGACGATGTCAGGATGCTGATTTCCGGCTACCTGGACGGTGAGTTGACCCCGGACGAACGGGCGAGGGTCGAAGCGCTTGTGGAAACGGACCCGGGGTTCCGGGAGGAGTTCGAGCGCATGAAACGCATTGTGACGGCTGCCTCGGAGCTGCGCGTCGACGAACCGCCGGAAGAGGTGTGGGACACATTTCTCGACGGGGTGTACAACCGCGTCGAACGCCGGAGCGGCTGGGTCATTTTCCTGGTGGGGGTGATTGCGCTTACCGTGTGGGGTATCTATTGGTTTTGGGTGGCGGATTGGGGCTCATCCCTGGTGAAGGTCCTGGTTGCGGCGCCGGTGATTGGCCTTGTCGTCTTGTTTGTCTCGGTTCTTCGGCAGCGGCTCTTTGTTGCGCGGACCGATCGGTATAGCAGGGAGGTCAAGTGGTGATTGTTGTCACCTCATCGCAGATCTGCGGCAAGCGCATTGTGAAGACCCTGGGCATGGTGAGGGGCAACACGGTTCGTGCCCGGCACCTGGGCAAGGATATTCTGGCACTATTCCGCAACATGGTAGGCGGCGAGATCGAGGAGTACACGAAGATGCTCGCCGAGGCCCGCGAGCAGGCCCTCGATCGCATGATGCACTCGGCCGAACGTCTTGGCGGCAATGCGGTGGTGGATGCCCGCTTTGGAACCGCGGAAATCATGTCTGGTGCAGCCGAGATTATCGCTTACGGCACGGCCGTTGTCGTTGAAGACGAGATCGAAGCATCCCGGCAGTAGACACACTTCCCCGGTTTGCGAGGAACAGAAGGGGGCGAGATGGACGACCTGGGCAGCATTGTTGGCGGCATTGGCATCCTGATTATTATTGCCCTGCTCATTACCATTCCGCTCATCACGGCCATCTGGGCCTATGGGGATGCGGAACGGCGCGGCAAATCGGGGTGTCTCGTTGCCATTCTGGTGTTCTTTTTGAGCTGGCCCCTGGGGCTGATCCTC
>CAZFOG010000346.1:0-7055 GCA_964520685.1 uncultured Nitrospiraceae bacterium | reverse complement strand
GTCCGTGCTGGCCGGTTGACTGGGAATGGTGGTGCGGGTAGGCTGAAGGGGTGCGTGGGCGGGTTCGCGGCACGCGAGCAGGGAGTCCGGCGAATGAAGCGATGTCACGAGTGCGGCGCCGCATGGGAGGGCGGAGGCAAAAAGCAGCCCGGTCCGAAAGACATCTGCGGCAACTGCTCCGCCTACCTGCACTGTTGCTTGAATTGCCGCTATTACGACCCGACTGTCCACAACGAATGCTACATCCCCACGACCGAGTGGGTGGGCGACAAAGCAGGCGGTAATTTCTGTGACGAATTCGAGCTTGCGGACCGTGTGACGGAGAAGACCGATGCGCAGGCCGGGGACCGCGCGCGAAACGCCCTTGATTCCCTCTTCGGCGGAAGTGAGGACACAGCGAGCGGGTCGGACAAATTGGACGATTTCAAGAAGCTGTTCGGCGATTAATCGCGGAATTCTGGAATTGTGGGAAAATCGCTCCCGCAAATCGGTAGCGGGTATTTGACCCCGCACGCGACAAGTGATACAAAATAGAAGAGTTAAGCCGGGATTTCGCAGCTTGACGGGGATACATCTGTGCATAGCACGCGTCGTCACGCCGGTCGGGGAGGCAAGCCGTTACACGACAGGAAACGCATGTATGCCGTTATTTTAGGAGCCTGATGTGACGCGAACGGAAACAAAAGCACGGTTATTGGTCGTCGATGACGAACAAGGCATTCGCCAGGTCCTCGAAACCACGTTCACCGACCGGGGACTCGAGGTGACTACGGCGTCGAACGGCGATAAAGCGATCGAATTGCTCAACGAACAGCCCTTCGACGTGGTGATCACGGATCTCAAGATGCCTGGCCGGGACGGTATGGCCGTGTTGCGGGCCGCGAAAGAGGCGGCAATCGACGCGGGCATCATCGTGATCACCGCCTACGGCACGCTCGAGACCGCCGTCGAGGCCATGCGTCTGGGCGCGTTCGATTACATCGCAAAACCGTTCAAACTGCAGGAAATCGAGCTGAAGGTCGACAAGATTCTCTGGCGCCGCCAGGAGGTGAAGAAACCGCGCCCCAAAAGCCCCGAACCGTCCGAATCCCGCCGCATCATCGGCGACAGCCGGTCGACCAAGCAGTTGCTGAAAATGATCGACAAGATTGGCCCGAGCCGGAGCTCGGTGCTGATTACGGGGCCGAGCGGCACGGGCAAGGAACTGGTGGCGCGGGCGATCCACGACGCGAGCCCCCGCCGCGACCGGCCGTTTCTCGCCTTGAACTGCGCGGCCCTGGCGCCGGGCGTGCTCGAGAGCGAGTTGTTCGGTCACGAACGCGGGGCGTTCACGGGCGCTACGGGCCAGCGTGCGGGACGGTTCGAGCAGGCCCACACCGGTACGCTGTTTCTCGACGAGGTGGCCGAGATCGACCCGTCTATCCAGACCAAGCTGTTGCGTGTGCTCCAGGAGGGCGAATTCGAGCGCGTGGGAGGCCAGCAGACCATCAAGGTGGATGTGCGCATCGTGGCCGCCACCAACCGCGACCTGCGCGAAGCCATCGAGAAGGGCGATTTCCGCGAGGACTTCTATTACCGCCTCAACGTGTTTTCCCTGCGAACCGAACCGCTCAAACGCCGCCGCGACGATATCCCCGCGCTGGTCGATGTGTTTCTGGCGCGGTTCAGCGCCGAAACCGGCAAGAGCGTAAACGGCGTGGAAGACGAGGTCATGAGCTTCTTCATGCGGTACCCGTGGCCCGGCAACATCCGCGAACTCGAAAATATGCTCGAGCGGGCGGTGGTCTTGTGCGAAGGCGGCGTCATCACGGTCGAAGAACTGCCCCAGGACCTGTTCTTCGTGCAGGAAGACGACGAACCCGAACCGTCCGAAGCGCCGGAACACGGCTCCCTCGTCGAGCGGACCGACAAGCTCGAGAGCGAGATGATCCAGGCCGCCCTCGAACGGTTCCGCTGGAACAAGACGAAAGCCGCCGAACATCTTGGCCTGAAACGCACCACCCTCCAATACAAAATCAAGAAATACGGCCTGGAGTAATGCGCTCTGAATGAATCTTCACGGTTAGGCGCCTCTTCCCGTATCCCGGCCGCCGTCTGCTGGCTGGCCCTGGCGATATGCGTGTCTGCCGTATCGCACGCCGCTGCACCGTCCGTCCCTGAAATTATCGCGCCTCTGGATGCGCCATTCCCGATGCCCGGCCTCGCGAGGCCCGTTTTTGCGGACCGCACATACGATGTCCGCGATTACGGCGCCAAGAGCGACGGCGAAACAACAAATACAGACGCCATCCATAACGCCATCGAAGCCTGCACGGCGGATGGCGGCGGGACCGTGCGCGTCCCTCCGGGCAAATGGCTGACCGGCGCGATTCACCTTGAAAGCAACGTCAATCTTCATCTCGAGGAAGACGCGGAGCTGCATTTCAGCACCGACCCGGAAGATTATCTGCCCGCCGTTTTCACCCGCTGGGCGGGGTTCGAGCTATACAATTACTCGCCCCTCATATACGCGCGGGATTGCGAGAATATCGCGGTTACGGGTCCGGGCAAGCTGTTCGGTCACGGCCCGTCGTGGTGGCCATGGGCGAAGATCCAGGAGGACACAGCCCGGCGCGTCTATCGCGAGCAGGTGCTCGGGAACGTGCCCGCCGGGAAGCGCGTCTACGGTACACCCGAAGCCGGGTTGCGGCCGCAGTTCATCAGCCCCATCCATTGCCGGAACGTGCTGCTCGAGGGATTCACCATTGCCGAGCCCGGACCGTTCTGGACCATCCATCTCGTGTATTGCGAGAACGTAATCGTGCGAGGACTGACGGTCGAGACGGTGGGGGGACCCAACACCGACGGCATCAACCTCGACTCGACCCGCAACGCCCTCATCGAATACTGCGAGCTGAATGCCGGTGACGACGCCATTGCGTTAAAATCGGGGATGAATGAAGAGGGTCGCCGTATCGCACGCCCCACGGAGAACGTGGTCATCCGCAACGTCCGCGCAGGGCAGACCCACGGCGGGATTGTCATCGGCAGCGACATGTCAGGGGGCGTGCGCAACATCTACGGCCATTCGTGCGAGTTTCTCGGCTCGCTCATCGGCATTCGGCTCAAATCCAACGCCTCGCGCGGCGGTGTGGTCGAAAACTGCTGGTTCGAGGATATTCGCATGACAGGCATCATCCGGGAAGCCATCGTCATCCAGACAGATTACGGCGCGTGGATGGCTTCGGAAGCCGGCAACGCCTATCCCCTGTTCCGAAATCTGATCTTCAGGAGCATTACGTGCGACGGCGCCGCGCAAGCCGTCACCATGACCGCCACCGAGCACGAGCCCATCCAGAACGTGACCCTCGAGAATATCGACATCCGGGCCAAACGCGGCATGTATTTCGAATGGGTAGACGGCATCGCGCTCCGCGAGGTGTCCATCCAGCCCGAAGACGACAACCCGCCCGCCGTTTTCGAGCATTGCACCATGGAATAGAACCGGGCCCCTATTGCGGTGGCGCGGCGATAAGGTGTATGCCATGGCGTACCGCGCACCACGGGCGTTTGGTGTTGACGCGGATCGTGTGGGTCGAACCCGAGAGGTCGAGGGCTTCGGTGCGGGCATGGCCGAAGTAGGCATTGCCGGTCGACGCCGTATTGAGTTGAGTCCATTCAAGGCTGACGGGGCGGCCGTCGATTTCGATCGCGTATGCATTCGCAAGGTCCATGCCTTCGGGACCGGCTTCGCTATGGCGGAGTTCGAATTGCACCTGGTAGCTGCCGGGGACGGGTGCGAGATTGCGCCACGTGAGCGTTGCCGGTTCGGGCATGAACACCGCGCCAAAGAAATCGGCGAAGTGCGCACCCTTCCGCTCGAAAACGGGCCGCTCGGACGTCAGGGCCGTTCGCTCTGCCGCAAAATCCCCGTCCGCGGCGACCGCAGGGGCAAGGGTAAACGACACGCGCATGGGACGCGCGGCCGCGGGTGCGAGTCCCGGCACGAGCCACGGCTGCCCGATGCCAAACTGCTGCACCTGGGGTTGCAGAGCGGCATCCACGGCAAAAAACTGCAGGGCGGGCCCGCCTGCCTCGCTGCCATCAATCAATACAACGTTCATGGCATCGGTCTGGAGATTGCGCACGGCGAGGCCGCGCGCGTCCCCACTCAGGAGAGCGGCCGCCGGTGCATCGTCGTGCAAGGGTTCGAAGAGACTTTGCCACACGCGCTCCGCGGGCAAAACGTGGTTATAGACATGGTGCGGGAGATGTCCCCACACATCGGACCGCCGCCAGACATAATCAGCTCCTTCCGGAAACGGATGGTGACGCGGCACAAACCAGTCGTCCAACACGGCGCTCAGGCCCGACACCTTCCAACGCCACGCATTCGAAAAGGACAGCGTGAGCGGGGCGTGGGCGAATTGTGCACCGAGCTCGCAGCTCACCGTGACGCCTTCGGACCCTTCTCTGTATTCCATCCTTCCTGCGGACGACTCGAGCCGCGTGATGCCTGCTTCGCCGATGCGCGGTTCCCACACGACGCCGGGAAGGGTCACCATCGCATCCACACCGTCGCAACGTACTGCCAGACCAGTCACTCCGGCGTGGCATTCGAGGGTATCGAGGGTGCTGGATTCGACCCTGGTAATGGTGGCGAAGCGCTGCGCCAACACGTGCTTCTTCGGCGGCGAACCGATGCGGAGGAAGGCGGTTTCGAACGGCTCGAGTGTCCACTCGACCGTGCGATCGCGAACGTGCGCAATGTGAACGTCGTCGCGCTCCATCACCAGTGCAACCGCATCGTATACGACCGTCTCGTCAGCGGCCCCCTCCGGCATGGGCACGGCGCCGCGCAACGTTTTTCCGGTTAGATTAACAAGGACGATGGTCTGGTGGCGGCCATCTCCGCGCGCCACGGCAAAAACCCCGGGCGCAAAATAGTCCGGGGACAAATACTCGGCCTGACCTGCACCCAACTCAGGTATCGAACGCCGCGTCCAGTTCATGGCGCGCAATGCCTCGAAGTTTCCGGTCTCCTCTTCCTGATACATCATCGGAAGACCGGGCACGGCAAGGCAGACACCGTAAAGCGCACGGGCCAGCCCCGCGCCGAACCGGTTCTGCACGCGGCCGAGTTCGACAACGGTATCGTGGTTGTTGAGCGTGCGAATCAGCATCGCTCCCGGCGGCATCGTGGCTTTTTCGGCCTCGAAGAAGCCCCTGAGAAGCTCGACCATCCGCGCGGGCTCGTGAATGGCGCTGTCCGCATTGTCTCGGACGAAATTGGTGAACTCGAACCCGTATCCGACCACGCAGGCATTCTTCACGCCGAAATACTCGCGCCGCAAAGGACTCTCGGGAATCAGCACCGGGACATCTGCCGGGCCTTGTGCGATGCCGTCGCGAATAGCGTGCAACATCTCGATTCCCCCGCCTACGGTGGAATACGACGCATGATTGGTGCGCGGCGAGCCCCAGTTCGGTCCCTGGCCGTCGGCAACGTCGATGCGCGCGCCTTCGATGCCAAATTCGCGGGCCAGCATGGCCATGTGACCGCCAATCACCCCCTGCCATTCGCGGGAGGCGCTGTCCATGCCGTACCCGCCCCAGGGATTGCGGGGCTTCCCGTCGCGGTCATACGTCCACCAGGCTTCGAGGCCTTCGGCCTGTTTACTGTGGCCCCCGTGGGGCACGGTTTCGCACAGGAAATGGATACCCGCACCGTCGAGCTTGCGGGCGAGACGCCCGAGGGCTTCCGGGCCGCCCAGTATCGGGTCGACCACATCGAAATCGAGGGGGTCATAATGGTTCCACGCGCCATCGGTGGGATTGGGCGGCCGCTTGTGGGCGTGGACGGCGTTGAGCCAGATGGCGCTGATTCCCAGATCGGCCAAATAGTCAACCTGCTCACCGAAGGCATCGAACCCGCCCGCATCGCTGAACCGCGAATCTACATGGCCCGCCGCCGAGGCTTCGTAGAGAACCCCGTGGGTGAGCCATCGAGGATACGCGAGCGGCTGTGAGAATCCATGGGCGCGAAACCAGCGCCCCGATTCAACGGGGAAGCCCGCAGGTCCCGGCCGGCCGACCCAGATGCTCATCTGGCCGATAGTGGTCTCCTGTCCCGGCGCCAGACGCCACTGGCTGGCGACCTCGACGCCACCACCGGTGACGCTGTAGGGTTCGGTCTCGCTCCAGTACGAAAAACAAAGGCTTCGCCCTGACGGCGTGTTGACCATGCGGAAGTACGGGGGGCTCCAGGATACATCGCCGTCCCCGGTCACAGGGTGGATACGCATTTCCGCGGAGAGGACATCCTGCGTTTCGTTTGAACTGTTGGTGTAATGGAGCGACCGGCGCCATGCGCGCTGTCCCAGTTCAGGAAAGGGAATACACCGGTCGATGAGGGCGCCCCGCCCGGTGGTGTAGAGCGTCTCGAAACCGCCGTAAGGCGCTGCGTGCGTATCGATACAAGGACATGCTGCCTCCGTGAGCAGCGCTCCTTTACCGGCAATGTACACATTGGCTGCAAATCCTTCGCCTCGACGCGCGGTGCCATCGCGAACCAGCCATCCCGCCTCGACCCGCCACTCGGGCGAGTCAGCCGGGTCTTCCGCCCACGATGTGCTGGTCTTGCCCGCCCAAACGACCGCCGCGATGACAATGCCAGACAGCAAATAGGTCATGTGCATGAAGCGCCATACCTCTTCTGACGATTTCGCAAGGTCCAATGGCATGTACCATGGCATATCCCCGGTGCGGCGGCAAACGTGAGTTCCTTGTCTCATGGACCACATGGACCGGAATGGACAACATGGACGGGGCACGTTGCAAACCCTTAAACCAGGCGCAAGCCACTGCGAGCCGGCGTCACCTTCTTATTGGAAATCCCCGCTCTCCAAGTCGCCATCGCCACCGGGATCGCTATCGGGATCGGGATCGGGTTCGAAATCCGGATCGGGTTCGAAATCGCCATCGAAATCCTCTTCCGCACTGCCGTAACCCCCAGGTCGCTCCCCCGCCTGGTAGCCGAGGGAAAGCCGGTAAACGTCCCGTTTCTCGTGTCCAAG
>CAZFOG010000345.1:5856-7071 GCA_964520685.1 uncultured Nitrospiraceae bacterium | reverse complement strand
CCCAATGGTGCTGGTATCAAGCAAGTTTTTCACACGTTTGTGCCATCCCAGCCACCGGATAAAGTCAGACGGTCACGCGTCATTCACGTCTCCGCCGCACCCGGGCCATCCCCGCGACGCGGCCCACCGGGAATGTGCCGTCCGCCATTCCGGTGTTCGCCGCCGTAACTTAAAACAGAGTACGTCGTCGTCTTGAATACTCATTTCGCATCCTGTACGCTTGCGCCTCACGAAATACTTGGAGATCAGCGATGTATAGACCGGAGATAAAGGTCCTCGATTGCACCATCCGCGACGGCGGTCTCATGAACGATTGGCGCTTCGACAAAGCCATGGTCAAGGAGGTCTTTGCCGGTCTCGCGGAAGCGGGCATCGACTACGTGGAACTGGGCTATCGCGCCGACAAACAGCAGTTCTCGAAAGCCGATTTCGGGCCCTGGCGCTTCTGCGACGAGGAAGATCTCCGGGAAGTCGCTTTCGAATGCGACGCAAAGGTCGCGGTAATGGCCGATGTGGGACGCACCGATTTCGCGGACATTATTCCCGCCGGCCAGTCGCTCGTGCGGCTGTACCGGGTGGCCACATACGTGAAGGATATCGTGAAGGCCATTGAACTCGGAAACCATTGCAAGGAGCAAGGTTACGAAGTATCGATCAATATCATGGCAATCTCCCATGCGCTGGAGCCCGATCTCGACCGAGCCTTGGACAAACTCGCCGAGACGAGCTTTGACATAGTCTATCTCGTCGACAGTTTTGGCTACCTGCAGCCCCGGCAGATTGAGTACATGGCGCACAAGTACCTGGCCAAGCTTCCGGGAAAGCAGATCGGGATTCATTGCCACAACAACCAGCAGCTCGCCTTCGCCAACACCGTGGAAGCCGCTGCAAAAGGCATTACCTTTCTCGACGGTTCCATCTACGGGATCGGACGCGCCGCCGGGAACTGCCCACTCGAACTGATCATCGGGTTCCTCAAGAACCCCAAGTTCGATGTGCGGCCAGTTCTGGACCTCATACAGAACTACCTGCTACCCCTAAAGCAAAATCTGAAATGGGGTTACGAGATTCCGTACGCCGTAACCGGACTTCTCAACAAGCATCCGCGCGCCGCCATGGCCTACATGAATGGCGCCCACGGTGAGACCTTTCGCGCTTTCTATGACGAATTGTCGAATGTCGATGATGTTTAGTTGACAACATCCGCCCATCCTG
>CAZFOG010000345.1:309-5756 GCA_964520685.1 uncultured Nitrospiraceae bacterium | reverse complement strand
TATGACGAATTGTCGAATGTCGATGATGTTTAGTTGACAACATCCGCCCATCCTGACCCCTTGACAGCCATCCCAAGGCCCGAAGCGGCCTGTCTAACCCGGATATTCCCAGCTTTCAACCGGCGAGCATCCCAGCAACGGCTTTGCATGAATGCAATGGGGTTCGCAAACGCCGCTGGCTGCTGTGAAATAGCCCAAAACAGTCCGTTGGCGGAGAAAACAGGGGCCCTGTTCACAGCCCACATCTGCGCGCTAATGTGTTCCGACGCTGGGCGGTAGGCATAATAATCCTTTTAATATGAATACTATCATATCTGAATCGTCCAAATGGTGAGAGTGAACGCTTTCAAAATATGACAAGTACGTAAAACGCAATTTTTGCTAGACAAAAGTACTAATAAGTGGTAGACTATAGATACTAGGAAGATGGTAACGCAAAAACGTGAAACCCCCAGGGTAAGCAGGAGTATTACGCATAACATCGATGACGGCAATGAGGCAGGCGCACATGGTTCGATATGAAACAAGCACTACGTGGGACGACCCGTTTGAGCCCCGGAAGGAGAACCGGATCGCGGCGCGTTTTGCCGCACCGTTACGACTCAAGCTTGCGGTTCACGACCCCAAACACAAATGCCGCCTGGTCTGCCACGGCAATGTCGTGAACATATCGCGCGTGGGCGCCCTCGTCCGCACCAGGCATCAGGTGAAACCCGGTATGCGCATCTCGGTTGCCGTTCCGACAAAACTCTGCGAAAACACGGTTTGTCTCCCCCGGGTATTCGTCGGCTCGGCCGAGGTGATGCGGGTCAACTATGACCGCGAAGGCATTTCGGTTGTGGCGCTTCGTTTCGGCACCGAACTGTCGCAAAGCATGGAATTTGCCTTGTTTACAGATGCGCTCAAGAGCCAGTTCTCGCCCGGCGTCGAGGTCTAAGTCCCCGCGGCTCCTGCTTGTCCTTTTCACGCGTCTCTTGCACAACCCAGAAACCTCCGTACCGGGTAGATTCGTCTAATCTCCGTGAATGTACGCTTCGCGTCCTGCGTCAGATAGACTGAGGTTTATCCATCCACGAAGGAGATTGCATGATTGCTATTTGCATACTTGCGGCTATTCATTGCGCCGCCCCGCCCGAGACATTCGCCCTGGAAACCTCGGAATCCGTTTGGGATATCGCCGTGGAAGACCTCGACCTCGATGGCAGCGGGGACGTCGTCGCCGTCTGCTGTGACCCCAAGGCGGTCCCGCTCAAGAAGAGCCTGGCCGTCTTCATGAATACCGGCAACGGCGCCTATTCCCCCCAGCCGTCTCTGGTTCTTCCGCTGGACCCGAGCATCAGCACACTTTTCTGGGCTGAGGCCGATGGTGCCGCGCCGCGTGAACTGATCGCCACAAACGCTCAGGGCGCGGAGGTTTACGCGTTTCGCAACGGCACTCTTGAGTTGCGCCAAACCTCGAATTTCCCGTCCCTCCTCCCCAGCAATGTCAAGGAACCCCGGTTTCTCAGGGAGATCGCCCAGGACCTCGATGGCGACGGGATCGACGAGTGGCTTATCCCGGCCAACGGGGGTTATATCGTTCGCAATGCCGAAAACCAGCGCTGCATCGTTGCCTGCGATGTGGTCAGCGAGATTCGCGAAGGCAGTTCCGTGCAGATTATGCACCAGCTCCCCGCCCATCACGTTTTCTCCCTCGAGAACCAGCCCCTCAAGGGCATCGCCTTCCTGAGCGACGAATTTGCCGATTTCGCCTATGGCGAGAACTGGACCGAGCACCAGCGGTACCAGATACCTGTCAACGTCGAGGAAAAATGGGAGGCCTCGGCCCAGATGAAGGACATCAACGGCGACGAGTTCCCGGATCTCGTCGTCACCCAGACCAAGGGCACCGTAAACATGAGCGTCATCACCCATGTGTACGTTGCCTCCGGCCCCTTCACCTATCCTGACGAGCCAAGCGCCATTTTCAAATCCGACGGCGCCATTGCATCCCCCTTCCTCATCGATGTCGATGGCGATGAAAACCTGGACGTCATGTTCATCAAAGTGCCCTTCGGGCTCAAGACGCTCATGAACTTTTTCCTGCGCAAGAAGCTGTCTGTCGAAGTCGATGTCTACTTGTTCAATGGCAGTGCCTACAATGTCAAACCCGACTTCTCCACTACCGTCAGCCTCGACGCCCCCGAAGGACGGGAACGAGCCGCGTATACCATGGCCGATTTTGACGGCGACGGACGCATCGACGTGATGTTCGGCTCCGGTACCGACCAAGTGGTCATCCACACCGGCGAAAGCGGTCGTTTCATCTCGAGTAAGCCCTGGGTTACCCTCCCCTTCGTGCCCTTCGGCGAAGCCCGCACCTACGACCTCAACGGCAACGACGCCAAAGACCTCATCCTCTTTCATCCCGGCGGCAAACACTCCCAGAAAATCGAGGTGGCGGTCTTCTGAGGGGTCCAGAGGCCAAGCGCATCGAGCATGGCGATGCAGGTTTGTATCTGCGCATTCTCTTTCGATGGACCCATTGGACTATATGGACATTGTGGACCGAGTGGACGAAGAACGTCCCGCCCTAAGGGCAGCCTCTGCGCCCCTCCGCACCCCCTGCGGCACTGCGGTGGAATTGCGCGTCCATCAGACGAAGCGGCGGCTGGCCTGCGCACTCGCAAAAGGGGCCGTGAAGCGAGGAGCGTTATCTGCCCGGCTCCTTTAGCCTCAGCTACTTCTCCTCTCCACGCTGCCGACGCGGATCGGCGGCCCCCATTCGTGGGCGCGGGCGGGGTCGTAATCGGGATTGGGAACGGGCATGGCGGCGTTGACCGACCCGCGCCACTCGGCGAGCTTTGTTTGCAGTTCGCGAGCCTTTTCAGGCATCTCCGCCGCGAGATTACGCGATTCAGAGATGTCCTCAGCCAAATTGTAGAGTTCCAGACGGCCGTCTTCGAAGAACTCGAGCAGTTTCCAGTTGCCCGCGCGGATGGCTCCCGCCGGCGTCGAGTGGTGGTAATGGGGATAATGCCAGTAGATGGCGTCGCGGCCTATACTGCCGCTCTGTTGGAGCAACGGGCGAATGCTCACCCCATCCAGCACCTGGTTCGCGGGCAACGCAGACCCGGCTATGTCCACCAGTGTCGGATAGAAATCCACGCTGCTCACCGGCACACTGCACGTGCTGCCCGGCTCGACAACACCCGGCCACCGCACGATCAAGGGCTCCCGGATCCCCCCTTCGTACAAGGTGCCCTTTTCCTCGCGAAGCGGGGCATTGCTCGAGACCAGTCCCCCGAGCAAATCGTAGCGCTGCCTCAAACCGCCGTTGTCTGACGTAAAGATCACAACCGTATTGTCCGAGAGACCGAGTTCGTCGAGTTTCGCCATGATGCGTCCCACGCTGTGGTCCACGTGTTCGACCATGGCCGCATACACGGGGTTATTGACGCCAACATCCGGCTTGGGTTTCTTCTCGTACTTCTCGATAAGGGCCGGGCGCGCCTCGATGGGGACGTGAACCGCAAAATGAGCGAGGTAGAGGCAAAAGGCCCGCTCGCGGTTCTCTTCCAGGAACGTTTCGGCCTGGTCCGTCAGAAACTCCGCAAGATACGCATCTTTGTCAATTTCCATGGGGGGCACGGTATTGAAATTGAAGTGCCGTCCATTCGAGACCACCCACGAATCGAAACCCTGGGTATCGGGGAAATGTTCGCGGCCGCCGAGATGCCACTTCCCGAAACATCCGCACGTGTACCCCGCCGGCTGCAGTGCCTCCGCCACGGTGACGATCTCGAGCGGCAGGTATTGCGTGCGGTTGACCGGTACCTCGAGCTTTGCATAGGGCCGCTGATGCCCCGGAATGAAATCCGTGATGCCCACGTGCGCCGGATACTGCCCCGACATGATGCTCGCCCGCGTGGGCGAACACACTGGACACGCTGCGTAGGCGTCGGTAAACCGCATACCCTGCGACGCGAGCGTGTCGATGTTGGGGGTCTCGTTAAACCGGTTGCCGTAACAGCCAGTATCCGGCCAGCCCATGTCGTCGATGAGAATAAACACGATGTTGGGCTTCGGTCCGCTCCCTGCCAACACACGACGCGGCGCTGCCCCCGCCAACAACGCGGCACCGGCCATCTCCAGAAATCCACGGCGTGAGATCCGGTTCATCGGTCCCCCTTTACGCTTACTTTCGGCATCCTAATCCTTTGTTGCATCGTAAATGAAAAGTCCCTACGCAAGAAACCCCTCATTCGGCAACCCGCAAAATGCCGGTTCCGCTGATTCGGTCGTTCTTAAGTTCCTGCAAGGCCCGGTTCGCGTCCTCGAGAGCGTAGCACGTGGTACGCGGCCGAATCGGAATCCCGGCGGCCTCGTCGAGCAATTGCCGCCCGTCCTCGCGCGTATTGGCGGTCACCGAGTGGATATCCCGCTCATAGAACACGTGCTTCTCGTAATTGAGTTGGGGGATATCCGTCATGTAGATGCCCGCCAGCGCCAACGTGCCGCCCTTTTCGAGCGATTCGAGTGCGGGCAGCACGAGATGGCCCACCGGAGCGAAGATGATGGCGCTGTCGGCTTTCTCCGGCATCTCCGCGGCGCCGTTTCCCGCCCAGTCCGCGCCCATATCCCGCGCGAGTTGAAGATGCTCGGTCCCCCGCGATACCACAAAGACCCGGTACCCGCGATGCTTCGCGATTTGCATCACCACATGCGCGGAGGAACCGAAACCGTACAATGCAAGGCGTCCGCCATCCGGCACCTGAGCGCGCTTCAACGCCCGATAACCGATAATCCCTGCACACAACAACGGCGCCGCATCGGTGTCACCAAAAACGTCTGGTATCCGGTAGACGAACGCCTCCGGCGCGACGGCATATTCGGCATAACCGCCGTCCGCGTGATAGCCGGTGTAGCGCGACAATTCGCACAGATTCTCCTGGCCGCGGTTGCAGAACAGGCAGTCGCCGCACGTATGCCGGAGCCACGCCACACCCACGCGCTCGCCCTCGCGGATTTCCGAGCACCCCTCCCCCACTTTGTCCACAATGCCGACAATCTGGTGCCCGGGGATGATGGGCAGCGTCTTGCGCGGGAGCTCACCCTCGATGACATGCAGGTCCGTCCTGCAGATGGCGCAACAATGCACCCTGAGGCGCACCTCACCGATGCCCGGCTCGGGAACCGGAATGTCCTGCAACGTCAGCGGCGAGGTATCGATACCGGCAATCTCGGCGAGCACCATGGCCTTCATGTTAATGCCTCCCGGAATCCCACCTTTGAATAATCGAGAATAGCGCGCAAACCGTTGATTTTCCAATGCCATTCGCTGCGCTCCGCCAAAGACATTGCGGGCTGGTCCGGGCTGGCATGGTCAGGGAACAACGGCCATGCCGAGCAGCGTGGCTTTGACCGGCGAGGGCGCCGGTCCCACAACAGAATCGCCCGAACAGGGT
>CAZFOG010000345.1:0-265 GCA_964520685.1 uncultured Nitrospiraceae bacterium | reverse complement strand
CCGCCGTTCCTGCGGGAATCGTCTTTGCGGGAGGCAAGGAGTGCGATTGCCCTGGGTACCGTGCCGGTATTGACTAATGACAAACGGCATCCTACCATCAAGCGGGACGGCTCTTATGGGGTCTAGATCAATGGATATCAGAGCACTTTCTTTTCTGGTCTTGAGCTTGGCGCTCATCGTAGTCTGCGCATCGTGCTTCCAGTTCGAGGCGACCTCCCAAAACGGCCAAGACCCAGTTGCGTTGCCCGAAAGTACCGACCAAACC
>CAZFOG010000344.1:1807-7112 GCA_964520685.1 uncultured Nitrospiraceae bacterium | reverse complement strand
AGACGCAGGGCCGCGCCGAGAATGGCCAGTTTTTCCGGCGTGATCGGGTTGTGGATGCGGTGAGCACTTTCAGCGATGTTGAATTTCCGTGGGATGTCCATTGTGAAAAACCTCCAAACGGGTGCGAATAGACTCGGTCAGGGCCAAGCGTGCGGTTAAGGGCAGTGATGCTCTATCCGATGCTGCTCAGGAGATTGATCCCTTCAGCATGTCGATGCAAGCGCAGTCGATCAGATCCGCTTCATCAATACCCAGCGCGCGCATCATCTCGCGGCATTTCTTGTGACCCGCAGCCTCGCTTTCCCCTGCCAGCATCACTTCAATCTCGATAAACCAGCCCAGCGACTCAACGTCATCAAGATGAATCCTTGTATTGGATGCCAGGAATAACTCGCGCCTTTTGCGTATGACACCGCGAATCCCCAAGCTCATTTCGAGCACCCGTTTTATTGCCGTCGAGTCGTCGATGCCGGTTGCAAAGAAAATGGACCGGGTCGGGCCGGACTCGTCGGCGCGCTCATAGTAAATTAACTCGGGCGGCGCCGCGTTCGAGACACGCAACTTCAACCTGCCCCGGGGTACGCAGAAGAAAGTGTCTTCCTGATCAATCACCTTGGGGGCTTCGGTTGAGAGTGCCAACGCACGTTCCCGCGCCGACGCGACCTCACCACGCAAGCGAGCCTTAATCTCCACGTTCTCTGGCATGCACAGCTTCCCCCGATTCCCCGAGCAAAGAATATTGCGATAGGTGCGATACGTCAAGCTACTTCTTCATTTCGCTCTCGGTCCCTGCCCCGGAGCCATTGCCTGGCGGAGAGGCTCCGGTTTGTGTTCTTTGAGGGTGTTGTCAATCTATGAAAGGAGACGTGAACCATGATTCTGAACCAACTTGGTATCTTTGGCGGGAAGAAAGGGGGTGAGAACCTCATCCTCGCTTCTCTCCTCACTGGCGAGCGGGAACGCTCGGTCTTTCGATGCGTTTGCTCCTACCTCGCAATCCGCATCTGTCGACCTGTTTGAAACGCTGGCTGCGTTTCACAGGACCCATTTCTGCTGATTGGCAACCACGGGTGCGCCAAGACCCATGTGGCCAACAAGGTCGCGCAGGCATGCACAGACTAGGGAGTGTCCTGAGGGTGGAGGAGATCCCTGAGTATGGGTATACGTTCAGGCACGGACTGCGTGGCGGTTGTCCAAACGATGTCAAGGTCGATATCGAAGTAGGCGTGGATAAGGCGATTGCGTGTGTTTACCACACGCCGCCATGGAATCCGGGGGCAGGTGTCGCGCGTTTCATTGCTGACCCGGCTCGCGGCTTCTCCCAGAATCTCGAGGGCGCGCAGCAAGCCAGGCGCAACTGCGGATCGGTCTCGAGATCGTTTCGTTCGCGCCCCTCGACGAAGGATGCCGCCTGCTCGGCGGCGTCCAGCATGTGCTGAATGCGGTTTCTATCCGGGTCAGGCAGCATACTCAACCCGCCCGGTTCGCACGACCTCGTCCCGGAAGTAGCGGCTCAGATCACGGGGCGTGCGCATGTCGGCCTTGCGCCCGAGGATCTCGCTCAGTTCCTCCTCCATTCCCGCAACGTCAAACAGGCTGGGCACGTGTCCCGGGTCGTATTCGAACAGCACATCCACATCGCTGTCCGGCCCGAACCGGTCGGTTAACACGGAGCCGAACAGGGCCAATTTGATGAGATGATGCTTGCGGCAAAAGGCGGCAATCTGCTCGCGATCTATCTCTATGGGCAGGTCCACCTCCGTAACCCTCATGGTTGCTGTTCAATCCAAGTGTATCAAATCTCCGGACGGAGTCCCCGTTCGGGATTCCGGTCGTTATTGCTATCGGGATAGATTCGACGTAGTGGGTTCTGCAGACTGCGCCCGCAACCCATGGAGGTATTCAACATGCTTCTGTCTCAACTCGGTATCTTTGGCTGGAAGGAAGCCGGGACCGATGCCGCCGTTCTTCGCCCTGGCAAGGTTACCGGACAGTTTGCCCCAGTCCCCGCCGCAGGCGTTTGACAGCGAGTACCCCCAGATACACCGACGCCCCGACCACGATAATGGTCGGACCGCTCGGGAGGTCGTAGGGATAGCTCAGGGCGATGCCGGACGCGGAGAAGGTCATGCATAGCAGCACCGCAATGACCATGACCCGTGCCATACGCCGCGAAAACTGTCCCGCCACAGCCGCGGGCAGGGTCAGCAGCGCAATAACGAGCACGATGCCTACCAGATATACCAGCAGCACCACCGTCACCGCGACGAGGCACAGGAGCAAGAGGTAGTAGCGTTCAACCGCAAGCCCCCGCGTGCGCGCGAATTCCTCGTCGAAACACACTGCCAGGAGCTTGTTGTAGAAGAACACCGCGATCACGGCGATCAACAGGTCGAGGGCAGCAACCAGCCAGACGTCGCGACGCGTGATGAGCAGGATGTCGCCGAACAGGTAGCTCATGGTGTCTTTGTTGTAACCGGGGGTCTTGGCGAGAAGCAGAAGGCCGATGGCCATGCCCACGGCCCATACCGCGCCGATGACGGTATCTTCGCGTTCCTTTGCCCGCAGGCTGACAATGCCGATGATGAGGGCGGCCATCAACGCGGCCGGCAACGCGCCGTAGATGGGTTCCAGCCACGCCAGACCGAATTGGGCGCGCAAGTACAGGGCGGCGCCGATGCCCCCCAGTACGCAATGCGCAATGGCCGCTGCGATGAAGGTGATGCGGCGCGTGACAACGAAAGTGCCCACCATGCCGAAGGCCACGCTGGACAATATGCCGACGAGCATGGCGTGACGCAGCACCGGAATGTCCGGGTGGAACAGTGCTTCGAGAAACTCACTCATGGGCATGATCCGTTTCCCGGTCCCGCACGTCGTGCCGGATGAGCCGCACGTCTTCGCCGTATAACTCGCGAAGACGGTCCGTGGTCAGCTCGCTTGTGGGATGAATGTGGGCATGCTGGTTTACACAGATCACCCGCGAGACCACGTCATAAATAAACGAGGGGTCGTGAGAGACCATGATGATGGTCATGCGTCTCGCCACTTCCTGGAGGGTCTGTATCAAGCGTTTCGCCGCCGCGAGGTCGACGTTGGCGGCTGGCTCGTCAAGAAGCAGCATGTCCGGATTGGACACCAATGCCCGGGCAATCAACACCCGCTGGCGCTGGCCTCCCGACAGTTCGGCGAACGACCGTTGCCGGAGTTCGGCGATTCCCATTTCGTCGAGAGCGCGCAGGGCGGCTTCTTTTTCGTCCCGCGTATACCGCCCTCCCCAGTGGCGTTCCGCCATGCCCATGAGCGCCACGTCCATCACTGAAACGGGGAATTGGGGGTCGTGTTGTGCAAACTGGGGCGTGTACCCGATGCGCGTGCAGACCTCCTCCGGCGGTTTGCCGAAAACGCGCACTTCGCCCTCGTTGGGCGTCAAGAGCCCCAGAATCAGTTTCAGGAGCGTTGATTTGCCCCCGCCGTTCGGACCAATGACGCACGAAAACGCGCCGGCCGGGATGTCCAGATTCACATCCCGAAGGGCGGGCCGGCTGTTGTACGAGAACGTGACATTTTGCAGACACACCGCGGGCCAGTGCCCGGCGTGAGAGGAAAACGAGTCGGCTACTGGCACGCCGGGGGTCATGGTGCATTCTCCGCGGCGAAACCCTCCGCGAGCCGCGCCGCAATTTCGCGCAGATTCGCGACCACATCCTCGCGCAAAGGGTCGAGCGAAACAACTGCGCCCTGGATGGCGTCGGCGACGGATTCGGCGCTTCGCTGGTCGAACTGCGGCTGCACAAAAATAACCCGCACGCCGTCCCGCCGGGCCTGTTCGATGAGTCCCTGGAGCTGCCGCGGGGCCGGTTTCTTGCCGCCTGTTTCCACGGATTCCTGGTGCAACCCGTACGTGTCGGCGAAATAGCCCAGCGCCGGATGATAAATGTAGAACGTGCGCCCTTCGAATGGCCCGAGCTTTTGCCGAATCTCGGCGTCCAGAGCCCGCAGTTCGGCCAGCGTGGCCTCGAGATTTCTCGCATAATCTTCGGCATGCCCGGGGTCGAGCCGCGTGAGCGTCTCCGCGATCGTCCCGGCCATGGTCTCGAGTAGCGGGGGCGACATCCACACGTGCGGATCCGAATCCTCGTGGGCGGGATGAGCGTGCTCCTCGTCCGACGCTTCGACATGATCGTGAGGCACACCTCCCAGGCGCGCAACGTCGCGGCTTACGTCCTGGATCTCGAGGGACGGGAAATTGGCCTGGATACGTTTGGCCAATTCCAATTCGAAGGGAAAACCGCCCACGTGGAAATAGGCGGCGGCCCCGGCCAATGCCATGACCTGTTTCGGCGTGGCCGTGAACGTGTGCGGTCCCTGGCCGGGCGCAAGAAGAGTCCGGACGGCCACTTGATCTCCGCCGAC
Organism: uncultured Nitrospiraceae bacterium; assembly: GCA_964520685.1. Taxonomy (GTDB): domain Bacteria; phylum Hydrogenedentota; class Hydrogenedentia; order Hydrogenedentales; family SLHB01; genus UBA2224. Next base: position 2,696 of record CAZFOG010000344.1, on the reverse strand, counting down.
CTGCTCGGCCAGCGACGCCAGCGGGGGGATACTCGCGAACACGGCCAGCGTCTCATCCCGCGCGCCAGCGGATTGCGGCGGTATCGTCGCGGGACTGCAGCCCGCCATGAGTACCAGACACAGCACGAGAACGGGTGCTGCCACGAGCAAAGCCGTCGCTCTAGTGCGCATGGGATTCCGTCTCATTCGAGCCGCCGGTGGCCGCGCATACGATGTGCAGGGCATGACAGTTCTCGCACTGTTCTACGTTGTGGGTAACTGAAAACCGGTCCCAGTGTTCGCGCTGTTCGGGAGAGAGCGTCCCGGCGCCCAGGCACAAGGGGCACACGTTCTCGAGCGCGGCCAGAATGGCCCGGCGAATGAACTCCGACCGATTGCCAATCCCCTGCATGGCGTGGGAGAGGGCTTCATCCACCTTGAAGGTGATGATGTCGTGTTTTTTTGAGGCTGCCATAGCGTTTCTCCGGTTATGGCTCCGATTTTAATACTTTTTATTACCAAACGCAACGGATGCCAGACGCATTCCCAGTCTCGGAGGCCGTCATGCCACAACGCCGTGCCCTTCCCCGAAGAGCGTCAAAAACCGCAGGCTCCCCTCTGTTATGGGACTGGCGCCCCCGCCGGTCGTTCTTCCCTTCCTCCATATCCACCCCGTCCATCCACCCGAGCCAACGGGCAGGTCCCGGCGGCCTCTGCACGTCATCCGGGGATTCACGGTCCGCGCCGTCAGGTTGCGCTTGGGGGTGCGGATAGGCCAGAATGAGGCACTCAAGGACGGTATGGTTTCAGGCTGTGCAAATGGCAGTGGTGCAGGAGACGCGAACGCGTTCTGTGCGGCTCCAGCGAAGGAAACGCCCTTATGAAGAAGCTTCTGACTATCGCCGGGGTT
>CAZFOG010000344.1:0-1707 GCA_964520685.1 uncultured Nitrospiraceae bacterium | reverse complement strand
GCTTCTCTTCCCGGCATCGGCGATAAGCGCGCGGAACTGCTGCGCAACCTCGAAATCGCCACCATCCGCGATCTGCTCTTTCATTTCCCCCGCGACTACCAGGATCGGCGGCATCCGGCCCCGATTGCGAAACTGAAGGAAGGCGACACCGTTACGATTCGGGCGGAGGTTGTGCGTTCGAGCACCCGGCGGCTTCGGCGCAGGCTTTCCGCCACCGAGGCCTTGTTGCGCGATGATTCGGGCGAAATCAAGGCCATCTGGTTCGGCTTGGGGTTTCTTTCACGCACCTTGACGCCGGGCAAGGAGGGCTTTTTCACTGGGACCGTCGGGAAATGGAACGGGTTGTGCCTAAGAAATCCCGACTACGAAGTGTTGTCAAATGACGACGAAGATCGGCTCCACACGGGGCGCATCGTGCCGGTCTACCGCCTCACCGAAAAGGTCTCGCAGCGCATGCTTCGGCGCTGGGTGCGGATTGCTTTGGACGAAGCGGGGGAGTTCGTCGAGGACCGGTTGCCCGCGGAGATGCGCAAGCGTTGGGCACACAAGGACGTCCGCCGCGCCATCGAGGCGGTCCATTTCCCGGCCAGCCTGCAGGAGGCGCGCAAAGCCCGCGACCGGTTTGCGTATGAAGAGCTGTTGGGCATCCAGCTCGGCATCTTGCAGGGCCGGGCCAGGCGCGCCCATAAAGAGGAGGGCCTCCGGCACACGGTCGATGGGCCTCGTTTGAAGGATCTGCGAGGGGCGCTTCCGTTTGCTTTGACGAAGGCCCAGGAGCGCGCCGTCGGCGATATTCTGACCGACATGGCGTCGTCCCGCCCCATGGTGCGGCTGTTGCAGGGCGACGTGGGGTGCGGCAAAACGGTTGTGGCCCTCCATGCAGTCGCGGCGGCTGCGGACGGCGGATATCAAACGGCCCTGATGGCGCCCACCGAGATCCTGGCCGAGCAGCACGCCCTGAACCTCCGTGAATCCCTCGAACCTTTGGGCCTGTCGGTCGAGGTACTGACGGGCTCGACGGGGTCCGCACGCACGGTGCGCCACCTGGCGGCCTCGGGCGATGTGGACGTGCTGGTCGGCACCCACGCGCTCATCCAGGAGAAGACCGGTTTCCGCAACCTTGGCCTGGTCATAATCGACGAGCAGCATCGCTTCGGGGTTGTGCAACGCGACACGCTCGTGCAAAAAGGGACCCATCCCGATATCCTCCACATGACCGCCACGCCGATCCCACGCACCCTGGCCATCACCGTGTACGGCGGGATGGACATCTGCGTCATCGACGAACTCCCGCCCGGCCGCCAGCCTGTCAAGACCCGGCGCGTTACCCCCGCGAAGGTAGCAGACCTTTACGCCTATATCGCGGAGCAGGCTAAGGCGGGGTTCCAGACGTATATTGTGTGCCCCCTGGTCGAGGAATCTGACAAACGCGACCTGACCTCAGTAATCAACCACTTCGAAGAGCTTTCTTCGGGACCATTTCAAAACCTCAACACGGGGCTCCTTCACGGGCGCATGGCGTTCGCGGAGAAAGACGCCGTCATGCACCGGTTCAAACGGGGTGAAATCGATGTGTTGTTCACCACGACGGTCATCGAGGTGGGCATCGACTGCCCCAACGCCACCACCATCGTGATTGAAGACGCTCCCCAATTCGGGCTCACCCAGCTCCACCAGCTCCGGGGGCGGGTCGGGCGGGGCGCCGAG
>CAZFOG010000343.1:6226-7116 GCA_964520685.1 uncultured Nitrospiraceae bacterium | reverse complement strand
CCTGGAACTCGACCTGGAGTCAATCTTGAACTCGAGGCGCGCTCTCCGTACCATGGCGTCTTGCGTTCCACGGCGGGTGCGGGGGAATGCCGGTGCCCGGTCATCTCGGGTATCCAGCGGCCGCCCGGAGCGTCGTGGAAAAACCGCCTGAAGGGATCCTAGTAGTGAAACAGGAACGACGTGTAGTCATCACAGGATTGAGCGCGATAACGCCGATCGGCATTGGTCTCGACCAAACGTGGGAAGGGCTTTTAGCCGGCAGGAACGGCATTGCCCGTATCACGCATTTCGACCCGGCCCAGCACCGTTCGCAGATGGCCGGAGAGATTCAGGGGTTTCAGGCCGAGGACTGGATGGACGGCAAATCGGCCCGCCGGATGGACCGCGTGATGCATTTCGGGCTGGCTGCATCGAAAATGGCCATAGCCGATGCGGGGCTGGACCAGGCGGATTACGATAAGACGCGGGCGGGAGTCATCATCGGTTCGGGCATCGGGGGGTCGGGAAGCATAGAAGAAGGCTGCACGACCTTTGCGGAGAAAGGCCCGCGCGGAATGGGGCCGTTCTTCGTGTCCAAAGTCCTGGTAAACATGACCGCGTGCGTGGTCTCGATCGAGCATGGCCTGAAAGGCCCGTTGACGGCCCTGTCGGTGGCCTGTTCGACAGGCGCCAACGCCGTGGGCGACGCGTTCCGCGTCATCCAGCGCGGGGATGCCGATATCATGGTGGCGGGTGCGTCCGAGGCCTGCCTCACGCCCGTTGCGTACGGGGGGTTCTGCGCGACGCGCTCGATGTCGACGCGCAACGACGACCCCAAGCATGCCAGCCGGCCCTTTGACAAAGGCCGCGACGGTTTCACGAGAGCCGTCTTTGGGTACGAAGCGCAGGCT
>CAZFOG010000343.1:0-6216 GCA_964520685.1 uncultured Nitrospiraceae bacterium | reverse complement strand
GACGGTTTCGTGATGGGCGAGGGCGTCGGGCTGGCCGTGCTCGAAGAGGTGGAACATGCCAAACGCCGCGGGGCGCGCATCTATGCGGAACTGGCCGGCTACGGCAACACCGCCGATGCCTATCATTTCACGGCGCCCGAACCCGATGGCGACGGTATGATCCGCGTCATGCATGCCGCACTCGGGGACGCGGGCCTGGCTCCGGAGGCCGTCGGCTATATCAACGCGCATGGCACATCGACGGTGTTGAACGATCGCGCCGAGACCCTGGCCATTCAGCGCGTCTTCGGCGAGTATGCCCGGAAGTTGAAAATCAGCGCCACAAAGTCCATGATCGGTCACTTGATGGCTGCGGCCGGTGCGGTCGAATTTGTGGCAACCGTCATGTGCCTGCACACGGGCAAGATTCACCCTACCATCAATTACGAGGAACCCGACCCGGAATGCCTCCTCGACTATGTGCCCAATGAGGCACAGGAAGCCAAATTCGACGTGGCCATGAGCAATTCATTCGGATTTGGCGGGGGCAACGCGTCTCTGGTCGTCAAACGTTACGGAGAATAATGTGAAAATCCCCAAACTTCAGATAGGGACCATTACGGCCGATGTCCCCATCGTTCAGGGGGGCATGGGGGTCAAGGTGTCGTTATCGTCGCTGGCGTCCGCCGTGGCCAACGAGGGCGGCATTGGCACCATCGCGAGCGTGGGCATGGGCGATATCCGCACCAGCCGCGACAATTACGAGGCAGTGAGCAGTGAAGCCATGGCCGAGGAGATTCGCAAGGCCAGGAGCGCTACCAGCGGCCATATCGCCGTCAATGTCATGAGCGTCTTGAGCAATGCGGAAGCCCTCATTCGCACTTGCGTCGAGGAAGGCATCAAGATGATCGTGGTCGGGGCGGGCCTCCCGCTCAAACTGCCCGCCATGGTCGAAGACACCAGCGTCAATCTCGTGCCGATAGTGAGTTCGGCCCGTGCGGCCACGCTGATCCTGCGCACCTGGGAGAAGCGCTACACGCGCACCGCCCAGGCGGTCGTTCTCGAGGGGCCGCTCGCGGGCGGACATCTCGGGTTTTCGGAAGAAGAACTCGCCCATGCCGGGGATTTCTCCCTCGAGCGCCTGGTGCCCGAGGTCATCGAGGCCCTCAAACCCTTCGAAGACACCTTTGGCGTCAAGATCCCCGTCATTGCCGCGGGGGGCATCTATACCGGACAGGACATCGCCCGGATGCTGTCCCTCGGAGCAGCGGGTGTGCAGATGGCCACGCGTTTCGTCTGCACCAGGGAGTGCGGCGTGTCCGATGCCTTCAAACAAGCCTATCTCGACGCGAACGAAGACGATATCGTCATCATCAAGAGCCCGGTGGGCATTCCGGGGCGTGCGATCAAGAACCGGTTCCTCGAACGCCTCGACGCCGGCGAACCCATCCCGATCAACTGCCCCTATAAATGCCTGAGTACCTGCAAGATCTACGATTCACGGTATTGCATCGCCCACGCCCTGCTCAACGCTTACGACGGCGATATGGAGGGCGGACTGGTATTCGCCGGACAGAACGTGTCGCGGGTGCACGAGATCGTTTCCGTCAAAGAGCTGATGACCACCCTGCTCGACGAGCTGCGCGCGGCGTAGTCTCCCGGACAATCCGGCCCTGCCCCCCGGATATCATACCGCGCGGGTATGCTTACCTGGCCATTCCGTGGTCGGGGATGCCTGGGACACGGTACCAGCGCTCGAAGAATTCCTGCATGGAGCCTTCGTACGGAGCGCGGCGGATATCCATCCAGGTGAGTTGATCGCCGACGGCGAAATAGACCCAGGTTTTGCCGTTCCACTCGATGAGGTCGGGGTCCGAGGCATTGATGCCCTCGCCGATGCCTTGCGGCGCGAGTACCGGGTTGGCCGCGCTCAATTCCCAGTTGGTCAGGTCTTTCGAGCGTGTGATGTAGGTCTCGAACGCATGCAGCGGCGTGCGGCACTCGAGGTACAGCACGTAGTAGTAGCCGTTTACCCACCGGATGCACGGGCACGCGGTGTACCGGTTCGTGCCGAACGTGGACTCGGGCCGTTTGGTCCAGGTCTCGAGATCCGGCGACGTGGCGAATTTCGTCGTAAACGCCGGCCACCGGCCGTCGTTTGACTCGTAGGCCATGACGAACCCGTCCGGACACGGGGCGACCGAGCTGTTAAAGAGGTGCTCGTCTTCCTGCTGGACCACGACCTTTGCGTCCCAGTTTTCGAGGTCTTTGGACCGGAACATGGTCACGTCGTTCCAGGAACCATCCTCTTCCCATCGCGACGCGAAGGCGTAGAAGGTATCGTCGTGCACCATCGCGCAGGCGAGGCCGTAGCCGAGGGCGAACTTCGCCAATTCTTCACCGGTCTCGGCGTCTTTCAAGAGGAGATAATAGTCTTCACGCGTGCCGCCGTGCCCGGGACGAATGGACTCCATGTGACACAGCCGGCCCTTCCACTCGATGGGGCTCAGTTCGCACAGTTCCCGTTTCACGACCTCGCGCTGCTGGAGCACCAGCTCGGATGGCCGGGGCGGACCCTGGGGCATGGTGATTGCGGCGAAGACGTCCACGGGCCAGTGGGCCTGGGTATGGATGCCTTTGGGAACTTCCTGAGTGTATTGGACATGGGCGCGCACATCGCCTTTGGTGGTGTAGCCGATCTCGCCCGCGGAATCCTTGTCGACTTTGACGCCGAAGACCTTGAAACCCATGAGGACGCAATCCTCGAGGTCGACGTGGAGGTACTTGCCGTTCTGCACGCTCTGGATAATGCCGTCGGTGGGCGTGCCGTGGGGCTGCGAGAAATTCAGCGCAATCAGCTTGCACCGGGTCAATTGGATGCGTGAATACACGTGAAATCCGTAGTTGTTGCCCTTCAATGCGCACTGGGGGCTGATCAGCGTGCAGTCTTCGAAGATGACATCGGGCGTGTCGGGCATGGTGTCGTTCTCGACGCGCACGTAGCCCGCCGCCGTGTCGCCCCATTCGTCAAGGGACCAGAAGGTGCAGCGGCGGAAAACGCTGGGTTCGCCTTCGCGTTTCGCGCAACTCGATACGCCTCCGCCAAAGGCACGGCCGATGCCGACGCAGTCCTCGAGGATGACCGTAAATGGCTCGCGCGTGTCGACGGTGTCGAACATCCACGCGCCGTCGCCGCCCGTGGCGTACAGGTTGCGGATGATCCAGCGGTCCCACACGATGCCCGAGAAGGTTTCCCCTGTGTGCTCGTCGGACCAGCCCTTCTTGTAGGCCCGGACCGTTCCGTACCAGTCGTAGCTCTTGAATCCCCGGCCGGGGTCGCTGTTGTCGATGACGGTGCGGCCCTGCGAGCCGGAGCCCAGCGCGCCGTCGGCGTCGCCAATCAACTCGTTGTAGGCTCCCTCTGCGCCCGCAAATGCCGGGGCGAGGTTGGCCTCCATGTAGGTGTCGGGCCGGACGACGATGCGGTATCCGCCTTTGTCGTCGGGTACGGCGTCCAACGCGGCCTGGAGGGTGTTGAACGCGGTCGCCCACGAGCGTCCGTCCGAATTGTCGCCCAATTTTGACACGAAAAACGCCGCGCTTGCCGGGGGTTCCTCCGCGGCACACACAAGGCTTCCGAGAACAATGGTCATAGCGGTAATCATGGCGGCAATCCTCCCTTGCGTCAGAAAGCATACAATATACGGATACCCGGGCATGTTCAACGCCGGAACCGGGCAGAAACGGCCCGGGAATGACGTTCCCGACAGGGCCCGGCGGCTGTCTTTTTGCATCCGGGACGCGAGAGACGTATCATCGGTGTTTACGTTTTCCTGCGCTCCGGCGAGATTGGGTGGAACACTGCGCATACCCCGGAGTATTCACTATATGGCAATCCGGAACCGCGAACCCGGGCCATCCGGCGTGCGAGGGCGTTCGCGTGTAACACCGGATGTTTTGGAGTATTCGACTCGTGCGACGCAACATTGTTCATGAAGGCGCCTCGAACCTGAGTTACGCCATCCGCGAGATCGTCGCGGTGGCACACGAGATCCGGGACCTGGGACAGCCCATCACGTGGGAGAACATCGGCGATCCCATTGAAAAAGGGGAGCGGGTGCCCGACTGGATGAGCGAGATCATCAAGGAGCTCCTCGACGACCCCAAGTCCTGGGGGTATTGCGACACGGCCGGCGTGCCGCAGACGCGGCGATTTCTCGCCGAACTGGTTAACCAGCGGGCGGGCGGTGTGCAGGTCAGCACCAACGACATCATCTTTTTCAACGGGCTGGGCGACGCTGTGGCGAAGGTCTACGGCTTCCTGCGGCGCGAGGCACGGGTTCTCGGACCCTCGCCCGCCTACAGCACCCATTCCTCCGCCGAGGCGGCCCATTCCGGCTATAACCATGTGACCTATGAGCTCGACCCGTATAACGGGTGGCTGCCGGACGTCGATGATATCCGGAAGAAGGTCAAGTACAACGACTCGATAGCCGGCATCCTGCTGCTTTCGCCCGACAACCCGACGGGAGCCGTTTACCCCCGCGAGATCCTCGAGGAAATCGCCGAGATCGCCCGCGAACACCGCCTCTTCGTGATTGCCGACGAGATTTACGTCCATATTGTGTACAACGGCAATCCGCGCCTGCACATGAGCGAATGGATTGGCGACGTGCCGGCCATCGCCATGCGCGGCATCAGCAAAGAGTACCCCTGGCCGGGTTCGCGCTGCGGCTGGCTCGAGGTGCTGAACAAGAACCGCGACGAGAATTTCGCGCGGTATGTCGACAGCCTGATCGCCGCCAAGCGCCTCGAGGTGTGCTCGACAACCCTCCCGCAGATGTCCATCCCGCGGGTAATGGGCGATGCGCGTTACCCCGAGCACCTGGCCGCGCGAGCCGCCATGTTCGACAAACGCGCCGATGAGGCCATCGCTACCCTCGACGGTTGCGACTCCGTTATCGTGATCAAACCCGGCGGGGCGTTTTACTTCACGGTCATGTTTACGCCCGGCGCGTTGAATGACCATCAATCCCTGCACATAGAGAACCCCACCGTGCGCCAGCGTATCGAGGAGATGGTCAAGGGTGTGCCGCCCGACCGCCGGTTCGTGTATTACCTCATGGGCGCCACCGGCATCGTGGTCGTGCCCCTGTCAGGATTCCAGAGCAGCCACGACGGTTTCCGCATGACCATTCTCGAGACCGACGACGACCGCCGCGCGTGGATCTTCAAGACCGTCCGCAACGCCATCGACGAATACGTGGCGAGCTAGCCGTCCTGCCGGGCTGGCGAGGGGTCGAAAAGATCGCGCTTGTGCTCGACGTCCTTGAATTCCTCGGCCGTATCGAGGGGTTCCTGCCCTTCGGTTATGAGAGGCCATTTGGCGGAATACTCGATATTGAACTCGAGGTAGTCGTTGTACTCCTCAGGCAGGTCCTCTTCGGGGAAAATGGCATGAACGGGGCATTCGTCCACACACGCGCCGCAATCGATGCATTCCTGAGGGTCTATGACAAGCATGTTAGCGCCCTCGTGGAAGCAGTCGACGGGGCACACAGACACGCAGTCGGTGTATTTGCACTTGATGCAGGCTTCAGTGACTACGTGAGTCATGGATACGTCTCCTATGTGGGACTGGTTGCTACGAAATGAGCCGAAGACAGTCGCGACTGCCGCAAGAACGCGGACCATCGCATGTCACTGATTATCATGATTAGACAAGCAGAGTCAAACGGAATATTCCCGGATTCCCGGATATTTCCGGTGTTCCGGGCGCCGTATCCTGGGAATCAGGGCGCTGCTGCAAGGCTTGCGCGGGTCCGGGGCGCCATTCTCAAGCCCTCCTTCGAGGAATCTGCCTCGGAAATTCCCAAAACCCGGGACTGACCCGACGGTTTGCGCAGCAAACCGGGGTCTGTCCCGAGGGTTTTTGCTCCAGCCCATTTTCATCGTCTACGGGTGAGCCGAACGCTCATGGTTCGCTGCCCCGAAAATTCGGTTTCTGCACACCAAGAATCCTCCCCCGGAACGCCTTCCGGCGTTCCACCCCCTCCGACGGGGGAGTGCCGCGCTGAACTTTCTGCGTCGGTTTCCGGGTCTTGATTTCCAGAGCGAGTCGGCACCTTTTTTCATCGTCAACGGGTGAGCCGAACGCTCATGGTGCGCTGCCTCGAAAATTCCAAAAACCGGGTGTATCCCCGTCCGTGCAGGTCCGTGTTTGTCCGTGTGGGTCCA
>CAZFOG010000342.1:0-7174 GCA_964520685.1 uncultured Nitrospiraceae bacterium | reverse complement strand
TGCTGAACGTGGACGGCGAGCAGCCGGGAAAACTGCCCATCACGATTCAATTGCTACCGTCGGTCCTCAATGTCGTGACTGGTTAATGGCATCGAACACGTTGGCCCGCAATCTGAACCGGGCCTCTCGGACTTCGATGCCCGGGACCGGGAATTCCACCGGTTTTTACGGGCGTTTTTTCCTGGGGAGTGCGTGGTGTACCCTATGGACAGGAGCTTCTGCGGCAATTCACGGCAAATACAACCAAGGAGACCCTGCGATGAGAATTGGTATGCTGTGTTCAGCTCTTGTGCTGCTTGGATTCGCCCTGACGGCGTCCGCTGCTCTTCAGGCAGGAGTGGCCGTCCGTGATGTGACCCCTGATCCTCTTCTGCCGGTGAGTGGCGGCGCCAGCCCCACCAGTCCCGCCACCGAACGGATCGGCAACCTCACCGTCCGCGCTCTGGTCTTTGACCGCGACGGGGAGCGCGTGGCGATTGTTGGCGCGGATTTCCTGGGGTTTCCGGGGGCTTTGTGTGAGCGCGTTCGTGCGAAAGTCCCTGGCATCCCTCCCGAGAACATCCTGATCGGCGTCACGCATACGCACAGCGCGCCCGATATGTATGGATTTCCGGATGGACAGGGCGGCCATGGCGCGGACCTCGAGTATATCGCTATGGTCGTGGATCGCATGGCCGAGGCTATCAACGAGGCGGTGGCCCATCTCGAACCGGCATCGCTCAAGGTCAATACCGGCGAAGCGGAGGGCCAGATTGCGTACAACTACTACGCGCCCCAGCTTTACGACCCGCGCTGTCACGTGATTCAGGCCATCGGCAAAGACGGAAAGGCAATGGCCACCCTGATCAACTATGCCATTCATCCCGAGGTGATTGGGCCTGACCAGGGCATTCTGAGCCCCGATCTGTGCGGGCCGCTCTACGAACGGGTCGAAGAGAAAGGCGGCGGCGTGTGCGTGTTCATGAACAGCGCCCAGGGCGGCATGGTCACGGCGGATTGCCGGGGGCCCGATGGGAAAGACATCCAGACCTGGGAGGAATGCGTGCGAATCGGGACGCTCCTGGCCGACGAGGCGCTTCGCATCGTGTCCGAGGCGCCCGTGCAGGAGAACCCCGCGCTGTACTGCACGGCCAAGGCCGTCACCTTCAACGTGGACTCCGAGGAGATCCGTATGATCGCGTCTGCGTCGCCGGTTGGGATGACGCTCAATCCCGACAATACGGTCACCACACAGGTCAACCTGGTGAACATCGGTAACGCCCAGATTCTTACCATTCCGGGCGAGGCCCTGCCCAATATCGGCTACTATCTGAAGCGCAACATGAGCGGCGAGCACAATTTCCTGTTCGGGCTGACCAATGACGCTTACGGATACATTATGGCCAAGGTCGACTGGAACAGTTTCAAGCGCTACAACTACGTATCGAGCCTGAATCTGGGCGAGTATACGGGCGAACACCTCATGGAAGAATGCCTGGACCTGGTAGCCAAAAGCCCAAAGCCGGAGAGGCTTGCCCTGAAAGTCGATTGAACCAGCACGGCGCAGCATAGCCGCAACCAAATTTCCGGAACCGGAATCCTCCCCCCGAACGCCTTCCGGCGTTCGCACCCCTCCGAAGGGGGAGATAAGACATTGGAATCAAGTAGTTTATGGCTCTCTTCTACCAGAAATCTTTGCGGCTTGCACGTATGTCAGAAGATAGTAGCACGGCATTGTGGACTGGGCAATACGCGCCTGGGGGGGGCAATCACTACCGGGCACGTCTCGATTCCGCGGAATGCTCGAGCCGGTGTTTTCGCCCGCTTCCAACCCTCCGGCCGGGGAAACGGGCCGCCCCGGGGCGGCGTTCAGTCAGCGGTTCTCGATCTCGCCGCCCGGGCCGATGGCGATGTCGGACAATGCGTCATAGGATCGTCCCTTGGCGCGTTCGAGAAAATCAGCTTCATTCAAGGCGAAATCGGGGCTGATTTCGATGTCGACGGCGACCTTCTCTTCAGCATCGCGGCGCACGGGGAATCCTGCCTTCTCGAGCCACCCGCCCCAGAGGGCGCGCATGGACGCGCGCGCGGCCACCACACTGTTGTCGCCTTCAAAAGACTTGATGGGGGTGTACTCGCCCAGTCGCGGGATCTCGAGCGCGACCGGTTCGTGGTCAATGAACCGCAGGGCGTCGAAGATAAACGTCTCGAACTTGTATCCGTTGGGGGTCTCGGGTTCGACGCGCTGGCCATCCTCGTTGACGAAGGGGATCTTCTTGTGAGCGCGCCACCAGGGGAAATCGTCGTAATTGGCATTCAGCTTTTCGATGAATCCCACGTCGATAATGTGGATGGCCGGGTTCCCCGCATAGTGAATGAGGTTGCCGTTCGAGTCCGTCTCCAGCAACTGGGGATACATGTCGAGCACCGTATACTCGATGACCCGGTACACGCCATCGCAAATGCAATGAACCCCGACGGCCTCGCGCGGTTTGTCTTTCCGGTGGTTCTTTGACGACATTTGGGCGTTGCGTATGACGTGGTACCCGATGAACAGCGGATCGGCAACCTTGACGGCCCAGTTATCGACCTGGAAATAGCTCAGGGTGTCGACGCCGCGCGCCCGTGCGTCTCGGGCGATGCCATTGTCCACGATAGCGGGAATGACGCCCCCGTGGCCGTTGGGGTTCATGGCCAGTTTCCCGGGCTGGTCGAGCATGAACTTGCCGTTCTGGTCCATGCAGGGCACCATGCGCTGCTCGAAGAACACCACGTTTGCGGGTTCGAGGCCGAAGTGTGCGTTCTCCTCGAAAAACGCCTCTGTCGCGGTGTGGTTGGTGTCGCTGACCATGATGTACCACGGAAGCACGCACGTGTACCGGCGCTGCAGATTCCGGATCTTCTCCGCGTGGTAGGCGAAAATACTCTTGCCCGTGACCGGTCCGATGGGATAGGCCCCTTTGGGGCCGTCAAACCCGAGGCGGGTGCCCTGGCCGCCTGCGACAAGCAGGAGTCCCACCCGGCCCTCGCGCAGGGCGTCCTCGCCTGCCTTCCAGGCGTCCCGGGCATCCTCTCCCCCGCCCTCCGGTATGACGGGTACGGGCTCGATCCGGTCGAACCGCTCTTGCGGCGGCTCGGCGTTTATCCACTGGTCAATCAACCGGTTCATGAGCCGGAAGTCGATGGATTCAAGTTGTGCCAGGAGCTGTTCGCGCTCGGCGCCGCTCAGTGTGTCCCAGAACCGGAGCACTTGTTCCTGGCCATTTCCTTCGAGGCGCTCGCGCGCGGCAGATTCGGTGAGCATTTGAAACAATCTCCCCCAAAGTCGAGTACGTTGATGGTGCGTTCTTCGATGCTGGTTCCAGGATGGCCGTACCCGTCTATTGCCCGTCGAGCACCATGCCGTGAACCGGCAGCACATTAGGAAGCAGTGTGCCGTCATCTGTCTTTACAAAAAACGCGAGTTCTTCGCTCTTTCTTCCGGCCGTGATCTTCGCCGCGGGGTACAGTTCAATCGTGACGGTGTTGGGCGTGGAACCCGGGACAATCTTCACGGTAAATTCCTCACCGGTTACTTTGGCATCGACGATCTCGACGGGGCGCTCCGCCTCGAGCGTAACGGTACTGAGCGGACCGTCCGTCGGAATTCCCGGTCGCATGGTGAATGAGAGCCGATTGTTGGACAAGGTGTAGAAACCTTTTATGGTCGCCTTGAGCTGGCGGCGGTAGCGGGACACGCGTTTGCAAGTCGTCACAATCTCGTAGGCTTGCGTCAACTCGCCCACTGGGGCCCAGGGTTCGAGGGTGGCCGTGATCTCGTATTCGGGCTTTCCGGGGGTCTGCCATTCCTGTTCTGGCCGCATCGAAAAGGCGAAGGAAACGTCCCTCAGCGTCTCGTCCGCCGGTTTCACATTCAACAGCTCGATAGGCTCGTCGCCGAGCTGGCGCAAAATCACCTGACGCTGGACGGACTGGCCCTTCTCGACCTCCCCAAACTCGACAACCTCGGGTTCGGCCTCGAATTCCGGCTCGATGTGCGCCATTACATCGATGACCTGCATGGGCGCGTTCGGGGCGTTAGACATGAGTGTCAAACGCTTATGCGAGTAAAAGCCGGGGACGCCGCTGGGATAGAAGGTTACCTCGAGGGCCGCCGTCTCTCCCGCCGGGATCTCCGAGGGCGTGACTTTTCCCGTGGTACAGGCGCCGCAGGTCGTTGTAACCTCCCGGATCACGAGTTTCTGGCGCCCTGCGTTCTTCACGGTCAGTGTCTTCGTTGTCGGTTCGGTGTTCGGCACGATCCCCATATCCAAAGTATCAGTTTCTACTTCGAGGACGGGCACCATGGATTGATCCGCATCCACCGGGGGCAGCGTGCCGGCTCCGCTGGACGGGGCAGGCGGTGTGACAGGCGACCGCTCGTCCCTATCCCCGCCTAGCAGGGCCGCGTACAGGACAAATGCGCCTATGGCTAACACAATAAGGATAATGATGTGAACTGGACGTATTCGCATGACTCATTCCGCGGTAAATTGTACGTTGTATTGTTTTTCGGCAAGACGAAGACTCTCGCTAAGATTTTCGTAGATAGGGCCCGTAATGTCAATTTCCGTCTCGATAGCCATGAGAAGCGCCCCGACGACGGGCTCAAATACGGGCGTTACAGCCACCGCTAACGGGCAGACTTCGTGGACGCGCGCCATCATGCGGTCCTTGAGGACGGGGCTGCTCCCCTTGAAGACGCTGCCCGCGGTGACCAGCTCGAACGGCTCCCCCGTCATGTCCAGTTTCCGCGCAACAGCGACTACCATGTCGCCCAAATACTCCCCCGCTGTTCGCAGGATATCCAGTGCTACGGCATCTCCCTGGAACGCGGCATCGAACACGAGCTTGGCCATCGGCTGGAGGTCATTCATGGATAACTCGTGCCGGTACATCTTGTAGAAGAACTCCTCGACGTCCTTGCAACCGGCCTTTTCCAGGAACAGGCCGGTCAGAAGCGTAGGGGGACGGATGCCGTCGCGGGCGTGATAGACGGCGAACAGGCCCTGCCGTCCGATGACGGTACCGGTCCACAAGTCGCCAAATTCCTCGTTCAATCCTCCCGCCCGGGCCTGTTGCCCGTTCTGGTTAATGCCGGCGGCGATGACGCCCGTGCCGCAGGCGATGACGATGCCGTGGGATGTGCGCACGCTTCCGCGCATGGCGGCCATGGAGTCGTTCCGGAACACGCGGCGGGTGTTGCCGAAAAGCGGGGTGTAGATTTCCCGTTCGAGCATGTCGAAGTCCTCGGGCAAGTCCGCCCCGGCGACTCCCATCCCGATGCAGTCGATGCCGGTGAGGGGCAAACCGGCATCCGCAAGTGCGCCCTCGACCGCCTTGCGGTTTTCTTTTGCGGCCGGTTCCACGCCCTGCACTTCATAGCTGCCGTTGCCGCCGCGTCCGAAGCCTTTGATGGCGCCATGGCCGTCCGCGATGAGGCAAAATGTTTTGGTGGCGCCCACATCCAATCCCATATAGAAGCTCATCCCGTTCCCTCTCTGCTGCGGAGATCAGAAAAGCGCGGGAACGCGTCCCGCGCTTGTCAGCGAATACATGATTACCCCGGACCTTGACCGCCGCGCTAGTTACCCTGGACCTCCTTCAGCTTGGAGCGCGCGCGCGCGGCCGCCGGGGTCATCGGGTAATTCTCGACGAGATCTTCGAGGAGCGCGAAGGCGCGGGCCTGTTGTCCCAGCTTGAGATGCGCGGCGGCCTGGTTGAACATGCCGTAGGGCACCTTGGCGCTGTCGGGGTGGTTGGCGCGCAGCTTCTCAAACTCCGCGACGCACTCTTCATACCGCCCGAGATTGTACAGGCACTCGCTTTTCCAGAACTGGGCGTTGTCGATGACCTCGCTGTCCGGGAAGCGCGTCGTGAAATCGGTGAAGAGGCCGAGCGCCTCGTCAAACTGGTCCCGCTGGTACGCTTCCATCGCCTGGTTGTAAGCCGGAATGGGATCGAGCGGGGCCGCCGCCGCAGCGGTTTCGACAGGCGCTGGTGTTGCGGACGCGGTATGCGCAAGGGGATCGGGTTCCGCCGGCAACCCGGGCGGCGCGGCTGCTGCGGGCGCGGTGACCGCGCCGCTGGGCGGCTCGACCTGAAGCCCGCCGGTCTGTACGTCCGATGTGCCCGGGGCAGTGTCCCAACCCGTGCTGGGTTGGCTGCGCGACGGGGTGGTGATCCCGAGCGCCTTGTAGACGTTATAGGTCAGCGTATCCAGCTTGCTTTCGAGTTGCGCCAGCTTTTGCCGGTTTTCCTCGACCGTGCTCTGCATTTCCCGGGCCTGGGCGTTGCTTTCGTTCACCCGCACGCCCAGGTCGGCGGCCGTCTCGTTAAGATGCGTGACGGTGCCTCCCAGGTCCTTATCGATGCGCGACACCTTACGGTGCATGTCGTAGATGGTGTTCGCCACGGGGTCGTTGGAGGTGCTGGTCGTGGCGCACCCGGCCAGCAGTAACATTCCCAGTAAGGGACCGGCAATCATGAAGGAAACACGCATCGGAGACCTCTCTTAGTTCGCTCTGTTGAACTCGGCGCGGCGGTTCTTGGCCCACGCGGCTTCATTCTGGCCCGGATCGGCCGGGTCCTCTTCTCCATAGCTAATGGTTACAAGGCGATCGCCCGAGACGCCCAGGCGGATCAGGTAGTCGCGTACGGCCAGCGCGCGGCGTTCACCCAATGCCAGATTATACTCCTGGGTGCCGCGCTCGTCGCAATGCCCCTCGATCTGAACCAGGGCGTTGGGCATCTGTTTGATGATCTCGGCATTCTGTTTCAGTGTTGCCAGTGAAGTCGGGTTCAGTTCCGAGCTGTCGTAGGCGAAGTACACCGTGCCGGCCTCGCTCAGCTTCTGGAAGAAGACTCGCTCCTGTTCGATGTCCGGCAGGCCCGTGCCCGTGGTGCTTTCGGGGCCGGCGCTCCGCGTGGTATCCGCGTCGCTTGTGAGATCCGGCGTGATTTGAGTCTTCTTGCGGCCGCAGCCGGTAACGGCTACCGCGGCTATTACCAAACACAGGACAAGTAGTTTCGTTGACGTCTTGTACGACATGTCGTTCTCTTCCTCGCTCCACCTTACGTGGTTATGGTTGACCTGAATACCGTGACGATCAGGATCGTAGCAGAGTCACTGACGCCGGTCAACCAGATACGTTTC
>CAZFOG010000341.1:0-7197 GCA_964520685.1 uncultured Nitrospiraceae bacterium | reverse complement strand
TCGAGCTTTCGGGCGAGAGATTCATTCATGTGACGATCGAACGCGGTCGAACCCGTAAACAAGACGAAGCGTTTCGCCTCGAGTTTTAGCGCCGCGCTCACAGGATTCCACGCGGTTCCGTTTTCAGCGGGGCCGAGGATCTCCGGCATGGGGTAGTTGTCCTCCTCGGGGTACTCGGGATTCGGCCAGTCCACAAGTCCCACGATGCCGCCCCACGTCGAGCACATCTCGGGATACGCCAACAGAAACCGGAGGCTGCCAAATCCGCCCATGCTCCAGCCTCCGATGGCGCGCCGCTGGGCATCCCTGGATACGTTCAGCGCGCCACTCACACAATCGACAAGTTCTTTCAGATGGGTTTGATAGCGGCTCGTGGCCTCGGCCGGACTGTCGATCCACCAGGATTGCCCGCCATTCGGCAATAGCACCACGCACCGCGACTGGGCAAGGACGGCGCGGGTGGCGTCATCGTCAAGCAGGCTGCGGTGGTGCCGGCCCCGGCCGTGCAGGAACACGATAAACGGATACGGCTCGAAACGTCCCGGGTCGTATCCTTCTGGAAGATGCAGGGCGAACAGCTCCTCGCGGCCCAGCGCACGTGACGACATCACGCAATCGAAAAATCCGGCGCCCAGGTTTTCCGCAAGCGCCCCGGCCGCCTTCAATGACTCCAGCGGGTCGGGCGCACGCATCTCATAGCGAACACGCTTCAGCCGCACGTGGCTGTCTTTCTCGCCGGTCTTGGGATCGATGTAATCCTTTGTCCCGAAAGCCATGAGAATCTCGCGCTCGCCGCTCTGCACGATGGTGGTGTATCCCGAGTACGGTGTGGCATCAATGACGGTGTGGCCGGTCCAGGTCTCGCCACCGTCGGTGCTGAACACAATGGCCGCGCCGGGCCGTCCGTAGCTGATGGCGAGCGTGCCGTCGTCGAGCGCGAGCAGGTCGGGGAAGGCGCCGTGCACACCCGTGCGGCGCGGGACGGACCACGTGACGCCGCCATCCGCGCTCCGCGCGAACATGATCGGATTGTCCTGGCACTTGGCATCGCGCATACTCCCCGTGCGCAGCGCCACGCCCAACTCGCCGTTGGGCAATCGTTTCATCGAGCCCTCGTTGTACCCCTCGCTGCCGATCTGCCCGAAACCGATGGTCGACAGATATTCCCAGGTGGCGCCGCCGTCGGTGGATTCGCAGCAGTATGTGCGGGAATAGGGCCGCCTGGGATTGTGGGGACACGGCACGTCGTCGCCGAGGAACCAGCCGGCCATAAGGGCAATGATCCGCCCGTCGTCCAGTTCGACCATGGACCGCATATAGAGCGGGCCGGGATGAAACGCGTGGCCGTAGGCAGGTTT
This sequence comes from uncultured Nitrospiraceae bacterium, assembly GCA_964520685.1. Lineage (GTDB taxonomy): Bacteria > Hydrogenedentota > Hydrogenedentia > Hydrogenedentales > SLHB01 > UBA2224. The sequence continues at coordinate 5,839 of CAZFOG010000341.1, read as the reverse complement.
GGCAAGAGGCACGTGCACCCGCACGCCGCGCGACTCGACCGTCCGGCCCATATCCGTCGAGACAAAGCCCTGGCACTGGTACCAGCCCTCTTCGCCTTCGATGGGCGTGGAGCGGTACGCCATGCTGATGACCCGTCCGTCACGGAGTTCGCATGCCCCGGGTCCTAGCGTGCCGGACTCGCGTTTCTGCCACGTCGCGCCGCTATCGGTGCTGAAAAACTCCGCATACACGAGGGTGCCATCCGACAGCCGGGTCATGCGCTCCGCATGGGTCCCGGGACACAGAATCGAGGGTGGGGATACATCAACCGCGAGGGTATCGCACGCTCCCCGCACGGTCAGGGCGAAATCGCGCTCGTCGGGTTGTCCGCCGAGCGCGCCGATAAGCCGCGCCTGGAAGAAATACAGGCCGGGTTTCCACCCGGCTGTATCGAGGGGAACCCGCACCGCATTTTCAGCAGGTTCGGCATCCAGAAAGCCGTTGTCCAGGACGAGCGTCTGCCCGGGATCTGCAAGATAGGACTTATTCTCTCCCGGCTCGTACGAAAAACCGGGCGGCACGTTTTCGGCCGCAACGTTATAGGGCTGGCGCAGTTCCACCCCCGCGATGCGTTCCGAAGCGGTTACCGTCAGCACAGCGGGTTCGCCCGGTGTGACGCTCGATGGTGTCAGGGCCCACGATTCGAAGCGCGCGGGCGACGGGCGGTCCATGTCGAGCACGCGCACCGCACCGGCCTCGACAAGCACCGAGAAATTCCACTGGTCCGCGATGTGCGGTCCCTCAGCGGGGCGATTGTGCGCGAACAGGGCCAAATCGTAGCGGCCAGGCTGCCAGCCGCTGGTGTCAATACGAAACCGGCAGGCGTTTTCGCCGGGGTCCAGGTCGCGGGGGCCGTTGTCGCGAAGGTTCACGTCGCCGCCATCCGCCAGATAGGCCAGTTGCCGCCCCTCGTTGTAGAACGGAAGGGTGGGCGGCGCGCTGGCCTTCGGGGCCGGCACGACGGTGCGAATGACGCAACTCACCACCGGCACGTCCGAGGCCGCCACCGTTACGGCCACCTCGAACGATTCGCCCGGCTTCAATTGCGGCGGTTCGATGGCAAACGATGCGATCGCAATCTCGCCCGCTCCGGCCGCAAGTGCCGGAAGCAATACCAGTGCAAATACAGTCTTCGTGAGCATGATGGCGAATCCTCTGGTGTGTCCGTTGTGATTCAGGGGGCACGCTACCATCTGGCGGCGGCGCAGTCAAAGCGGGAAATGCTCCAGCCCGTACGGCTGTTACTCAACGACGAAGATGCTTCGGACTTACCGGTTTGCGTAGGACCGCACCGATTCACTACCGTATGCTCGAAGAAACGGTTGCGGTCAACTGAGCAAAAAGACGACGCGAAAGGAGGGTACGACTCATGCCGAGTGTATTGGTGCCACTCGCGGAAGGATTCGAGGAAATTGAGGCCATTACCATCGTCGACATTCTCCGCCGGGCCGGCTTCGACGTAGTCACGGCGAGCCTGGGCGGCACGTCGGTCAAGGCTGCCCACGGTGTCTCCGTCATCGCCGATTGCACGCTCGACGAAGCGTTGAAACGCGATTACGACATGGTGGTCCTGCCCGGCGGACTGCCCGGCGCGGACCATCTGGACAACGACCCGCGCGTCCATGGGATTCTGAAGAAGACGGCCGAGAGCGGGCGGTTCGTCGGGGCCATTTGCGCGGCGCCGAAGGTACTGGCCAACGCAAAACTCCTCGAGGGCAAGAAGGCTACGAGCTACCCCGGTTTCCTCGACAAAATGAATCTGCCCAACACGACCTATACCGGCGGCGCGGTGGAAAAAGACGGGAAGGTCCTCACATCACGCGGCCCCGGCACGGCCATGGACTTCGCCCTGGCGATCATCGAGGCCCTCGAGAGCCCCAAAAAGCGCAAAACCATCGAAGACGGCCTCGTGCGCAGCTAACGCGCGGACTCCAAAGCCTCAAAAACCGGGACTGACCCGACGGTTTGCGCAGCAAACCGGGGTCTGCCTCGAAAATTCCAAAAACCGGGTGTATCCCCGTCCGTGCTTGTCCGTGCTTGTCCGTGTGGGTCCGTGTTTGTCCGTGTGGGTCCCTGTGCGAGGTTTTTCCCGGTTCACCGCCCTGAAAACGACATACGGCTCCCTCTTCCCCTTTGGGCACGGGGAGCCGTGACAGGTCTCTTGCCCGCATGCTCAGCTTATCTTTACGCGCGTGCAGCGCGCCTTGGCCTCAGGAGTCTTGGGCATGGTTACCGTGAGCACGCCTTTCCTGTACTTCGCCTTGCATTTGCCGGTATCGACCTCGCAGGGAAGGGGCACGGAACGGTAGAAGGCACCGTAGGCACACTCGGCGTAGTGGTAGGTGCCACTCTTCTCTTCGTGCGAGGCCTTCCGTTCGCCGCGCAGAATCAGGCGCCGCTGCTCCGCCTCGACTTTGAAGTCGCTCTTGTTGAGACCCGGCAGTTCCGCTGTTACCACGATAGCGTCGTCTGTCTCCTCGACATCGATAACGGGGCCGCCGCCGGTGACGAACCTCGGGGGCCAATCGCGCAGGTCTACGCGCGACTCGCGGCGCCAGTCTTCGGGCAGCCACCGGCCGACCGTGTGCATGACGCGATCCCGCAATTCGTCCACCGAACTGCGCCAGGTTGCCGGAAGCAGTTTCGTCATGCCGCGTCACCTCCTTCTCTCTTTTGGGTATGGCGCTGCCAGGGCGGCGCGGATAGACACGCCGCCCCCATTGCCCTGTCGTTACGAAACCTGCACCGTGACCTGTCTGGGCTTGGTTTCTTCACGCTTCGGCAGGTTGATGATCAGCACGCCGTGTTTCATCTCGGCCTTGATTTTCTCCTGGTCAACCTCCTCGCTGAGCTGGAACTGACGGAAATAATTCCGCAGTTCATACTCGTGGCGAAGGGGCTCTCCAGGCAAGTCGCTCTTGGCCGTGGCTTTGAGCGTGAGGATATCGTTCTCGACCCGCACATCCGCGTCTTCCTTGGCGACACCCGGCAGGTCGGCTACCACAACCAGCCCATCCCTGTTCTCGAATATATCCACCGGGGGCACCAGCGTACGCGATTCTTCGCGGGTGTCAGGAACATCAGGGTGCTGCTCCTGGGTCTTCTCCGGGACAGTCGTTTCTTTCATAATCCACACCTCCTTGCTGAAACGTTGCCGCTCCTGCACGCGCTTGCCGTTAGCTCACCGAAACCTCGATCTGCTTCGGCTTGGCCTCTTCCGCCTTCGGCAGGGTGATGGTCAGCAAACCATTTGTATATTTCGCCTTCACCTTGCTTGCGTCCACACCGGTGGGCAAAGTCATGGTCCGTACAAACCGCCCGGCGCTGCGCTCGTTCCGATGGAATGCCTCCGCCTTGATGTCCGGGTTTACCGACGGTTTCTCACCGGCAATGCGCAAGACGTCGTCACGCACCGTGATATCAAGCGAGTCGGGGTTCAGGCCGGGAGCCAGGGCCTCGAGATACACGTTGTCCTTGTCCTCATTGATGTTCAGCAGGGGATAGCTGCGTGCCGACAGCCCCGGCAGGAACGCGGTTCGCGAAAGAGGCCAGCGGCCACCGCGATGCTCTTCTAATGCCCGTTCCACCTGGCGGCGCAGCGCCTCCAGATCCTGGAAGGGATCCCACATCCAACGAGCCATTGTCACTCCCTCCTTTACTGCGCGCCTCGCGCGCACTCACACTGGGTTATGGTCACTCAACTGCAGCCATTTTGCAGCCACTTGCTTTTCATCTGGTGGGAAGCAAGACCAGTGCCAATCCGCCATCGAATTCACCTCTCGGAACACAAGGCACAACGCATTCTGATTCAAGCAGTTACAGCCCGAGGACCCCGGCACGTCGAACACACACAGCCCGGGTGGCACAATGCGTCACAACACGCAACGGCAAATCGTTTCAATTTGAAACGCTTTTGTTGAAAGGTGCATCCTTTGTCAGGCTGTAATTTGGGTGATGTGCCGTAATAGCCCCCTGGATTTCACACAAGGAGGATCCGAGAATGCTGTGGTCAGGCGCCAGCTCGAGAAGTACAGAATTTCGCAAGCGCGTTCCGGTCGTGGCGATGGTATTCGCATACGGCATGGTGCTCGCGTTCCAAGCGGAGGCCGCGCCGATGCGCCAGGAAATCCCCCTGGATGGCCTGTGGCTCATCGCCACTGATGCCGGCAACGTTGGTCAAGACCAGCAGTGGTTTACGGCTCCCCGGCCGGATGCGAAGGAAACCCATGTGCCCTGGATCATCCAGGAGCCGTTCCCCGGTTTCCACGGTGTTGCCTGGTACTGGCACACGTTTACGGCCCCGGCGCGGTCTGAGGCACCGGTGCAGTATGCCCTCCGCTTCTGGGCGGTGGATTACAAGGCCGACGTCTGGCTGAACAATACGTACCTGGGCAGCCACGAAGGCGGTGAATCGCCGTTTCTACTGGACACAACGGGTGCCCTGCGGCCGGGCGAAGAGAACCTGCTTGCGGTGCGCGTTCTCAACCCCACCGATGAACCCATCGACGGGATTGTGCTTGCCCAGACAGCCCACCGCAACAAGGTGAACAATTACTGGGCGGGTGCGTCCTTTAACCACGGGGGCATCACGGACCACGTTGAACTGCTTGTGCTGCCGCCCGTGTGGCTCGATGATCTCTTCGTCCGCGCGGATGCGGCGACCGGCATACTGCGGATCCAGGCGGCTATACGCAACGCCACCGGCGCGGCGGTGCCGGTCGAGGTCGTTTTCGATGCCGGTTCCGCCCGCGAGGGGGCGGTTCTCGCGTCGGCCGTCGTGACTTCGAGCGCGACCCCCGGCGCGGCCACAGTCGAGTGCGAGCTTCCCATCGCGTCGCCTCGTCTCTGGAACTTGAACGACCCTTACCTGTACCGGGTGACGGCCAGGCTGAACGTCCCGGACCGGGAAACCGCCGACGCGCTATCGGTCCGTACCGGCTTCCGGGATTTCCGGTTCGAGAACGGCTACTTCCGCCTGAACGGACGCCGGCTTTTTCTCAAAGGCTCGCACACGGGCAACCATTGCCCCATCGGAACCCAGATACCCCATGACCCCGACCTGTTGCGGCGTGATCTTCTAAACGTGAAGGCCATGGGATTCAACATGATTCGCTTCATTGCGGGGGTGGGAACGCGCTACCAGTTGGACCTCTGCGACGAGATAGGGCTGCTGGTCTACGAAGAATCCTACGCAGGATGGTGCATGGAATTCTCGCCCCAATTCGGCGAGCGGTACGACGAATCCGTCTTGGGAATGATCAAGCGCGACCGCAATCACCCAAGCATCGTCATCTGGGGGCTGCTCAACGAAACGCCCGACGGGCCGGTCTTCCGCCACGCCCTCAGCGCCCTGCCGAAGGTGCGCGCACTGGACGACACCCGCATGGTCCTCCTCAACAGCGGGCGCTGGGACAACCTGAACGCTGTCCCACTCGCAGGACTGCAGTTCTGGCAGAATACGGACCGGTCCGATCCATGCGTAACATTCAACGCCACGGACCACGCCCTCAGCGGATACGGCATTACATGGCAGCCCGGCCAGTTGGCGCTGCATCCCGGCATCAACGGCGAGTACAGCGTCGTGCGGTGGACCGCCCCCATCAGCGGCAAGGCCGCTATCGACGCCACCTTTACAAGCATCGCCGAGCGCGCCACTACCGATGTGCACGTTCTCCATAACGAAGCCGCGCTTTTTGACAGCTTAATCAACCTCGAGAGCAGCGGCGCCACGGCGCAACACCGTGCGGAAATCGACGTCGCCGAGGGCGACACGGTCGATTTCGCCGTGGGATGGGGCAA
>CAZFOG010000340.1:0-7203 GCA_964520685.1 uncultured Nitrospiraceae bacterium | reverse complement strand
CGAAAGAGGTTCGAGCCGAACTGACCTCGGAACCCGAGCGCTACGCCGCCTACACGCGTGAATACCTGGGCTGGGGTGTGTTCGCGTTGATGCCGCGGTGAGGGGTTGGCGCATCCGGCGAATCGTCAAGGGCTGTGCCGCGCAACAGGTGGTGGCTCGTCAATATGTAAGTGCGCCTGCGTTCATTTCGTATGGTCCAGTTAAGCGGGGTTTTTGGAATCTTCGAGGCAGGACATCGGTTGGTCATGCGTTGGCAGGCGCGCGCCACTTGCCAAGCGTGGGACGGCTTACGTAGACTGTCGCCGGGCTGCAAAACGCACGACCAAGGGGACGAGATGCCATGAAGGACCGCTGCAAACAACTGCTGACAGAGGTGCAACACCACCTTCGCGAGGAGTTAATTCCGTTCTGGATGACCCACGGCGTCGATGAAGAGTATGGCGGGTTTTTGACCTATTTCGACAAGGACGGCAACCCCACCGGGGAAACCATGAAGACCCTGGTGTGCCAGACGCGGATGATTTTCACGTTCTCGTCGATGTATCGCGCGGGGTACGGCGGCCAGGACGCCCTCGACAAGGCGAAGCAGGGCGTCGATTTCCTTCTCAAGCACATGTGGGACGAGAAACATGGCGGGTGGTATTGGACGGTCGAGCGCGACGGCACGCCCATCAACAAGAGCAAGCTGGGCTACGGCCATTCCTTCGGCATCTACTCCCTCAGCGAATACCAGATGGCTTCGGGCGACCCGCGCGGCCTCGAATGGGCCCTGCGCAACTACGAAGTCCTCCAGACCCGCATGGCCGACAACTGCTACGGAGGCTATTACGAATTCCTCGAGGAAGATTTCACGAAGAAGCGGCCGGGCAAGTACGGCGGCGACCGGAAGTCCTTCGACATCCACATGCACCTCATGGAGGCGTTCACGAACCTCTACGAAGCCACCGGCGCGCAACTCATCTACGACCGCACCCAGGAAATGATTGAATTGCTGTTCAGACGCATCATCCATCCGGAATTCGGCACGGGCATCGCCCAGTTCGCCCTCGATTGGACGCCGTTGCGGGCCATCCTCTTCGCCGACGTGTGGGGCTCCGACCGCGACGTCGACGACGATGCAGGGCGGCCCATGAACAACACGAGTTTCGGGCACAACGTCGAGTTCGCATGGCTGCTGAACCACACGCTGGATATCCTGGGCGAGGAACGCAGCGGTTACCTCGAAGCCTTCCGGAAAATCTACGACCACTGCCACCGCTACGGCATCGACTGGGAACGCGGCGGGGTGTATTGCGAGGGCCCCCATGACGGGCCTGCCCGCGAGAAGAACAAGGAGTTCTGGCAACAGGCCGAATGCCTCGTGGGGATGCTCGATGCCTACCTGCTCTTCGGCGACGACAAGTACATCGACGCCTACGAAAACGTCCACCGGTTCGTCATGGACCACGTCATCAACCACGAAGTCGGCGAGTGGTATCCCCTCTTCGACGAAAACAACAACCGCCTCTGGGATTACATGGGCCATGCGTGGAAGATCAACTACCACACCGTGCGGTCGATGATTCAGTCCGAAAAACGCCTCATGAAGATTGTGGGGTAGGGGGCGCTTCCCGTCCCCCAATCTGCGTTTTGTGTGGCCTCTGTGGCAATGAACTCCGGATATCTGCCACAGAGATGTACGATGGGAGACCTATGGTCGCCGGAGTGGCGTGGTCTGGAGACCATGCCACAGCTAGCAGGGCGCAGAGATGGAGGCCGGGAAAGCGGGAGCGTATGGTAGTGGTTCATCATGAGCAGGATGCTCATGCCACCTCAAAGACCATGCCGCAGTGACGGCGTGTGAAGGAACGGTTCATGACGGATCTTCGACCGGATACCAGCCACGCACATTCGACCCTCTTGAGCGCGTCCTGCTTTCTCTTTTTCATTCAATTGCTGACGATATGGATCGAGAGCATCTACCGGCTGAGTCTGATTGAACTGAGTCCCGGAAAGGAAATGTTGGGACTGCTCTTCGTGCTGTCTCCTCTGGTGGCGCTGCTCGCGGGGAGAGGCGCGCGGCGGTGGCTGTTCCTGGGCAGTCTCGTCATGATGTTTGTGGTGCGCGCGCTATGCCCGTTATTCGAGGGAACGGCCCTGATGATTGTCGCGGGCGCGGGTGTGGGCGCTTTTCTCGTTGCGGTCTGCTGTCTGCCCCTCGACGGGTCCCGAGTGTCGCCGAAAAACCTTGGACTGGGCCTGGCGATAGCCGTGCTCATTTCGATAGCGTTGCGGGCGTGGGGTTCCTCGTTCGACATCTCCATGGGGAGGCAGGGGGATGTCTTGGCATGGGCCCTTGTGGCGTGCGCTGCATTTCTGTGCAAGGGTTCTCTACCCGACTCTGAAACCAGAGAACCGGCGCCGTCGGGGGCATTGGCTGGCCGCGTGGCCGCATCCATTCTCCTCTTCTCAAACCTCGCGGTCGTCTATCTGGTGCTGTCGAGTCCCGCCGTCGTGACGGCATGGTCGGGAAGCGATAACCTCACCGGTCTGATCATCATCTCACTTTCGTTCGGGTTGACCATGCTTTTTCAAGCCATCGGGGTGAGGAGTCCGGTTCCGTTATCGCGCGGGATGCTTATTCTGTGGAATCTGGCCTTCATGGCAGCCCTCGTGGCCGGGATACTCCTGCACAGGGTGAGTTTTCCCGATTCTCCCAGCGCCCCGGTGCTCATAGCGCGCCCCACGGCGTGGCCGTACCATATAGCTTTCTATCTCATGTTTCTGTTGTCTCCGGTCGTCGTGTTTAACGTCATGGCCGCTTTCAAGCAAGGGTCTGGTGCGAGTCCGCGTGCACAAGTGCTCCCCGTCCTGATGGGTATGGTCTTTCTCGTCGTGGTCACGCTGCTCCTGATCTTCACCAACACGTGGGGCTACATGGGCGCCATGGGGCATGCGCTCAGGAACAAATTCTACCTGCCGTTTCTCCTGGTGGGCGCCGGCATGCTCGTCCCCTTGCTGGTCCCCGTGTGGCAGGCCGTGTTTCCGCTACGGAAAGACAGCCCACGGTTGATTCCTCTCGGGATTACAGCGTTGGCCATTGGTCTGTTTGCCATCGCTGGGGCGGCGTACCGGAGTGCAAGCGCTCCCACCCCTTCGAACAGCCCCGAGACACTGACCGTGCTCACGTACAACATGCAGCAGGGGACGGACGTGAAGGGCAATCGAAACCTGCACGGCCAGCTCGCATTTCTGCGAGAGGTGAATGCGGACATCATCGGTTTGCAGGAAAGCGACACGGCGCGCCCTTCCCAGGGCAATACGGATGCACCAAGATTCTTCGCTGAACGCCTGGGCTATCACGTGTATTATGGTCCCAACACCATCTCGGGGACTTACGGAACGGCCATCCTCTCGCGCTACCCCCTGGAGAACCCGAGAACCATCTTCACGTATAGCACCATCGATGAGGTCGGCACCGCGGTTGCCGAGATCCAGGTGGGCGGCCGTCGCATTGGCCTGTTCAATAACCACCCCGCCGGACCGGAGGAGGTCAAACTGGCTCACGCCGAGGCCGTCGTGAACGAATGCGCCCAGTACGAGTACGTAATCACCATGGGCGACCACAACACGCGCCCCGGCAGTCCCGCCTATGAAGTGGTGACGGAAGTCCTGTCTGAAACGTGGTTGCAGATGTATCCCGACGGTAGTGGGCCGCCGCACCCGCGGTGGCCGCAAAGCACGCCAGAGAATCGGGACTACGACGTCAGCACACGGCGCATCGACTATGTATTCGCATCGCCCGACTTCGAGGTTGTCGAATCGTATTATGTGCTTTCCCCCGACTCAGAAACCGACCACCCGGCCCACTGGTCCGTCCTGCGGTGGCAAAAGTCTCAAGACCACGAAACGGGAGGACTGTGACAAACAGTAGAACCCGGAACGGGTGGAACGAAGGGGAGACGTAATCGTTGCCACGGTGCGAACACTCAGACTTGCCGGTCTTTCCGGTAGTAATCCTCCCCGTCATTGTGCTATTCCTTGCTTGCGTTAACCTGAAGGGGGGTTTCAGATATGCGGACCACGCTGTGTTTGCTGGCTGTGCTGGGGTGCGCCGTTTGTGTCATGGGATGCACGGCCCTGCGCCACACAACCCTTTCTGGCCTTAATGAATCCCCATTTGTGCTCGCGCGGGACAGCAGGGCGGCCTGTACAATTGTGGTTGCGGAGAACCCGGCGCCTGCCGCGCGCCTTGCGGCACTTGAACTCCAGTATCACGTACTGAAAGCCAGCGGCGCCGATGTTCCCATTGTCACCGACGCCGAACCGGTCACGGGACCGCGGATTCTCGTTGGAGACAGTGCCGCCGCGCGCGCACTGGGCTTCGCGGGTGCGGACTTCGCGCCCCAGGAGTATCTCATTGCATTCCGGCCGGACACGGTGATTCTCATCGGAAAGGACTGGCAGGATAACGAAGCCAACCGTAAGGAATTTGGCCGTCCTATGTGTTGCGGCGACACGCTCGAGAGCACGCGCCACAAAATCGACTACTGGAAAACGGTGGGCTGTCCCGAGCGGAGCGACGGCGAGCTTGAGCTTCCCGGCGTATATGATGATCAGGGAACCAGCTATGCCGTTTACGACTTTCTCGAGCGCTACTGTGGGGTTCGCTGGTACGGCGCATCGGATACCGCCATCATCATCCCGCTGCGAAGCACGCTTGTGGCTTCCGGACCCGATATACGCCGCTCCCCCGCTCTCAAGTATCGCGACGCTTTGTGGTCCGGCAATTGGCCGTTCATGCGAGGCCAATGGGGGCCCGTCACCCAGCCGGAGATCCACCTTTTCTGGCGGCGCTTGCGGTTGGGCGGAGAAAAATGGGCCGGCAATCACACGTTTCACCCGAGGACCATCGAAACCAAACTCACAGACCCCGCGTATCAAGCCCAAGGCCCCGGACACGGCACCCAGCTCTGCTACACCAATCCCAAATTGATCGCGCAAGTGGCCCAGATGGCGCGCGACTTCTTCGACGGCATCGAGAATCCACCTGCGGGGTGGAAGGCCGTGGGCGACTATTTTGCGATCGTGCCTGACGATAATTCGCGATTCTGCGAATGCGAACAGTGCCAGGCCCTGCTGGAGTCCGGGAAGGACATGAGGACCATTCAGTTCAGCAGCGGGGAGGTCAGTAATTACTTCTTCTCCTTCGTCAACGCCGTAGCGCGCGAGGTGGGCAAGACCCACCCGGATAAGTACATCGCCACGCTCGCTTATTGGAACTACGCGTATGCGCCGCGCGGTTTCGAGCTCGAGCCCAATGTCAGCATTGCGCCATGCCTGCACACCTGTGTGTATGCTATCCATGATGAGATCCGCGAGAATGACACGAAGCTCTACCGGGAATGGCTGGCGAAGACCGGCGCGCCTGTATTCCTGTGGAATTACTATCACCATCCCATGGAACCCGCCTTGATCGACAAGTGGAAGTGTTTCCCCAACGTCATGGTCCACGAATCCGCCCGGACCATGCGCATGTTTATCGAAAACGGCATCCGCGGGATCTTTATCTGCGGCGAACAGGACATGCTGGAGGGGTATGTCATCGCGAAATTATGGGACGACCCCGGGCAGGATGTGGATGCCCTGCTCAATGAATTCTTCCACCTCTATTTCGGCGCGGCCGCCCGGCCGATGAAGGATTTCTACTTGCAGCTCGAGCAGATTGCGTGTGACCCGGGAAACTACCCTCCTCCCCTTTACCGGAAGAACGGCATCGATTGGAAGAACGTTGCGTGGACGCACCTGGGGACCGGTCCGCGCATGAAGCGCCTGGGCCAGTTAATGGACGAAGCGCACACGCGAGCCCAAACAGAGGTGGAGAAACGCCGCGTGACGTTGTGGAACGACGCCCTCTGGAAATGGATGCAGGAGGGCCGCGCTGAGTATCTGGCAACGCAGGCCCAGAAGGACAGTCACACGCAGAGGTAATGGACGGATAGACACGTTGTGATGGGGTGCGGCATCATGGGTAGAATCACCCTCACCGTGACAACGGCCTGCCCGAGTGCGCCGGTGACACGGTGAAACGTGACCCGTGGGACCCATCGGCCTCGATGCTCGAAACAGGGATACGGAGACGCACTATGAAACGTAGATTGCTGAAAATCCTCGCCGTTTTTCTGATTGTGGTGGGCCTGGCGGCTGCCGCAGGGTGGCTGACGTATACTGCTTGCACGCGGACGGTCGAGCTCGATTTCCCCATAGCGGCAGACGACCAGTCGCCGGGTGCGTTGCATAAAATCGAGCAAATCGGCAGTTACACGGGCTCGATGTTCCGGTTTCTGGTCTGGTGGGGCGACCTGCCCGAACCGGTGCCGGTTCATTACGGGGTGCGGCTCTACCGCGTGCAGTACTGGACTACCACCCCCAACGGCGCCCCGACGGTCGCGTCGGGGCTGGTCTGCGTGCCCAAAACCAGGACCTTGCGCGGCGTTGTCAGCTACCAGCATGGCACCGCAACCAATCGCCGCCTTACGCCATCGGCGCCCACGCTTCTCGAGAGCGGCCTGGGGTCCGCGATTTTCGCAGCAGGCGGGTACCTGCTCTGCGCGGCCGACTATGTCGGGTTGGGGGTCAACCGCGAGGTGCATCCCTATCTTCACGCGGAAGGCACGGCAAACGCGGTGCTCGATCTGCTCAGGGCCTCCGAAACACTGGCCGGACATTTGGGAAAGGAATGGCCTTCGCAGGTGTTTCTTCTTGGGTTTTCGCAGGGCGGTTACTCCACTATGGCGGCCCATCGCGCCCTGGAGTCATTGGATGACCCCCGTTTTCAGGTTGCGGCCTGTGCCCCCATTGCGGGCGTATATGATCTGGCCGGCACGACATTCCCAGACTTTCTCGAAAGGACCGACCCCTACCACGCGGCCTATCTCGCGTATATGGTGTACGCATACTGCTCCGCGTACGGCCATCCCCTCGAATCGGTACTGGCCGATTCATACGCAGAACTCGTGCCCACCCTGTTCGATGGCGAGCAAGACGAATGGGAGGTGGTAAGCAAACTGCCCGACAGCCCCCGCGAAATGTTCCGGACGGAATTCCTTGTAGCCTACGACAACAATCAGCCGACCTGGTTCTCGACAGCGCTCGTCGAGAACGGGGTATTTCAGTGGACGCCTAAGGCGCCGGTCCGCCTGTATTACGGGGAACGCGACCAGG
>CAZFOG010000339.1:0-7214 GCA_964520685.1 uncultured Nitrospiraceae bacterium | reverse complement strand
GTCAAGAACCCGATCGCTGGGATTCCCTTGCTGAAGGATGAGTAACCATGGATTCGTCGTGCTGGCTGGCTGCCGCCGTGCTGTGTTGTCTCCTGTCGAGCGCCGCTCTGGCGGAGACGGGAACGGAGCGCATCCCGCTTTCCGGCACGTGGAGCGCGATTGCGGACAAGGAGAACTCCGGGGAACGGCAGGCGTACCAGACCGAAGCCCTGGTGCCTGAGGGCTGGCAGGATGTGCAGGTGCCGTGCACGTTTGGGGCTATCAACGACAGTCTGGAAACATATGTTGGGACGTGCTGGTTTCGGCGTATCTTCACGGTTCCGGAGGCATGGCGCGGCAAGCGCGTGGCGCTCCACTTCGACGGGCTTGGCAACCAGGCCAAGGTCTGGGTGAACGGACAGCTTGTGGGCGGCGTAAACGACCCCTATCTGCCGTGTGACCTGCTGGTTGGTGATGCGCTTCGCTACAGTGAGGAGAACACGGTAGCTGTCTCAGTAAACAACGAACACCCACACTCCGGAGTTCCAACAAACTTCTACTGGCGAGCAGACGGCGGGATTCTGCGCAACGTCGAGTTGCGCGCCACTGACCATCTCGTCCTTGGCTCCGTCAAGGTCGAAGCGCGGCCGCTTCCGTCCGGCGCAGGCAGCTTCCTCCTCCGGGCAACGGTCGAGAATGGCCGGATGGTCCCAGCGTCGGCCTCCATCCGCGTCACCGTAGTGGACCGCGCAGGCAAGCAACTTCGGTCGCTAGTGCCACAAACTCTGGAGCTTGCGCCTCAAAAAGAAGGTGAGCTCGAGATTGCGGCCGAGCTTCCCAACGTGCAGCCGTGGACGCCTGATTCGCCGACGTTGTATTCGGCCTCCGTTGAACTGGCCGAGGCGGGCGATGTGCTGGCTGCCCGCGACATCCGGTTTGGGTTCCGTACGGTGGAAGTCCGCGGCGTGCAGGTTCTCCTAAACGGGAAGCCGATGTACCTGTTCGGGATGGCCCTCGACCCTGCGACCGTCGAACGCGACCTGCGCGACATCAAGCGGATGGGAGCGAACTTCGTGCGGCTCTGTCATTACCCGCATGACACGGCCACGCTCGATTGGTGCGACGAGTTGGGGCTCCTGGTCATGTGCGAGATCCCGTTTCTGGGATGCAGCCTCGACCGCCGTGGTCCGGAGAACCGGCCCATTGAGACGCGGCTTGTTTCGGAGACAACGGCGCGTCAGATGGCCACAATGGTCCGCCGGGACTGGAACCACCCGTCGGTCATCTTCTGGTCGACGGGCAACGAGAACGACGAGAACGACCCGGCCATCCGCACGATTCACGCCGACCTGGCGAAGCTGACCAAGGAACTGGATTCGACCCGCCTGGTCACGCATGTCTCGGTTCAGGGCAACTGGGGAAACCCCAACTTTGACAGCCACGAATTTGACGATGTGGTCGGCGCCAATGCGTACGGCTACATGAACTACGGCGACGAGGCAAACGAAAAGTTCTTCAAACCAGCGTTCGACTTCTACGAGCAGCATCGGTGCACGAAGCCCCTGTTTATCACCGAATACGGCAATTGGGACCTCAAGGACCGAAACGAGCCGGGCGTCGTGTCCGGGGCGAAGCAAGTAGCGACCATCAAGTGCGACCCGGAGTTCATGCAACGGCCCTTCATCTGTGGGTCACTGATCTGGCTTTACGCCGATCACACATGGCCAGCAGGCAGCAGTTTCTTCGGCATCACGGACGGCATCAGCCCGTTCGGGCTCTACACGCGCGAACGCAAGCCCGGTGAAGGTGTCAGAGCGGCGGAAGCGCTGTTCAAGGAACTGGCTCAACTCAACCGGGAACAGAAGGCGGAGTAGGCCCAGGGGCATCGGTTACGCTGGCCCCTGGAGTTACGGAACATGGCATGATTTGCGGAGTAAGGGAATGAGCCACATGACGATTGCGTGCCTTGTACTTGCCGCGCTTACGGTGACGCCCACCGGCGGCGCGTCCTCCGCGCAGGAGACGCCGCATCTTGGCCGCGTCATCGACCTGTCCGAAACGCCCATGGTCGAGGGTTTGGGACCACCTGATCTTCCGCAGTCGATGGACGCGACACCGTTTTATTGCGAAGGCGTTTGGCACCTGTTCCATTTGCAGAACGGCGGCGCCCTCGCCCATCGTACGAGTCGCGACCTGGTGCACTGGAAGATTGAGCCGGTGGCTGTCTGGAGCGGCAACCCCGGCGACGCCGACGGCGCCAATATCGCCCCGGGAACGGTGGTGAAAGGGCATGACGGGCGTTTCTATCTGCTTTATACGGGCAACCAGAATGTGTGCCTGGCGACGAGCGACGACCTGTACACCTGGGTGAAGCATGGAGACAACCCCGTGCTCGCAGGCGATGGGGTTCACGCCTCCCCCGCCAACTTTCGCGATCCTTTTGTCTTCCACAACGAAGAGGAGCAATGCTGGTGGATGCTCGTGGGTACGCAAGTGCCCGGGCGCTTTTATCAGCGCTCCGGCTGCGTTGGCCTCGCGAAGAGCGACGACCTTATCAAATGGCGACTCGCCGAGCCTCTTTGGGCTCCGGGGTTCGGCCAACCGTGCGATTGTCCGCAAGTCCTGAAGCACGGTGACCTCTGGTACTTGTTCACTTTGGATCGCAATGCCCACTACCGGATCGCCAGGAGCCTGGACGGGCCCTGGCAGCGCCCGCCGGTTCGCTCCTGGATTCCCTCCCCGAGCTTCGCTATGTCACGCCCGGCTACGGACGGCCGACGCTGGGTCACCTTTCCGTTCATGTGTAGCCGTGAGGGGCAAAGCGATCAGGGCGACGTCGTGCAGGCCCGGCTTTACTCGGTGCCGCGGCAGATCGGATTCGAGCCCGATGGCAGCCTGACCGAGCGCGCGCTACCAGAGTTAGTCGACGCAATCCTGGCCAAACCCGCGTTGGAAGAAGCGTTGCTGAGCGGCGCAAGGTCTGTTGTCGGGACGTGGAGCATCGAAGGCACGTCTATCGGCTCATCGCCTTCGGTGGAAGCCAACCTGCTCCACGTGTCCGGTGTGCCTGACAGCTACTATCTGGAGGCGGACCTTACACTCTCCACCACGAAGATGGATTTTTCGCTGGTCTTTCGTGCGGCGCCCGACCTCGGCGTAGCCTATGTGCTCGATTTTCTGCCCGAGGAGAAGCAGTTGGCCCTGCGCCCGTATCAGAATTGGGACAACCGTTCGGTGCTCGCGACCAACTACTGCGATTTGCCGATTGGCCGCCCGATGAAGGTGCGGCTGTTCGTCTGCGGCACCGCCATGGAGGTCTTCATCGATGACAAGTGGTCGCTGTGTCACAGCGTCTATCAGCATAGTAGCGGCGGCCTCTTTATTGAACACCGCGACGGCAGCGCCACGTTGTCGAATATCAAGGTCAGGCGGCTCCAGGGAGAGCTTGCGCTGTAAACCGGAAGGGACTATTCAATGAAGGAACCCCCAACACTCTTCGGCGTGCTTTGCCTTGTATGCGCGACAATCAGCCTTTCGATGCCGGTGGCGAATGCCGGCCTGACATTTTCGTGCGGCGAGAAGAGCGACCTCTTCCGTCTGGTTAAGGCCACGGGCCATGACGCCACCCGGTTTGACACGCCCGCTGAGGCGCTCAGCCACGCTTCGGAAGGCTCGGGCGTCTTGATTCTCGCGCAGGACTACCCGCACTCGCCAACACCTCTCAGCGCGGCGGACTATGACCTGGCAGAAAAGAAGCGCCTGCGTCTGTACGTCGAGTTTCCGGCCGAGGCGCCCGGCGTTCAGTTCGGCGAGACGCCGCAACTGATTGCCACCGGGCCCTATGGAAGCGTCCTGGAACGCCTTGTGGCGACGGACGACTTTTTCGGCGACGCCCTTGCCGCAATGCGCATCATGGCTTTCTACGACTGTTATTTCCTGCCAGTGGTGTCCGATCACTCGGCCATCGCCACGCACATGGTCGCCGCACGTGTCGCTGGTCATGATACAGCCGTTCTGGGTCTGCCGGATACGACTTGGCCCATCCTGTTCACCGCGCGCGGCAAGGACCTTCTGGTATCGACAACAACGTTCAGTCCGTGCGTCACGGCCCGCTTCATGCCGGTTGCCGCCTGGCAGATCGTGTTGAGCCGTGTACTGCAGTGGCTCGACCCGTCCGCCCCGGCGGTCGATTGGGAACCGACCGTGCATTCGACGTATGCGAAAGGGACGCCGCTTGTGGACGGGGCTCGGAGAGAAGCGGTCCAGCGTGCGGCGCAGTGGTATATCGATTCGAAGCTGCTGCTCGACACGAACGGGATGAAGTTCGTCTACGATACTCCGAATCCTCATGGCGTCCTGCCGTTTCCGGAAGACTGGCAAGGGAAGGGCGATGGCTCGCTGGGAATCGTCGAATGCTATATCGGCAAACGGATCTATCTCGACGGGTCGCAGGCGCCAAATCCCTGCATTCGCGCAGATTGCTCATGCGAATCGGCCATGGGGCTGGCGCTGAGCGGCGACCTTCTCGGCTTGCCGCGACATGCCCAGATTGCCAGGAACCTCGTGGACTTCGTCTTCCTGAGGTCCGAAATGTCGCAGGGCTCGCGTTCCGACCCGAACAGCCCGGTTTTCGGCATGCTCTCGCACAATACGAAGTCCATCGGGCAGAACTACAGCGACGATCATGCCCGCGCTCTCCTGGGCGCCATCGCAACCGCAAGCGTCCTGCAGGACAGCCGTTGGGACGAGGCTATCTGCCGCACCATCCTGGCCAACCTGCGATTGACGAACGCTGACGGATTCAGCCAGGCCATGATCCCCGATGATGCGATCCTGTCACAAGGGTGGGAGACGTACTGGTTCCGTGAGGGGCATTTCTACAGCCCCCATTACCAGGCGTACATCTGGGCTACGTTCCTCTGGCTCTACGACAAGACGGGCTATGATCCGCTGCTTGGGCGTGCCCGCAACGGCATCCGGACGATGATGGAAGCCTACCCCGACCAGTGGGTCGCCGAGTGTGGCAGAATTGATGAGGAACTGTGCCACATGCTGCTGCCCCTGTGCTACCTCATCCGCGTCGAGGACAAGCCCGAATACCGGCGTTGGCTTCAACGTCTTGTGGACGACATCCTTGCGGGCATGGACCCGTGCGGAGCCATCCCGCAGCGCGTCACAGTTCCGTACACGTCCAACGAACAGTATGGAACCGGTGAGGCGCCCATCATCTACCAGACGGGCGACGCAGGCGTGGACCTGCTGTACACGATGAATTTCGGGTTCAGCGGCCTGCATGAAGCGTCGTTCATCCTCGACGAGCCGAAGCTCGACGAAGCGCTGGACCTGGTCGAAGCCTTCCTGGTCCGCATTCAGACAGCCTCGAACGCACACCCAGAACTCAGCGGCACTTGGTACCGCGCCTTCGATTTCAATCACTGGGAGTACTGGGGGTCCGACGGCGAAATCGGGTGGTGCATGCTCTCGACGGAAACCGGCTGGACCCACAGTTGGATCACCGTGACCCTTGCCTTGCGCGAGAAGAAGCAGAGCCTCTGGGAAGCGACAGAGGAAAGCAGAATCAAGCAGGTCTTCGGTCCGCTCCGGGAGCGGATGCTCCCCGGCGCGCTCTTGAAGGCTGCGACACTTGAGGAGTACCGCGCAGCGAGGTAGCCCGGACTCATTGTTTGCGCACGTCCGTTGGCCCGGGACACCTGCCTCACCCGCCGGACGGGCTTCAATGGTCCTGGAGACTATTCACTCAATTTGTGGTATACAAGGGCGTGCGGGTCCTGGATGCGAAGCATGGAGTGGGCAACAATGAGGAAGGCAATACTCCTTCTGGGAATTGGCGTGTGGTGTTTGGGCGGTGGCAGCGCGTGGGCGGCGGAGTCAGAGGAATCGGCGGGCGGGGCCGAGCGACCTGACCACAATTACCAGGATATGCTTCCGAAGGCACTTCCGGACGGCGTCGATGAACTCGTCGGCGACGTGAGACACGTTCAGGTGTACAAGACGGCCACGGGACCGAATTGGAGTTGCTGGACACGCGCATGGCTCACGCCGGAGGGACACATCTGCGTCAGTTTCACCGACATGAGCGGCGGGGCGGCAGAGATGGCCCCAAGCTACAGCCATGAGTACGCGCCCCCGGAGAAGCTGGCCGAGCAAGGCATCGTGCGGCGGCGGCGCTGGTGCGAGTCCAGCGACGGAGGCCAGACCTGGAAGGCCTTTCGCGAAATGGACACATCCGATCCCTTCGCTCCCCAGCCGGATTTTACCCTGCCACTCGACGACGGCTCGACCTTGGTCATCGGGGGTATATGGAGCGCGTGGGACTACGCGAAGGACACCTATGCCAATGTGGGCCACACGATGGCATGGAGCTCGCCAGACGGAGGGATCACGTTGTCACAGCCGGTCTCGCTCAATGATCCAAAGGAGATGACGTCGTTCTGCGGTGGCCCCAGGCAACTCCGCAACGGAACGGTTGTCGTCGCGGCGTATGGGACGTTCGACACGACACACCCGAACCCGACAACGGACGCTTGGCTCTGGTTCTCTGAGGACAGCGGCAAGAGCTGGTCCAAGCCACTCCTCCTGGCAAGCGGAATAGCCACCCGAACCAACGACGAACCCGCGGTGGCCGAGCTGGGCAACGGCGACCTGCTTGTCGTGCTGCGGCATTCAAACCCGCAAGCCGAGGGCGCAGCCCTCTATCTGAACTGCGGACAGGTCATTGTGAAGAGGTCCGAGTCGGGCTGGATGGCCGGCGAGTGGCAATCGACACCCATGGGGTTTCGCGGATTCCCGGCGCTGCTCCGAACGAAGGAGGGCGTACTCATCTGTGCAGGGTCGGGCAACCAATTCAACTTCTCGATCGACGAGGGCCGGACCTGGAGCCGCACCGTGACCATCGCCGACCCGGCGCACAACCGGCACAATCACTACCCGTCGCTATTGGAGTTGCCGGACGGCCAGATCTTTTCGGTGTACCACTTTGGCAACCACTGGCCCTACCCTCCCCCCGAGGAGCAGTGGATCCATGCCACGTCGTTCCGACTGAAGGACTCGCTGCTAGACCCGGGGATGTAGCGGCGGTGGCTGGGTTGTCACCGGCTCGGGGAGAGCGCGGGACAGCGCAGCGTAAGCCGACCGGAGCACCCGTGGCCGATGAAAATGGGGGTGTGACGGGCGATACCCTCGCACATGGACCCACACGGACAAACACGGACCTA
>CAZFOG010000338.1:6191-7277 GCA_964520685.1 uncultured Nitrospiraceae bacterium | reverse complement strand
GTGCATGTACTGGATTTGAAGGCGGGCGAATGGAGCGTGCTTCTGAAAAAGCCGGGGTATCATGCCAAACACGAACAGTTTTCGCGCGACGGCCGCAACCGCGTGCTGATTCAACTGAACCAGATGCCGGACGTGAAGATGGTGTTGCTCAGCGAACTGGAGGTGGGCGGACCCGAGCGGCCCTTCCCGGCCGACGAGCCCTATACCCTGCGTCCTACCGGTCACGAAGCCTGGATTGGCGCCACGAGCGAGATTTTCTTTTCCACCGCGATGGACAAGGACCTGCACGGAAACGTATGGCGCTGCAAGGTGGGCGACAAGAAGCCCACCCTCGTTTACACAGGCAAACGCTTCATGCACGTCAGTGTGTCCCGCGACGGGAAGTACTGGATCGGGGATACGAGCGAAGAGGGCATCCCGATCTATGTCGGCAGCTTTGAATCAGGACGGTGTGAACGTATCTGCCTCAGCCGCACCGAATTTGGCCGTGAACAATGGAGCCACGCGCACCCCTATCTGACCGCGGATAATGGATGGCTCATCTTCGGTGCGCGCCGCAACGGGCACCCCCAAGCCTACGGCGCAAAACTGAAAGAGGGCTGGTTGGAGGGCTTTTGAGGATTCGTTGCGCGGCCGAAGGGTGGTTTCAGTGACGCGAAAAGGCCTCGCTTTTCCAGGCTAATGGAGCCATGCCAAGGGTTCTCATCCGTCACAATGGTCAGAACGGAGGACCGATATGCACGTTCTTGCCGCCGGTATTTCGTTGCTCTCTGTTTCACTGCTTGTGAGTGCCCAGGCGCCATCAACGCGGCCTGCCGTAGGTGCAATTCGATGGGACGCGTGGCACGGACCGGCTTCGGAGGTTGGATTGACTGTCGAGCGAACGCTTGCTCCCGAACACTGGCACCACCGCCTGCCTTTCTTTGGAAAGGTTTTAAGTGCCGATACAGTCGAGGCGCGCGGGAACACCCAGGAGATCATGGACCGTGAGATTGCGTATGCGCACGCGGCGGGCCTGGACTATTGGGCCTTCGTGATCTATCCCCCAGAGCATGCCTTGAGTCTTGGGCTCAAACACTACCTTTC
>CAZFOG010000338.1:0-6091 GCA_964520685.1 uncultured Nitrospiraceae bacterium | reverse complement strand
CTTGAAGGACCAAATGGAAAGACTCGGCCTGGACGCGATTGGGGCATACGCTGCGAATGGCGGGGCCAAGGCCGCTCCCTATGAGGCGCTTGCCGCCCATACGGAACGCTGGTGGGACGCCTTCCGGGCAACGGGTTGCGAAGTGGTGCCGCTGGTCACTGCGGGCTGGGACATGCGTCCGCGCGTCGAGACGCCCGTGCCGTGGGTCCAGGGTGGCGACATCGAACAATGCTACGAAGCGCCTCGACCTTCGGAGTTGGCCGCGCACCTCGCCAGAGCGTTGGAATGGTGCCGAAGCCATCCCGATTCCGCGAGGGCGCAGACTGTGCTCATGTATGCCTGGAATGAGTTTGACGAAGGTGGCTGGATTTGTCCCACGCTGAGCGAAGGCACGGCTCGCCTTGATGCGATCCAGAAGGTGCTGTGCCCAGAAATGGTTCAGGGAGAGCAAAACGTTGGGCGGTAGTGCCATTTACACATCAACCAGACGCGAATCCCATAGAGTGGACGGGGTGTACAGGGTGGACCGAGGGGACATGGTGGGTATGGTGAACACTGAGGACGTGATGGGCGTGTGGAGCAGATACAAAGAGGACGAGCTGGGGTATGCCGGTTGCGCATTGGAACGTGCTATGTGGGAGAAGTGACGATGGCCAGGATTGCAGTAGATGCAAGGGTGTGCAAACAGTGCGGGGCGTGCATCCAGACGTGTCCGGAGAATATTTTTGTCGAGGGCGACGGCGCTGCCATGACCGTGCACACGGAACTTTGCACGTCGTGCGGACATTGCGTGGCCATCTGCGAGCAGGGAGCTATCCGGCACGAATCATTCCCGGAGGGCACGATCATCCCGGTAAACGCAGAGCTGCTGCCATCGGACGACCAGGTGCTCGAGATGCTGCGGGCGCGCAGGTCGTTGCGGGTGTTCACGGACGCCGAGGTAGAGCGGCCGGTCGTGGAACGCATCATCGAGGCAGCGCAGCTCGCGCCGACGGCACACAACCTCCAGAATGTCGAGTACATCGTCGTGCAGAAGGAGGACGAACTGAAAGCCATCAGCGGCATGGCCGTCCGGTTCTTCGAAAAGATGGCAAAACAGCTTCGGAATCCGCTGGTGCGCGGTATCGTACGGCTCGCGTCAGGACACGAGGCCAGAAGCCTGCTGGACTTCGTGCCCGAGATAGAGGTCATGGTCGAGGGCTACCAGAAGGGCGGGGATTTTGTTTTGCGCGGCGCGCCGTGCCTGATTGTGTGCCACGTCGAGCGGAACATCCACCTGCCCGAGGCCAACGCGATGCTGGCGCTGCACAACGCGTCGCTCCTTGCGCAGGCCATGGGGCTGGGGAGCTTCATGGTGGGCTACCTGGTGGGGGCGTGCGGACGGGATCGAAGCATACCCGACTTCCTGGGCGTCCCGAAGACGCACCGAGTGCACGGGGCGTTGGCGCTGGGCTATCCGAAACAGACGTTCTCGCGGTGGCCGAAACGGAAGCCGCCGAAGGTGACCTGGAGATAACGTCCTGCTGCGCGCTCGGTGAGCGGTCCGGTCAACCCGGATCGCCTCGATTCAGACGCCAGACCTGGCGGAAGCGGGAATTGAAGCCGCGGCACTGCGTGCACTGCGCACATCACGCAGGGTACAGGTACGCCAGGCGGTCTCCAGGCCAGACGTGTGGGTAAATGAGGCCGAATATCCGGCGGCGCTTGAACATTAGTGAAGCCCGCCAGAAGCGTGCGCGGTGGTTCACGGGGTACTGGCCTGAAGAACGGTTCTTTGAACGTTGAGGTCGTGTTCTTTGGAGTAGGCAAACCGGGCTTCGCCGCGAATGCACACTGCCAGGTCCTCGAAATCGCGCACGTGCCGGGGGATGTCTTCGAGCGGCACAGTTTGCCATCCGGCCTTGAATCCGGCCACCGCACTGCGAAGGCATAAGCGTGCCGCTGGGGGTTCGAGTGGCTCGAGGATGATGGTGCCATCGGGGCCGCAGACCTTGAACCGGCGGGCCGGGAATGCATTGACCTCCATCGCGGCGGTTTCGATGACGGCCATGGCCCGGTCGTATTCCAGTATTGCCAGGGCGTTGTCGGTCAGGCCGTCGCTGAAACGGCTGTCTTTGCGAAGGAAGGACGTGACCTTCGCCGGAGGCCCAAGCAGCAGATGCACCATGTCGATGAGGTGGCAGCCGAGTTCCAGCATGATGCCGCCCGGGTGCCAGGAAATGGACTCGCGTTTCTCGGCGTTCAGGCCTGTGCACATGCTTGCGTGAATGGAATAGACCTCGCCGAGCCATCCCTCGCGTACGGCGCGGCGCACGAGGTCAAAACCGGCGTTGTAGCGAAACATGTACCCCATTTGGAGCAGCAGGTCCTTTTCATCGGCCTTCGCGAGCAGCGCCTTAAATTCCGGCAGGGAGGCACCGGCCGGCTTGTCGAGATGGAGGTGTTTTCCGGCCGCGACGACGGCGTGCGCGTAATCCAGCAGTAGAGGCACCGTGCTCTCGACGGCCACCATGGCGACGCGCGTGTCCGCGAGCAGAGCTTCCTGGTTCAACCAGGGGACGTCCTTCAGGGCGGGGGACTTTTCAACGCGGGCGCGAACGGTCTGGTCGGATTCGCATACGCCCACGAGTTCGAAATGGTGCGAAGCGCGTAGCACTTTCACCACATCGAGGGCGTGCGCATGCCCCAGGCCGAGCACTCCGCAGGGGATGGGTTCTTTTGCCGTTGCGCCTGTGTCGGGTATGGCGGCCGCATGTACCGACACGGATGCGGCGGCTGAATGCTTGAGGAAGTCTCTGCGGTTCATGAATAACCTCCTTCCCCATGTGCTGCCGTGTCTGTTGCGGCATCGCCTTGCCACGAGCTTCCGCAGGGAAAACGCACGGGACGCAAGGCCACAATCACTTTGCCCGTGTGGCAATGGATTCGCTGCTTGCATCCTCCACCCGCTACAACCTTAGGCGTCCGGGAATCCCGAGTCAAAAAGCTGGTGGACTTGGTGGACCTGGTGGACCCAGTGGACCTGGTGGACTTGGTGGATTGTGGACGGAGTGGATGGGGTGGGTACTTGGTGGCGCGTTCGGGATAAAGTCCATTGTTTCGGAGGGAGGGTCGACTTATACTCTTTCGCGAGGCGTCTTTGTTGTGGGGCTGCGGGATACGTCAGGGGGAGGATGCTATGAACAGGCGGCAATTCTTCAGGTCGGGCGTCACGGCTGCGGTAACGGGGGCTGCTGTATCCACCCTTGGCTTCCCTATGAGGGACGTCCAGGCGGCTGACTTGGACGCGTCAGGAGCCGGTGGCGAAGCCGCCACGACGCCAGCCATTCTTGCCAGCTACACGGCGGAGGAACACCGCTGGCGCCTCACGTGCATCGGCATGTGCACGAAGCAGATTCGCCGTTGCCTGCGCAAGCACTTGATTGCCGATTATTTGCCTGCCCAATGCGTCTACAACATGGGCGAATATCCCAGCCGCGAACCTTGGAAACCTGAGGAATACGACGAAGAGGAATTGGACCGGCTGAAGACCCACGGGATCCAGTTGGTGCATGTGATGGACGAGTGGAACGACCGGTACGGCCTATTCGGTAACGACAAGCTGACCGCGGTCAATCCGGAGGGATTCCGGCGTTTTGTAGAGATGGTTCATCAACGCGGGATGAAGATCCTCGCCTACGCATCAAGCGGGTACTTCGCCGCGCACGATCCGAACTATCGCGCGGAGTGGTCGCGTCCCGGCGACGCAATACCGGGCTGGTGGGATTTGGCGCGATGCGCACCCGCCAGTCCCGGATGGCGCGCGTTCTTCCTTCCCCGCATGGTGCAAATCCTGGAAGACTACGAACTTGACGGCCTCTACAACGACTGGGGATACGTGCGGAACGCGGAGCGCCGAATCACGGAGAATGCCCCGGACGAGGTGGCTGCGTTTGAAGAGACGCCGGAGTATGACGGTGCGGTGACCGATCTCCTGTATCTCATCTACTCGGAGGTGAAGCGGCGCGGCGGCATCTACAAGATGCACGCGGATCGCTCGAATCAGCCCCCAACGGGCGGGCTCAAGGTGTACGATTATCTCTGGGTTGGGGAAAACGTGGAAAACGCGGACGGGTTGCGCGAAGCGGTCAAGAATCATTCCCCCTACGTGGTTCCTTGCATCCAGGGTTCCTCGGCCAAGGTCGAGAACGAGCACGAACATTTTTTGCACTCGATTCCCTACATGCAGTTCCCCTTGTTGCAGGGCGGACGGCCCCTGACAGGTGAGCGGGGCGTGATTCCGATTCCCCGTCTGCCGGGAGTGACGGAAGGCGGGTTCTACGAACAGGCGTGGAAGTATTACCAGGCGCATCCGGACGGTCCCTATATCTACGGCGGTTGGGACCCGATCCCGCCCAATCCGGACATGCGGCCGGCCCATGCCCGGTGGCTGAAGCACTACCGTGCCCTGACTGAAGATGGAACGTGGGCCTATCTCGAGATCACCGACTCGGACCTGTTTCTCCAGCCGTTGCCCCAGGACTGTGTGGCTTCCGTCTTTGCTAATCGCGACTTGCACCTGGTTCTTGCAAACTACGGCCAGTCGAACCAACAGATCGCGACGGCCGACGCGTACGTTCCGGTGGATGAACCCGCGGCGGCGCCGGCAAACCAATGGGAACTGCCCAAGCGGTCTCTGAAGATTCTCCGGCGGCCGGCTATCGGTTCCTGACGGATTGGAAGATCGATTTGACTCACGCCGGCCTTGATCTGGCTTTCGGTTCGCTATCGGTCGTTGCTGGCCGGGGAGACCGTGCATCTTCGCTACGAGGTCATGTCGCTTCCCCAAACCGGCAGGCTTCTGGAAGGAGGATTCGGATATGGGCGCGGTGAGCGCGTTGTACGTGTGCGCATTGATGATGACGAGGCCCGAGACGCTGGTTGACCTGGGGGAAATAACCGTCGAAATTGGCACTCCCATCGTTGTCCACAAATCGGACACCGAGCGTGCCTGGTTCCCCAGCGTCCTGCAATTGCAGCAAAAGAAGCTGATTGTCACAATTCAGCGCGCCGAAGACGACATCAACCCGAACGCTCTTGCCTCGTTATACCGAGCCACCGAGGATGGCGGCCGAACCTGGTCCGAACCGCACGTCTGGCAGGAAGGAGGCAACTCCTGGGTTCGTCTCGAGGACGGCACGTGCCTGTGGCTCTCCTACCTGCTCACATTTCAGAGCGAGAATGTTGCCAAGTGCCGTGTGGGCCGCTCGAAGGACGGCATCACCTACGCGTGGACTGACGGTGCCGTGGATGTCACGCCGCATCGTTTCGGCCATATGAAGAAGGGCACCGCCTCATTCGTGTTCCATCAGTCCATTCTCGAAATGCCGGATGAGAGCCTTTTGGCGACACTCTACGGGTCATTTGAGGACGACGCATCCTATCGTTCCATCGTCGTGAGAAGCACGGACGGCGGGTCGACATGGAACCTGCTGTCCACGATTGCCTATGACCCGACGTTACAGGGCGAGGGGGCTTGCGAGCCTTCCATGGTCCGTCTGGCCAACGGGGAGCTGTTCTGCATGATGCGCGTCAACTCCGCCAAAGCCATGGTTTGGGCACGGAGCACCGACAATGGGCAGACCTGGTCGTCTCTCAGGCGCATGCCCGAGGAATACGCTTCGATGAGCGTGGATCCCGATCTCATCGTTCTGTCGAATGGAATGCTGGCATGCAGCGCGGGCCGTCCCGACTGCTGGCTTACGTTGAGCCTCGATGGAACAGGCACCGAATGGACCAGGCCTGTGTTAATCTTCCAGGGCCCAAGCACGTGCTACACCACCATCCGGGAGGTGGCTCCAAACGAACTGCTTTACGTCCACGACGTGACGCCAGCAGGCTGGGAGAAACCGAAGGAAGGCATGTTTCACGAGATTCGGGCCGTGCCAATCTCAGTCAGGCGCAATCCGGCGGTTCAGACAAGCAGGACTGAAGCTGAGGGGTGACATTGCGCCTTTTGCAGCGCACACTGGTGGCGGCGGCAACCCGAGCCGCCTCGCACGACCATTCTTACCAGAGGTAGATGTACAGTCCCAGGTATAGCAGGGCAAAG
>CAZFOG010000337.1:0-7320 GCA_964520685.1 uncultured Nitrospiraceae bacterium | reverse complement strand
CTCTGTGCGGAATCCATGCCGCTGTCCCCCGCCGTATGGTAGCCGTAGACATGCACAGCGGTCAATAGAGGAGAGGCGGAATAGAGGAGAGGCGGAATTCAACCTTACGACCCGGGTGACCGAACACGGAAACGGCCGTTTCCGGGCGCAGGTCCTCGAATCAACTGTTCGGGAGGGGGGGCGGAGGGGTTGCGCCGGGTGAAGTGGTTGCGGTCCCGGGGGCCGGGGCCGCCTGGACCTCGACGGTGTCGTTGCTGAGGGCGCGCGTGACATAGGCGTAGGCGCCGCGCGACAGGCCTTGCCCCTGGGTGACGGCATGGAACACGACCGGCTCTTCGTCTTTATCTGCGACAAAACGCAGGGCCACCGCGCCGTGACCAATGCCTGCTCCCGGGATGGTTAGGGTAATGGGGGCGATACGGCCGATGGCGTCCAGGGCAGTCCATTGCCGCTTCTGCGCCTCGCGGACTTCGCGCCGGTGCGCCAGCCAGATCTCGAGGCCGAAGGTGATACCGCCCGCGATGAGGGCCAGCGACTTGACATGGATGGGAGGAATGAGAAACGTCAGGCCGAGCCCGACCAGGCCAAATACGGTCAGCGTTACAACGAGGGTGCGAAACGAAATGCCTTCCACGAAGTTGTGCACATCGCGATGCTGCCGGTGGTGAATTGCGTCGATAATGTCGCCCACATTAAATGCAAAAAAGCGTTTCTTCCGTTTGGTGGTCAATTCCTCGCCGATCACCAACAGTGTCATCATGCCACCGATGAAGCTCAATACAACGAAAACCTGAACCCAGTCACTCATTGCCTTCAAAACCTTATTCAATTAACCCATACGGGCCTGATCGCTTGAATCCCGGGCGGGTACCCGCGTTCCGTGCTGGCGCAGGAACGGGGCCGCGCTGGCGGACCGTACGGTCCATGTGCGTCCCCGGGGGTGCCGCAACCAAGCCAAGCTGGTTGGTTTGACTGTCCCGTACAGACAGACTAATTCACCTGACGTATAATCCCCTATGAAGCGCGAAGTTCCATGAAATTCTTACTGGCGATGAAAGAGAAGTGCGAGAAACGCGAAATGCAGACTTGTGAGAAGCCTGCATTTCCGATTGGAGAGAACGTCCTATGCTACTGACGCACGATGATAACTTGCGTGAAGGGCCTCCCGGCGCAGTTTTTGAAAGGCTTCTGCCGCGCACTCCGGGCAATATCCGTGGCTGACGTGGTCATTACAGGCAACTTGCCCTCGCGGAGAGCACCAGCCGTCGCCGACCCGGACCTTCTTGCATACACAGCACTGAACTTTCATCGGAACAACCTCGTATGTGGCCAGCACTTCCTTACCGGCCAACCCTGATTTGTGGAAAGCATTTCCCATGCCAGTCTGGACATGTAATGGGCGCATACCTCTCCTAACCAATTACCAACACATCGCTTGAATGTTACGCAAACACCGCAGGCGCCGGGAGGATTCATCAGTTTACGCAGATTATGGTTTGGGAAAAATATGCCGGGACGCGTCAGAATTTCGGCGCTGGCAATCGTTTGGGGTTACGTGTGCTTGTTTTTGGGCATCGTATGAGGCGTGTAATACAGTACTTGCAGCTTGAAACCGGCCGTTCATTCAGAGTATACAGTGTCAACAGAACTATGTCGTCCGGGGGGTGTTGACCATTCCATGATCGAACTGAGCGGCGTAACAAAGTACTACGGGCAAATCGCGGCGGTCGAAGACGTGTCATTTTCGGTGGCGCCGGGCGAGATCATTGGGTTTCTGGGCCCCAACGGTGCAGGAAAGACCACGACTCTGCGCATCCTGACGGGATTCACGCCGGCGTCGCGCGGGTCGGCAAAGATTTCCGGGTTCGAGATCAACGACCACCCCATCGAGGTCAAGCGGCGGGTGGGCTACCTTCCCGAGAGCGTGCCGCTGTACCGGGAGATGGTGGTCCGCAAGTTTCTGGGCTATGTTGCCGAGATCAAGGGGCTCAGCGGAAAGAAGCGCGCCCACGAGGTCGCGCGGGTGATAGAGCGCTGCGGACTGACGCACATGGCGAAGCGGACCATCGGCAATTTGTCGAAAGGGTACCGCCAGCGCGTGGGGCTCGCTCAGGCGCTGATCGGCGACCCGCCCGTGCTCATTCTGGACGAACCGACCGTTGGGCTGGACCCGCGCCAGATCATCGAGATTCGCGAGATGATCAAAGGTCTGGCCGAGGAACACACGGTGCTGCTGAGCACGCACATCCTTCCCGAGGTCGCCATGGTCTGTGAACGCGTAGTGATCATCAACCGGGGTCATATTGTTGCCGAAGACAGCATGGCGAACCTTGCCGGCGCGAGCGGCGACAAGCGGGTATTCGATGCCGATATTCTGGGCGACGAGACGGCGGTCCGCATTACCCTGGCGGAAGTGCACGGGGTGCGGGATGTTGCGGTCGAAACCAAGGGCTGCTACCGCATCACAACCGAGCCGGACGAGCGCATGGGCGTACTGCTGACGACGGCGCTGGTCCGCGCCAATCACGGGGTCGAGAATCTTCGTGAACGCACGCGGACCCTCGAGGACGTCTTCATCGAGGCCATCGGGGCCGACGAAGGAGACGCGGCATGAGAAACGCGTGGGCGGTCTGCAAGCGCGAGTTCGTGAGTTATTTCATCACGCCGGTGGGCTACGTGGTTATCGGGGTGTTTGCGCTGATCTCGGGGATCGGATTTTCGGCCTCGTTTATGGGATACGCGCGGGCCAGCCAGGCGCCGTCTGCATTCGGCTACGTGGGCGTTCCGGATTTCGAAGAAACACTGCTGAGCCCATTCCTGGTGTTTTGCGGGTTGCTGATTATGTTTATCGGTCCGTTGGTGACCATGCGATTGCTTGCCGAGGAAAAGAACCGCGGCACGGCGGAGTTGCTGCTGACGCAGCCGCTCCGGAACCGCGAGATCGTGTTCGGGAAATACGGCGCCGCACTGGGCATGCTGTTGATCATGATGGCGGTGGTATCGATTCAGATGGGTGTGGTGTGGTATTTCGTGCCCCACGTCGAGCCGGCCGTGCTTGGATTCGGGGTATTCACGGTCTTTCTCATGGGGGCGGCGTTCCTGAGCATGGGGCTGTTCGTGTCGTCGATCACGCGCAACCAGGTGACGGCGGGCACCGCGACTTTTGGCCTGTGGTTCGTGTCTTACGTGCTCGGTTCGCTCAGCAGAGACTTGCCGGACGCCCTTACGCTGCCCGAAAACTGGGCGCCGTGGGCCGAGCGGGCCTCGAATTTCGGTTACAGCGTGTTCCGGGCGATTGCCACCGAATTGCCCCTCGATGTCCATGCCCAGGATATGGCGCAGGGGGTGTTTCAGCCCGAAGACGTTGCCTATTACATTCTGTTTTCGGCTTTCTGGCTGTTCTTGACGCTGCGGGTCCTCGAAACGCGGTTGTGGAGGGCCTGATCCCGTGAAGAATGTGCGCCTCATTTTTGGAATGCTTGCCTTGGCGGGGCTGGCCCTCGGGCTGAACCTCCTGGTGTTCAAACGCGACCCCTTCGCGTTCTCGGTGCTATTGCCCCTCTGTTTCGGGATGCTGTGCGCGGTCGCGTGGTTCGTGATCGGCGTGAGCCGGATGGTCGAGTCCATCGAGCGCGGGAAGACGGTCAATACGGTGAGTTCTATCGTGGCATCGATTGCCTTTTTTGGGATCTGCCTTGTCCTGTATGCCTTTGTAAAACACGGGGGCTACTCGTGGGACCTCACGCGCGAAGGCCGCAGGCCGCTTTCCGAGCAGACGGTGCAGTTGTTGCGCGGTTTGGACAAGGAAGTGGCGGTTTTCGGGGTGTTCATCAAGGCGGGCGACCAGGATGTCCAAGTCCGGAGCGAAAAAGCCCGCCGGTTCCTCGAGCGCTGCCATCGCTACACGAGCAACTTGAGTGTCGAGTTCTTCGACCCCGAGCAGAACGTCCTGAAGGTCCAGAGCCTCGGGCTCGCCAATCTCTCCCCCCAGGGCGCCGTGGTGGTCAAGTGCGGGACGCGGCTTCGGGTCATCAACTTCTCGAACGTCAACGACCGCCTCGAGGAAGGCGCTTTTACGCAAGCACTGATCTACGTGGCGCGGGACTCCGAGCCGAAGCTGTATTTTCTGACGGGCCACGAGGAACCCTCGCTCGCGAGCATGTCCGAGTTGTCGGCCCGGCTCGGGGAGGAAGCGTATGTCCTCGAGGAGTTCTCGATGAATGTACTCGATCCGCAGATTCCGGCGGATTGCAGCGTGTTGGTGATCAACGGCCCCAAGGGCGACCTCCAGCTTCCCGAAGTGAAGGCTATTCAGGAATATCTGCAACGGGGGGGCCGCATGCTTGTGCTTCTTGAACCGTGGCGGGTGGTCGCGCGGGGAGTCGAGCATTTCCTGCCCATGCTGTTCCGGGAATATGGCATCGATGTGGGGACCGACATTGTTTTGTCGCACGCGAAGACCCAGCAGGAGATGGTGCTGGCGGTGTTCACGCCCGATTTCGGGCTGATAGGCGTCAATGCTCCCGACATTCCCCGCCGGGGCTCCTACAACGAATCGCATCTCATCACGCGGGGCTTCGACCAGAATATGGTCTTCTCGCTGGCACGCAGCGTCGGCTTGGAGGAGGAACTCCCCGAGGGCGTCGCTGGCGCCACGCTGTTGTATACCCTGCCGGGTACCTGGGCCGAAACCAATCTGGATACGCTTTTCGAAGAGGGGCGGGCCAAGCTGGACGCGGGGGACATTGAGGGGCCTTTCGGCGCGGCGGTGGCCGTGACGGCCAACACTGGCGCACAGGTGGCGGATACCGAACGCACCCGCGATGCCCGTATTGTCGTTGTCGGCGACCAGGATTTCATTTCCGACGACGGCATCCGCGTTGTGGGCCACTGGAACTTCCTGATGAATAGTCTGGCGTGGCTGACCGAGAACGAAGAGCTGGTAGGCGTGCGGCCCGCGCGGCAGGACGACCCGCCGCTCCGGCTTACGCCCAATCAGGACCGCGCCATTGCGTGGGTCACAATTCTCGGCGCGTTCCAGGCCATCATCGTTATCGGGATCATCACCTTCGCTGTGCGGAGGAAGTACCAGTGAGCCATCGTTCGGCCATAGTCCTGCTCGCCATTTTCGCGGTGCTGTGCGCTGCCTACTGGGCGATGTTGCGGCACGAAGAAAGCTCGCGGCAGACCGTGTTGGACGCGGGACGCATCTTCCGATTCGAGGCGGATGCGCTTCGCCGGGTGTCGATCCAGGTCGAAGACCGCAGCCCGACCGTTGGTGCTACGGAAGGTGACGGACGCTGGCGCATCGTCGCGCCGTATGAGCTGGACGCGCAGAACGAGGTCTGGAGCAAGGTTGCCACGAACCTGGCCGAACTGTACCGCGAACGCATTATCGAGGAATCGCCCCGCGATCTGGCGGCATACGAATTGAATGATCCGCGGCTCCAGATCGAGTTCACGACGTCGGATGGCGAATCGCACCGGGTGATTTTCGGCAAGATGGGTCCCATGCAGGTGAACCGCTACGCCCAGATTGACGGCGGCGCGGTGGTGTTGACGCCCCATACGCAGTATGCCCAGCTGAACCGCGAACTCCTCGAACTCCGGCAGCGGTATGTTTTCAGCGTCGGTCCCGAGGGTATCACGCGCATCGAGTTCGCCCGCATTCGCCAGCCCGAGGAGGGCGCGCCCAAACCCGAAGGCGCGTATCCGATCGAGGAACTGGGCAAGGTCGTTGTCGAACAGATCAACGAGGGTGAATGGCGCATGACCGAGCCGTTCGAGGCCCTCGCAAACTCCCAGCTGGTTCTCGGCCTGGCTAAAGAACTCCAATTCGCCGTTGGCCACGAATATATGGACAAGCCTGAAAACCTGAACGATTTCTTCCTGAATCCCCCGGGCGCCCGGATCACGGTCTTCTCCGGGGAGGACGGAGCGCCGCAGACGCTGTACATCGGGGGCGGTACCCGGACGGGCGAGAAGGACATGCTTTTCGCGAAACGGGCCGATGCGCCGGCGGTGTTCCAGATTGACGGCGCCTTGTACGGCTATTTCCCGAAGACGCCTGACGCGTACCGCGAGAACCGCCTGTTGACGCGAAGCGCCCTCGAGCTCGAGCGGATCGAATACCAGGCGGGCGAGGTCACCCTGACACTTGAACGAGATGCCAACAAACGCTGGCAGCTCAGCAGCCCCGTGCAGGAACCGGCCGACCAGGAGATGGTCTCGGGGTTCATCTCGACGTTGCTGAAGGTGCGGGGCGAGTCGTTCCCGCCCATCTCGATTGCCGAGGCGGGCCTGGCCGAACCGGCGATCCTGCTCCGCCTTACATTCAAGGACGACAACGCGCCGGTGCTGGTCCGCATTGGAAAGGCGACCGAGGATGGCCAGATGCATTACGCGACACTCGACACGGGCGTCATCACCCTCGTGCCGGCCCAGCACGTGCGCGCCATCGCCCGCGAACTGTTCGATTTCCGCGAGAAGCTCATCTTCGCGATTGCCCCCGAGGCCGTGACGCGCGTGACGCTGCGGTTCGAGGATGTGGACTACGCGTTTGCCAAGGGGCGCATCTGGACCGTCGAACAGCCTGCCGAAAAGGTGTGGGACAGCCAGGACGATGCCAAGGCCCTTGTCGAGGCCGTGGCGCGCGTCGAGGCTTCGGGTGTGGCGGTGATGGACGCCCCGGAAGACCTGGCGCCGTACGGGCTGGACAGCCCGCTCATGTCACTCACCGTCGAGATGACCCAGGAGGGCGGTGAGACGTCCGCGGCGGGGCCGCTGCGGCTTGGCGACCCCGTTCCCGACCAAACCTACCTGCGTTTTGCGACCGTCGAGGGCCGCCCGGAAGTCTTTCATGTGAATCAATCCGTCGTCGACAAAGTGCGCGATGCGTTGAAGGGCGTCCGCGAGCGTTAATCTCGGAACCCGGCTCGCTCGGTACCATGAGACGACATGCCTCAAATGCCGGGGCCATCGGGTACAGATTCACTCAGCGAATCACCCGTCTGGTCAGGCTGGAGCCTGCCCCCAAAACCCCAAAAAACCGGGCTTTCCCGCCCTGTTGTGGGACCGGTGCCCTCACCGGTCATTTCTATTTTCATCGCCTACGGGTGAGCCTCTGCTCATGGCTCGCTGCCTCGAAAATTCGGTTTCTCCACGCTAAGAATCCTCCCCCAGAACGCCTTCCGGCGTTCCACCCCCTCCGAAGGGGGAGATGCGCGACGGCGTTGAGGTGGCATGCGCATCTTGCGCATGATTGAGGCTCTGGGCCGGGGCTTTTGAACATGACAGTCCCGGTTTTCATCGTCTACGGGT
>CAZFOG010000336.1:0-7327 GCA_964520685.1 uncultured Nitrospiraceae bacterium | reverse complement strand
TGTATTTGAAATCCATATTCTATGAATAAAATCTTTTTTAGTGATAGTAAATATTAACCAATCAATAGTTTCTGCTATTAAGAATGCAGATACTGAAGCCACTGCTATTTGCCAATTCATAAATAATGTTATAATAGTTGCAATAGCTATAAATATCCAGATCTTCCATATTCCCCAGTATTGTTGGGCGAAATCCCGAAACGAGAAGGTCAATCCAACGAATACCACTCCAGCTGGAAATGTTAAACCTAATACTGTAACTATTCCAAAATAATCAACAAATATATTAGCTAATAGTATACTTATTATATAAGATGATGCCCAAAACCATTTAGACATAACTATTTCTCCAAATAATATTATTATAATTCATTCGGCAAGATCTTAAATTAGATCTTGCCGAATCTCTAGTTTAATATAATATCATCTACCAATTTATAAACCCTATCTCTTGCAATATCGCTTGTTGATAACAATTCTGATATTTTTATAAAGAAACTTTTAAGTTTTTTATAAATTGTTTTTATTGGAAATTTGTCATCATATCCCATATATTGGAGACTTTTAGATCTGAATGGTGATGAAATATTACTTTTTAGTTGCAAAACATCTCTTGCTAAATTTAAAATTCCTTTTTCATTGATTTCAATTTGATCTCCACAAAAATATTCTTCAAACAAAAATTTAAAATATTTCTCCTTAGACAATTTTCCAGTTTTTGTTCCTTTAACTGTTAATCCGTTCAAGTTTAGCAATGGAGTCGTTAAATGTTGTTTCCAGGTGTTATGATTTTTTGTGCTATTAGGAAACATAATTAGATAAAATAAATGTTCATATATTATATATCTTTGATTTTCAATTTCTTTTTCATATTCACTTTTTGGAATTGACATTTCTAGAAATAGAAATGATCTTAACATATTACTACTCCTGATATTTAATAGGATCTGTCTTTCCAAGGTTTTTGAAGGCCTCGAGTCGCTCGCTACAACTGCCGCACTTTCCGCAGCTGAATTCTTGATCCTTATAACATGTTCTTGTCAGCTCATATGGAACTGGTGTATTAAAACTATGTCCCATTTTAAGAATACCAGTTTTATCTAACATCTGGATAGGAGTTTCAATATGCACTTTCTCATCTGTGCTTGCTTGAACTGCTGTATTCATTGCACTAATAAATAGAGGGCGACAATCCCGATATATAAAGTGGTCCCCCATATGTGTTCCAACTGCAATCGTATCTGCTTCAACTGCTTCAGCATAACCAGCCATAATTGATATGAAAATACCATTTCTTCCAGGTACAACTGTTAATGACATATTACTGTTATTATAATGCCCTTCCGGAATTTCACCTTGTCCTTTTAAAAGATTCGACTTGAATAAATTTCCTATAAAATCTAAATTGACAATTCCAAGAGGTTCTGTTTGAAAATATTCGCTTATTTTAAGAGCTGACTTGAATTCCCATTTGTTATGCTTTGATCCATAATTAAAAAATAAAGGATAAATTTGATAGTTTTTGTCAAAATAATACCCTAATACTGTTGCTGAATCCATTCCACCAGATAATCCTAGAACTACTTTTTTTTCTGACATTTATGCCTCCTGTATAATTTAAAAAATAAAATTTATTTATCTATATTATTTCTATATGAGATTTGAAAATATTAAAAAATCGGCAAGATCAAGTTAAGATCTTGCCGATTTTAATTATCTATTTTTATCTTCAGAATTTTTAATTGCTGCACCAATTTCACGACCTCTATTATATTCACTAATTGAACCATCAAAATCTGGAAAAGGCATAATATCTCCGAATTCATCTTTTGCAATTCCTGTACTTTTTCCTTTTTCTATACCTGCTAGTAGGGCTCTCTCTTGATCGTCCATCATGATACACCTCCACTTATAAATTCTTTTTAGATTTTATTCCATGATAACATCTAAGTTAGCATTTTCTGACAAATCTACAGTTTCTGTTATTTTTAATTTGACAACTTTTTCACGACCACATTTTATACATTTATATATTAATTTTTCATCATTCTTTTTAGTAGTTATTTTGCCACCACATTCGGAACATTTAAATTCCATTATAACATCTCCTTTATTAATAAAATAAAGCTGGAAGTGTTAGTTCCAGCTTTTGATTCTGGTGCCTCGTCCCGGAATCGAACCGGGATGATCTTGCGATCGAGGGATTTTAAGTCCCTTATGTCTACCGAGTTTCCATCAACGAGGCATCTTTAAAACTGGTCGGGGTGGAGCGATTCGAACGCTCGACTTCTAGTTCCCAAAACTAGCACTCTGACCAGGCTGAGCTACACCCCGAAAAATTAGAATTTAGCATAAATAATTCTGCCAAAATCTTGGGGGTCACTCAAATTTCTTTCCTGTTTTTCCATAGCTTCGCCCCAATCCAAGATCTTGGAAGTACTTCTTTGGAATTTTTCCAAAATTTCCTCAGCCATTATTTTTTTGATTTCAACATCTGACACCCCTGTCTTTTTCTTCATCATCTCTTCTCCTTTCTTTTTTTTGTATTTTTTAGTTACATTAAAAACGGTAGGACCAGATGGACTTGAACCATCACTCTGTCGCTTAGTTTCGAATCAAGTGAACTATCAGATTACGTTACGATTTTTGATTAAATTTCATAATCTTTTGCCCAATTGACTTTTAATGTTTGATTATTTTTTGGAGGATTTATTCTAATTAAAATATTTGTACCACCATTTGGAACATCTTCTTCTGGTATAAGATAACATTTATCTAATTGTGGACAATAAATTCCAAAATAATCAATTTGGCCTTTATATGTTCTTATTTCATTTGTTCTGGGATTTGTAGATCTTGTTTGAACATTAATAGTACCTCTATCTGGATGATATTTTGCAGATTTTACTTGAACTTTATAAAATTTATTTTCAGATTCAAATATCAAATCGTATCTACAATTTGCTAAACAAGATTTAAATACATTACAACTTTTATTCATTAAAGCACAAATTACTTTTAATTCAGCGATATCTCCTTTAGTTTGTGTTGATAATTCTTTTTTCATATTATTTATTCCTTAAGATTGTTTTAAAATGGCTCAGGGACTAGGATTCGAACCTAGATGAAAAGACTCAAATTCTTTCATCCTGCCCTTAGATGATCCCTGATTATAATTGTATTATTTCTATATAAAAATCTAGAAAAATTAAAAGTTGGCGAGAGCGTAAAATTAGCTCTCGCCGATGAAATTAATAAATAATAATCTCTTAGAATACAAACATGGCAGCTGCTACAACTGTTGTGTATTTATTATCTTTAACAATTGTAGATTGAGTAGTATTTAAAGTTCTAACAATTTTTCCACTAATTTTAAAAATTTCTTCTTTCTTATCCCAACTCTCATCAATATTAAATTCAATTCCAAGGGTAGATGCGAGCATTGAAGCGGCAAGATCTTCTGCATAATCTCCTGTTTGTTTTTCAGTCCAACCAAAATGATGATGTTCAGAAATATATCCATACATTGATTTATCGTCAGGGATAGCACATCCAATTGAAGCTGATATTAATCTTTTTGGTTCATTACTACAACACCTACTCATTACGCAAAAAGTGATAGCTCCTGGTAATAGTTTTTTAAGACCTTTTGATCTAGAAATTATTTTACAACTAGGTGGGAAAATACTAGAAACAGTAACTAAATTACACTTTTCAATTCCAGCATCTCTTAAAGCTCTTTCAAATGATTGTAATTCATCTTTATGTGTTCCAACACCTTTAGTAAAAAAGATTTCTTTAGGAGTGAAAATTTGCATTTTTAGTTCATTACCTCCTTTTAATTTTATAAAAAATAAAAATTTGGAGTAAAGCTCATTTAAGAGCTTTACTCCAATAATTTAACTTAACACTATCCCGTCTGGAATAAATGATTTTACATTATTATCATTAACCGGTTTATTTGAAATTAAACTTTCGTCTTTTTTCTTTTTGCCGGCTTTTCTAATTGTTAAGAACGTTGATTCTTTATTGCTAACAACCTGACCGTATCTTTGAGGACCAACCATCTCCATTAAAGCTTTCAAATCTGTTACAGTTCTAGATGTGGTTTGATATGTACCCTTCCATTCTTCTCCATTTAGGAGTTCAACAATTTTTTCGTTGATTTGATCTTCATGTAACATTTTTGCAACTTCTTCTTTGATACTGTCCATGTTAGCTTCAATTTCCGCTTTTTGTTTATTGAGATTTCGATATTTCTCAAAATTTTCTCGATATTTTTTATCTTTTGTAAACTGATTTTGTTCGTTTGTCATTTTTTACCTTTTTTATTTTAGTCATTTTTTATGGTGTTTATCCCACCATTCCACAAGTTCTTCTTTTGAGCTTCCTGAGCCGTTTTTTAGCAATTCACGAATTCTTTCATCTGATTCTTGTTGAAATTTTTTATATTTATCAGTACCTCGTATTATAATCTTACCACCACCTAAAAAACTTTCAAGAAATCCTCGAATTGCTAGTGTGATTATAAAACCAATAATACACCCGAGCAATAACTCCATATTGGTGATTCCTTTCTTTGAAGGAACTACATTGTCCTCCAGAGAATTGAATCTAAGTTCTTAATTAGTAAAGGTTTTATATAATTATTAACAAACATTTCCGTTTCGCCAAAATCGACGAGCTCCATATAGTAGGAGTATTTAAACAGAAGTTTTTGATACATAACATCTGTTTGAACAGAAGAATCAATCCGCTGTAGATTTAGTAGCTCATCTATAATATTCTTGATTATTTTGACTAGATTTACTTTGACTAATGAATAATCTCCTTTAAATTTAGTTTGAATTAAATAGTCGAAGTTATCTAGAGAACTACAGTTCATGTGGTTCAAAAAATTTGGTATAATAGTGTTATAACAATCAATGCATATAAATTCATATATAAATTTTCCCGTTTCGATCATTTTACTAGGTAATATAATTGAGTTGTCAAAGTCTGTAATCGATAAATATGTCTCATTGACAAAACTTAACATATTTGAATATATGTCAGGTAAAAAAGTTTTATCGATATTGCTAACTAAATCAACTCCAAGATTATTAAAATTGATATATTGGTCCTTTATGACTTCCTCATTAGCTTCTAGCTCTTCGTAATTAACGAAATTTGGAGGAACAATCATAATGTTTTTAATAGAATCAATGTCATTTAAATCTATAGATTGAATCATATTATGAACTCCTTAAATAAGAATGTTGCCGCCGGTTGCTATCTCGAGAGACTCGAACACATCAACCTTAATAAATCCAGTATTACAATTTGTTACTGAAATGTATGAACCATCAGCTTGTTTGCCGATAGCTATTTCATAATCCTCTGCGGGAATGGATAAAAATGATACACTCCGCAAAGCTAAATCTGAGTTTGTCTCATCTAATTTTGCTGCTTTAGCATCATTAATATAATCTGAAAATAAATAAATTGCAGTATCAGGAACGTGAATTCCTTTTAATACATCTTCCTGAATAAGATAATCTACATATGCCGCTTCATTTGAAAGTCCTGTTATAATATTTCGTGTAGCTTTATCAATTTTAATCGTGCAAAGTCCTTCACAATTTTTAAGATCAGGAATTTTCACAGATTCCACCAAATTTTCTATCTGTTTTGGTAGAAATAGCCTGATCTCGCCGTTAGAAATAATAAATCTAGAATTTTCTGCATCATCCATAATAAAAATATCATTATTGTTTCTAAATGTTTTAAACAATTTTAAATATTTCTTAGGATTAATAATTTGAAGATCTATCTTTTTACCTTCAAAAATATCTTCAATATTTGAACTAACGATAGCACCAGAAACATTCTGGGTTATCATTGATTCTTTAATAATTAATGAATCATTACTAGCTTTATCTGTAACCAACACATTGAGAACCTTTAAAAAACTATCAAATTTTGCAGGAGTAATTTGACATATTATCAAATTTTCTTCCAACGGTTTATAATTTGAAATTGATAAAGGTGGTGTTGATATGGGAGCTTCAGAAGACACAAATTCTTCAATATTAGCATTTTCAAAAACATTGTTGGAATTATTATCTTCAATAAAATTTTCAGTTGCTTCCATTGCGCCTCCGATTTAATATCTAAAAGTGATTTGTTGATTTTCTGTTGAAGTTTCAATAACTATGATTCTATTATATTTTTTAGGATCTTCTTTTTGTGAAACTATAAAAGCATTTACTGATTTTGGCATATTTAGATTAAATTCATCATAAAATTTTTGACAATCATCGGCACTCTCGAAACTAACGCTGATGACTTTCTCTTTTTTATTAGTATTCTCATATGTTCTTTTAGATTTACAATTTTTAATATTAAAATTGATAATATCTGGAATCCATTCATTTGGAATCATTTTTAACAATCCTGTTTTTTCGAATACTTTATTTGGATTAATCCCATATTGTTCAAATAATTGTTCATGAATCATTTTCTTTTTTTGACGAGATTCCATATTGTGTTTTTCTCCAATATCTATCCCATCTATATTTGTTACTGTTATATTTTTTGACATTTTTATACTCCATTAAAACAAACTGAATAGAGGGGAATACTGATATATTCCCCTCTATTTTTGATTCTTACCTTCGTTTGCTGGCACTTACTATTCCAGCAATTTTCTCGTGATTAATGGAAACTCCTGCCAATTCTGGACAAGTGTCTCCAATCTTTCCGAGACTACCACTAAGCTTTCGCTCAATAGTCTCGACCGCAACCAACTCTTCAAGATCCAATTTTCGAATCTTGAGTTTTGGCTTCTGAATCTGATCAAATTTCCAGAGACCAGGTTCACACCTGGCGTAGCTGAAAAGTTTGAACCGATTTCGTTCGAAGCAGGAGGCGTCTGCTGCTACAACATATTCAATACATGGTTGCCCTGAAAATGCAACCAAGTTTCCTTCGGCTTTGATCTTAATCTTGCCGAATTCTTTGAAAATCGTTTCTCGAATCGTTTTCGTTACAGCTGGATTTTCTTTTAATCCTAACTGTACCGGTCGACCTTTGTGGTCTCTGTAATGGACAAAAACAGTGTCAATAA
Source organism: uncultured Nitrospiraceae bacterium (assembly GCA_964520685.1). GTDB lineage: Bacteria > Hydrogenedentota > Hydrogenedentia > Hydrogenedentales > SLHB01 > UBA2224. Next base: position 219 of record CAZFOG010000336.1, on the reverse strand, counting down.
TTGCATCGTCGTTAATCTGTGCTTTGCTCTTTTGAACAAAGACTTTGATCTTGTCGCACTCGACCATCTGAATTTCCGGAATTTTTTCACCATTCTCGTTTCTTCGAAACCTTTTCATTGTACACACGATATTCTTTTCCATAATACACGCCTCCCTTTTTAATTTTGATGTTACTGTTAAGTTAATTGTTCCTGTAGCATTAGAAGAAAAGCAAGGAT
>CAZFOG010000335.1:0-7333 GCA_964520685.1 uncultured Nitrospiraceae bacterium | reverse complement strand
CCATGACGGCATCCACGCCGCGCAGAATCTCCTCGTTCTCGCTGACGAAGTCCGGGGCCTCGCACGACCACAGGCGCTGATACAACGGCACGAGCGTGTTGGAATCCAGTTCCGCACCCACAATGTGAAGAGTCCAATAGCCTTGGCCCAAATCGTGCGCGCTGCCGTCGCGCACCGTCGCCAGATACTGCATCTTTCGCGCATACTTCTTTGTGATGTCGCTGAGTTCGAGGATGAGCAACGTATCCCGGCCGATATGGCCCGCAGCCATCTTCAGCACACTGTCCTGCACGACAGATTCCAGTTCCGGGCGCTGCAGGTTCCGTGAGAGACGCTCCTCGGTCTGAATCAGCGCGATGCCTTCCTCCAGCGACCGCCCCACCTTCGAGAGCAGCACCGACTGGGAGGCCGAAATGCCATAGAGCATGTCCCCCACGAAGCTTTGAGCCCGTAAACAAAGGCCCGAAGAGACATTCCCCGAAAATCGAGCAATACGGTTGCGAAGATTGATGGCGATCCTGCTACTATTCACCTGCGGACTCCTTGGTGAGGTTGGGCTTACGGATGTGCTAACCGGATTCTCGCCCATCGGGGAGTCCGCTTCAATCCCCCAAAAACATTCCCCAAAATTCGCCCGTTCCACTTCTGGGCATGCACACACGCAAACAGAAAAACGACTTACGTAAATCGAACCAAAGATATTGGGGAAGGTCCTGGCTGCTGGAAGAATCGCTCCGCCCTGATGCGCGACGGCGCGGAGAAGCCGCGCTGCATATAACCCCCGCAACAGCAATGACTTGCAATGGAGCCGGGCGCGTCTGCCCGCATGGGCGGCCGACTCTGCACGTCAGGGGAAACGAAGCTCACGCCAAAGAGGAAGGTGCGGATGGGTCAAGCCGTTCCGCCGGCAACACCCACCTGGAGCACTTTGAGATGCCCGTCACCCCTGCCCCGCTATTTCCACAGCTCGACGCGCTGGCCCTCGAATATCAGTTTGTCGCCTTCGATGTCTACCCAGTGCTCCTCACCCTTGTCGTCGTACATGCGCACCCTGGTGCCCACAATTTCCCACTTGGCCCGTTCCTTGCCGTTGACCAGCCATCTGTTGTCCGGCGCGAATTCGATTTCGAGCTGCCCCTGCTTGTATTTGCATCCCGTGAGCGATTCCGCGGTAATGGGCACTCCCTCGAACGGTTTCAGATCCGGGGCGTCACTCTCCTGCTTCTGTTCCGCTTCTTGCAGGGCGCGCGTGATCGCCTCGAGAGCGGCCTCACTGGGTTGTTCCGGCGCCTCCTCTGCCGTTGCGGTCTCCGGCACGACGGGCTCGGGAACTGCAGGGGGTGGCGCAGGCGCTTCCGCCACCTCCGGCTCGAGCTTGACCGGCTGCACGCCGGACGTGTCCGGTTCGCTTTTCCTGGTCAGCCAGACTCCCAGGATGACGGCTATGACCGCAAGAATGACACCAATGCCGATGACACTTCCTCTGTTCATGGGTACCCCCTTTTCAGACTTCCCGCGAATCCCCGCAATGCATGCCCGCCTCGTGGAGCTGCCCGCTGTTACGGAAGGAACTGGAGGATTCCCCCTGTCAACGCCCTACCGCATACTGCGGAACCGCATCGCCAGTTACTGCATCATCATAGTGCCTTACTTTTCCCAGATTCGCAATACCCCCGGGAGATAGGCGCTCGCTGTTCGCAACGCCAACGAGACCCGCCCGCGCATCCTTGACTGCGTGGGCGGGCCTTATCGCGTAGCGTCCGCGAGACAGACAAATCTCAGGTGCCTGCGGTCAAGGGAGCGCAGGCGCACGAGCTTGTTGGGCGCTCCTCGAGGTTCTTCCAGGCCTCTTCGAGCTTGACCGCGACACGCATCGCTTCGTCGCGGTTGCCCTGGGCCTCGAGGGCCTGCTTGAGCCCGAGCAAGGACCAGCCATTCTGGGGATGCTCGCGCTGGTCTTCGCGATACAGTTTCTCCGCGCGCGCATAGTCGCCGGCCTCCATAAGCAGGGCGCCCATCGCATGCCGCACAGGAATGACCCAGCCGGGCGGCTCGTCGTACACCAGCTGGTCTTCGGCGGCGATGCCCCGTTCGAGGGCGGCCCAGGCGTCTTCGAGCCGGCCTTCACGGTATGCCAACTCCCCCTCGAGCATGGCATCGGCAATGGGTAACACGTCGTGGATCCGGTTCGAGAACACCCACCAGTCCCCGGGAACCTTTTTGATTTGCTCGCGATACCGGGCGATCTCTTCGCGGGCTTCCTGCGTGCGGCCCAAGGCCGACAGGGCAATGCCGCGCGAGTAGTAGTGCAACGCGAGCATGACGGGCCGTTTCGCGGGAGGAGCAGGCTCGTCAAGCACGTCCTCCCACTTGCCGAACCGGATCATGACGTGGCGCGTCGTCGGAATAATGCCCTCGGCAACCGGCGCAATCTCGTCGAGCACGGGTTCGGGGACGGCCGTCTCGAGGCGCCGGGCCGCTTCCATGGCCTCGCCGTACCGTCCTTCCATCATCGCCGCAAATGCCAGGAAATGAAGGTTATGGGCATGGTAGAGGTAATAGAAGCCCGGGTCGGTGCCAATCAAGAAGAAGGCGTCGTCCGCCGAAACGGCCTGGTCGTTGGCCGTCACGGCATCCGCATAGCGCCCGACACGGGCAAACAAGTGCGAGGGCATGTGCACGAGGTGGCCGGCCGAGAGTTCGAGAGCGCGCAGGGCCTCGGCCGCCGCGACCGCGCGCGCGGGATACGGCCCCGCTTCCATGGCGTGAATGTAGAGATGACAGGCCTGGGGATGCTCGGGATACGCAGCCAGCGTGCGCTCAAGTACGCGCACCATGTCCTCCGCCCGGCCTTTCGGCTCGCGGGCGCTCGTCCAGTAATCCCAGGGCTGGAGATTCATGAGCGACTCGGCGAAGAGCACCGCCACGTCCGGGTGATCGCCATAGCGCCCGTAGAGTTCCTCCATCGCCTGGGCGAACGCTTCGTCGTAAGGCCGCTGTTCCTCGGGCGCCGGCCAGGCCGTACGCGCGGCAACAGCCTGTACGAGTGCCCGTTCGAGTTCCGTTTCGTCATCCAGCAGCGCAAGAGCCCGCTGGACGGCCTCGTGGGAAGCTTTCCATTGCGCCTCGGTCATTTCGGGGTTATTGATGTGCATGCCATAAGAGTAGGCGATACCCCACCATGGCATGGCCGCTTCCGGGTCGCGCGCCGCGGCCTCCGTAAACGAGCGTATCGCCTCGCCATGGTTGAACCCGTACAACAGCAGCAGCCCCTGGTTGAACCACGCCTGGGCTTCTTGGGATGTCGTGGTTATGGGCAGGGTGTGAATGGTTGCCCCGTCCACGAGTTTGGATTTGGTCTCGCCGGGTTTCGGCCAGGCGTCCTGCCCTGCCGCCAGCGGCACAACCAGCCCGAAGATCAGAACGAGAAAGACTATTCTCCGCGTGTTTACCATCTCCAGAATCTCCCTACCGGTTTGCAGGCGGAAGTCCCGCATGGACGCAGGTTCTCGTCCATTCAAAACTTCTCAGGAGATGGCGCCCGCGTATGCGTTACTTCCCCGGCCGGTCCGTCCCGCATGCCGGAACCGGCTGCCCTCGTTCAACGCTGTGTGCAGTCTGCCTTGACACAGTCTCTCCGTATGTAAACTTTCAGGCGCGCGATCTTATTCCTCCTGCGCCCCCCCTTGGCATGCGCATCTCTACGCTTTCCGGTGAGCAGAAAAGATAATGCCTCTCTCACTCACACACGGACACACACGGACGGGGATGCACGGGGCAAACCTTCGAGGCAGCGCACCATGAGCCATTCGGCTCACCGGTAGACAATGAAAATGGGGGGGTGTGACGAGGGAAACCGTCGCACATGGACCCACACGGACAAACACGGGCCTGCACGGACGGGAATACGCCGGTCCCACAACAGAGGGTGAACGGGGACATGTTCAGAGCGCCATCCGTGGCGCGGAGCGTCTTCCTGGGATCGCCGAGCGCCAGCTCGGCATCCGGGAAAGCCGAAAGACAAGAGTGCCGAGCTGGCGCTCGGCGATCCCAGGGCGCCCGCAAAACCCATCGCCGTTGGGAGTTTTCGAGGCAGACTACTCGGGGCTTCCGGAGCGCCGAGGGCGCGGCACAATACCAGCCCAGACTGAGGGCCTGGGTATATGCGCCCCCATGCATCCCCCGGTCTGAAAGACCGGCACATTGCATGACCTGCAGATCTTACGGGCCTTCAGCCCGTTTTCTTGTAGTGAGCCCATTTTCCTGGGCCTTCAGCCCAGGCTGTTCTGTTCTCGCGCCGTTGGCGCTCCAGACAGGCGCGCAACCGCAGCCCCCCGAGCGGTACCGTCTTTACAGGCACCGGCTTTGCAGGGGCTTCCTCACGTTATCTGGATGGGGGCACTTGAATACCTTCCACGAGCCGCGGATACTTGACGCATCAGGTGCGTCTATTCTGCAGGGCGATCGAGGCCTGTCTGGGCAGGGGTCAATGAGAAAGGGGATCCAACCATGCACGGGAAAATGTCGAGGCGCGGTTTTATGCAAGCGGCTGCAGGGGCTGGGGCAGCGATGACCCTGGGCGCCGCCGCACAGCCGGAGGGCGGGCCTCTGGAGCGGGTGCGCGTGGGCATCGTGGGAGTGGGCAGCCGCGGCACGTCGCTTCTGCACGCGCTTCTGCAATTGCCTCACGTGGACATTCTGGCCGTGTGCGATCTCCTCGAGGAACGGGCATCCCAGGCGCAGGACCTGGTCGAGCAGGCGCGCAGCAACCGCCCGGCGCCGTATACGAAGGGCGAACGGGATTTCGAGAATCTGGTGGTGCGGGACGACCTCGATGCGGTCGTCTGCGCCACGCCGGTCCAATGGCACACGCCCGTCATGCTGGCCGCCATGCGGGCAGGAAAGTACGGCGCCACGGAAGTGCCCGCCGCGTTTACTCTGGACGAGTGCTGGGCGCTGGTACGCACGTCGGAGGAGACCGGCATCCCCTGCATGATGCTCGAGAACGTGTGTTATTTCGAAAACGTGCTTGCCCTGCTCCGGATGGTCCGCGAAGGGGTCTTCGGGGAATTGCTGCACGCGGAGGGCGGGTACCAGCATGACTGCCGTTTCCTGGCGTTCAAAGACGGTGCGCTCACGTGGCGCGGGGAGCTATATGCCACCGTCAACGGCAACTACTACCCGACCCATCCCATCGGGCCCATCGCCCAGTGGTTTAACATCAATCGCGGGGACCGGTTCACGCGGCTGGTCAGCATGAGCACCAAGGCGCGGGGGGTGCGGAACCAGGCCATCAAGGAATACGGCCCCGACCACCCGCTGGCCAAACGGGACTACGCGCTCGGCGACATCAATACGAGTCTCATCGAAACCGCAAACGGCCTCACGGTCACGCTCTATCACGACACGGCCACCCCCCGCCCGTACGACCTTATTCTTCGCTTGCAGGGCACCAAGGGTATCCACATGCAGGACCAGATCTATCTTGATGGCGTCTCACCACAGGCCCACGCGTACGAACCCTTTGCCCCTTACCAGCAACAATACGCCCACCCACTCTGGGCGGAACTCCAGGCCGAAGCATCAAAACACGGGGGGCACGGCGGCTCGGACTACATTACGATCTATGAATTCATCCGGGCGGTGCGCAACCGAACCCAGACCCCCCAGGACGTCTACGACGCCGCCACGTGGAGCGCGATCGTGCCGCTCAGTTTCGAGTCTGTTGCGAAGCATAGCGTTACGCTCGACTTCCCCGATTTTACAAACGGTGCGTGGAAGACCCGGAAACCCGTCCCAATCTATGGGGCGGCGGACCCCAGCTATCCGGCGCCGGTCTGAAACGTTTTCGCGCCCATTTACAGGCTGAACTGGGGGATTTTCATGAGCTCGCCGTCCTTGAGGGCCGACTCATGGGCCACGATGCCGGGCACGGTCAGGTTCAGCGCTTTGGCGATGTCCACGTAGGGCGCGCGGTCTTCGAGAATAGCCGTGACAAACTCCTCGCAGAGATAGCCGTGGGAACCGCCGTGGCCTCCGGCGTCCACACCGGGCGGCAGGGGCGGTTTTTCGAGGGTCACATTCGAGATATCGGCCAGCCCGTCGTAGGCCATGTCGAACATCGAGCCCTTTTGACCGCGGACGCGCCCGACTTCGCCGTGGGAACCGGGGATGTCGCGGCTCTCGATCATGCGGGCCATGCCCCCTTCACTGGTGCGGTGCAGGGCCGCTTCGGTTCCGAAGGGGTTCTTGTAGGCGTTCTTCTCTGCCTGGAAGCGTTCTTGCGTACTGAGCATTCCCCGGCACGAGACTTCGGTGAACGTACCGCCGGTCACGCACACGTAGTAGGCGTTTGCGTGAGTCGGGTACCACTGGGGAGGACAGCCAATGCGCCAGCCCTTGTACGAGTCGATGGGCGTCGCCGAGTAATGAAAATATTCGCCCTCGGTGTAGATCATCTTGCCGAAACCGCCCGCGTTGTATACCTGGCGCATGGCATAGCAGTCGTTGCGGAACGCCGACGTCTCGAACATCATGTACTTCAGGCCGGAAGCGGCCTTCACGGCTTCGAACAGACGATTGGCATCCTCGAGCGAGCCGAAGACGGCCGGCACCGCGCTCGCCACGTGTTTGCCGTGCTTGAGAACTTCGATGCAGTGCCGCGCATGGCTGGGCGCATCCGTCGCCACGAAGACCGCCTCGATGGTGTCGTCTTTCACGAGTTCTTCGAGGGAAGGATAGGTCTTCTCGCACCGGCACACCTTGGCCAGTTCGGCGCAACGGTCCGGAAACAGGTCGCTCACCGCCGCGACCTCGACATTGGGATGGTCCTGGAGACTGAATGCTGCCCCGAACTTGCACACGCCATAGCCCACGATGCCCACGCGGACCTTCCGATCGGAGACCGGTTGCCATACCTTGTCTTTCTGGGTCGTGCTCTCGGTTTCGTCGAAGCCCTGAATGGCCTTCTCCTCCGCGGCGGCACACAACCCGATACCTGCCAGGCCCGCGCTTGCCGTGGTGCCCAGAAACGTTCTTCGCGAATGTGATTTCATTGGTCTTTGTCCTTTCTTAATGTCAGGGTGCAGCTATAGAGTGCCGTATCTCAAGGTTGTCCCGTGCGCGCAGCGCGTGCGCCGTCAGCCGACGCGGCCACAACGCGCCATGACTGCCTCGAAAATTCATATCCCTTCCGGAATGTGGGACCGGCGCCCTCGCCGGTCATTGTATTTTCATCGTCTACGGGTGAGCCGCAGGCTCATGGTTCGCTGCCGCGAGAATTCGGTTTCTGGAAGCCAAGAATCCTCCCCCAGAACGCCTTCCGGCGTTCCAC